>JBGVTO010000130.1:0-4621 GCA_041862635.1 Phycisphaerae bacterium | reverse complement strand
TAAGCTGGGGCAAAGGCCATTCTATAATGCCGCTGAAGCACCATCTGTTCTTCGGCACCGATAAGGCTGCGGTGACCGACGGTACCGGCGACACCGATAAAGGCATCCAGGAAGAAGCGACCTATGTACCGGGATTGCTTGAGGCGGAGACCAGCTACTACTTCCGGGTCAACGAGGTCGAGATGGACGGGACGGAACGAGAGGGCGGCGTCTGGAGCTTTGAGACGGTAGCGCCCGGCCCGGTTAAGATCATCCGTGAGTGGTGGTTCGACATTAGTGGTTCAAATGTATCCAACTTGACGGGTAATGCGCGCTATCCGCAAAATCCTGACGGATCGGAGTTTGTGTCGTACTTCCAGGGTCCTGAGGACTGGGCCGAGCAATTTGGCAGCCGACTTCGCGGCTGGCTGTTCGCCCCGGACACGGGCAACTATACGTTCTTGATTGAAGCCGAGAATGAGGGACAGATACGCTTGAGCCCCGATGAGGATCCGGCGAATGCGGTCATGATCGCCAACACCGCAGGCGAGGCGGAATCGCAGACGCAGAGCCTTGTGGCCGGCGAGAGATATTACATCGAGGCTCTGATGAAGGGAAGTACGATGGGCGACAGTATAATGGTCTCGTGGAGTGGTCCCGGCATCGGGGCTATGAAGGTGATTAGTGCGGAGTACGTCGGTGCGACGCCATATCTGGCGGAGAAAGCCTTTGCTCCATTCCCTGCTAATGGTGCTTCGAATATAAAGCAGACAGCGATTCTTAGCTGGTCGCCGGGAATCTATGCTGCTTCGCATCAGTTATACTTCGGCACTGATGAAAATGCCGTGAAAAATGCCGATACAGGTTCACCTGAATACATAGGCACCAGAAATCTTGGTTCAGAGAGTTACGACCCCGGAAAACTTGAGTGGGATGCCACTTACTACTGGCGTGTTGATGAGTTTAATAATGTCAATCCCGACAGTCCATGGGTAGGCAACCTCTGGAGCTTTACCACAGCTAACTTCCTTGTTATTGATGATTTTGAGTCCTACAATGACCTTAACCCCGATGAATCCGAAAGCAACAGGATATTTAATGCATGGTTGGACGGATACGGCGTCCCGACAAACGGCTCTATCGTTGGTCATGAAAATCCTCCTTTTGCCGAGCAAAGTATCGTTCACAGCGGCAGGCAGTCGATGCCGTTTTCCTACGATAACAGTGTTGGGTACTCTGAGGCGACTCTGACATTGACTTATCCGCGTGACTGGACCGAGAAAGGTGTCACCACACTGACAATTTGGTTCATAGGCGATGCTGCTAACGCTGCTGAGACGTTGTATGTTGCTCTCAACGGTAATGCGATCGTTACTAATGATAATCCTAACGCAGCACAGGTAGATACCTGGACGGAATGGAATATCGACCTGCAGACATTTGCAGACCAGGGTGTGAACCTGACTAATGTCAATACGATTTCCCTTGGTCTTGGTAACAAAAACAATCCATTGGCCGGCGGTTCAGGTATGATGTACTTCGATGATATTCGTCTGTATCCACCGCCGCCGGAGCCGGCACCGTAGGCCGTGTGATTTAGCTGACAATTGCGAATGCGTGCTTGACCCCGTTAGATAAAGTCGTATTTTTCACATCTAACGGGGTTGATATCGCAGAATTATGTCAATTCGGGGTCTGTACCAATTGATATGGTACAGGCCCCATTCGTTTTTTCAGCCGGTAAGCTTTGCCACAATACTTTTCGAAGACGGCTTGAGAAGTTTAAAACCGACCATATAGAAAATAATAACGAACCAGAAAATTCAAGGGGTGAAAAAGCAAATGCAGAAATATATAATGCTCGAGTAACATTGGCAAAGACTTGAATGCGATAAGGAGATTAAGTATGGGCAATACTCTCGATCGACGCGATTTCCTGAAGAAAACGGCAAAAACATCGGCGGCCGCCTTCGCGGCGTTCACCGCTCCGTCAATCCTGAAGGCAAGAAACTCTGACCCACCGCCCAATGTTGTCTTTATCATTTGCGACCAAATGCGCGGCGATGCCCTGAGCTGCCTTGGACATCCAAATGCTCGCACCCCTAATTTGGATAAGATGGCGGCGGCAGGAGCATTATGCGAAAACTATTTTGTTAATAATTCCGTTTGCGCTCCGTCAAGGGTCGCCTTATTTAATGGACTATATCCACATCAGCACGGCAAACTTACGAATGAAAGCGGAAGATTTATAGAGTCGCTTTCCGGCTCTATGTTAGGCCATTTTCGCCGGCGCGGTTATCGCACCGGTTGGGTGGGCAAAAATCACACCTATTCAAAAAAAGTTCTTGAGGGTTTAGATTTGTGTGTGATTAGGGCCCGGGAACCTTTCAGGGCTTATAGTAAATTTGTTCCGCCGTACTGGCATAGTGACACCTTATGGCCCGAAGAAAAGTGCCATCCACGGATGAACACAGATGATGCTATAAGGTTCATAAACGGCACAAAAAAGAATGAGCCGTTTTTTCTTCATATCAGCTATTTCGATCCGCATCCGCCTTATATGGCGCCTTCGGAATATACAAGCAAATATTCCGGCAAGGAAATGGTCCTTCCACCGTTTGTGCACCCCAAAAAACTAAGCGCCAGGCTGGATGAACAATGTCGTGCCCTCCATTACGACCGCATAAAAGATACAGACCTGACCGAGACAATGAGATATTATTATGCTGCGATAGAATGGGGTGTGGATTACCAGGTGGGCAGGATTTTAGAAACTTTAAGAAACAAAGGACTCATTGAAAATACAATCGTTGTTTTCACTTCGGACCACGGCGATTTTATGGGCGACCATCGTATGGTACGAAAAGGTATGTTTCTCTATGATGCGTTGCTGCACGTTCCGATGATATGGTATGCTCCCGGCCTGGTTAGCCGAGGCATTCGCATTAAAAATATGGCACAGGGCGTTGACTTATTTCCCACGTTAGCGGATTTGACCGGTGGTAAAGTTAATGGCGAGCTTCACGGAAGGTCATTAAAATCCTTTTTGCGGGGTGAATCGAAAAAAGAAAGGGATTTTACAGTCTTTGCATCCGCCGCCTATAGTGATTTACCGCCGAATTACTTTGATAACCCCGAACCGGCTTATGACCTTGATAGCGATGTCCCGTTCCATACCCGCGTAGAAAATCTTACCTGGAAAGCTGAGAACAAAACAGCTATGGCGCGCACGAGCCAGTGGAAGCTGATATTGAATGAATCACGTCCGCCGGAACTATACAAAATGGCGGACGGCTGGACTGAGAAGGAAAACCTCGCCGACAAACCAGATTTCAGAAAAGTGCGAAAAGCGCTTGAGGCCAAAATAAAAAACGTTTGGAAGTGGTAATGGAGCCGGAAAATGCAAAGGTTATCAATAGCACTTATGATTGTTTCAATCGCTGTTCTGCTGAGCACTACACTGTTGCACGCCGAGACAGCTAAACGCGACTACGGCGTCATCAAGAACCAGGACAGCCCGTATGCCAAACTAAGTAGTGTTGACTTGAGAGTTGTTCGCTGGACTGAGGGCTTCTGGGCGGAGCGGTTTGCCCAGACATGCGATGTCACACTCCCGCGGTTGTGGGAGCTGGCATCGGACCCGGAGAAGGGACACGCTATACAAAACCTGAGAATTGCCGCAGGTATCGAAAAGGGTAAGTTCGAGGGGACCCATTGGCAGGATGCCTGGATTTACAAGTGGCTTGAGAGCGCCTGTTACATTTACTCCGTTACAGGTGAGACGAAACTCAATGAACAGATGGACGAAATTATAAACGTGATTGCTATGGCACAGAGGCCAGATGGTTATATCGCCTCCCAGACGATTGCACGCAGCTGGCTAAGGTTCCAGGTCCCAAATCATCATGAGCTGTACACGATGGGTCACCTCATCACGGCTGCCTGCATTCATCACCGTGTTACCGGCAAGACGACATTGCTCAACGTTGCCCGCAAAGCGGCGGATTATATTTACGATACTTTCAAGGGACGAGACCCGAAGCTGGCAGACTTTCCGCGGAATCCGTCAATTATAATGGCGGTAGTTGAGCTTTATCGTACAACGGGCAAGAAGAAGTACCTGGATATGGCCAATTTCTTTATCGACTGGCGCGGCAGCCGCTATGGAAAAGGACGCCGGAATGAGTGGGGTACTGTAACAGGCGGCAGTGACCTCAACCAGAACTGGCGTCCACTCCGCAAGGAAACCGAAGTAGTAGGACACGCGGTGTTCTTTACATATCTTTATGCCGGTGCGGCCGATGCCTATATGGAGTCCGGTGACACAACGCTTCTTGATGCGCTTGAAAGGTTGTGGTCGGACCTCGTGGACAAAAAGATGTATATCACCGGCGGTGTAAGCCCTATACACAAAGCGCATCCTGTCCGGAGTTTTCAGCCGGGCTATCTTGCTGCTATCGTTGGTGACTCCATCCACGAAGGTGTCGGCGCCCCATATGAGCTGCCGAATGATACGGCCTACAACGAGACTTGCGGCCAGATCGGCAACCTGATGTTGAACTGGCGGATGCTGGCCATTACCGGGCAGGCTCGCTTTGCCGACATAATGGAACGAACTCTTTTTAACTCGATTCTCTCCGGC
>JBGVTO010000129.1:0-24647 GCA_041862635.1 Phycisphaerae bacterium | reverse complement strand
TGGTCAAGTCAGTTACCTTCACCCAATGCTGACCATCGACACTCAACGAAATGCCGTCGCCCTTATAACGACCCACAAAGCTCGTAGGAAGGGTATGTACTTCATCGTATATACTCGTGTGATCCAGAGTCAGCATCACATTGGTCCTGCCCGTGAGGTCCACATGCAGAATCGCCTCGTTCTGAGAGTACGTCTCGTTGCCTAATTTGTCGTCCATACGCAGCCACCCCCCTACCACCTCGATTCGCCCCTCATTGTCCGAGTAGTACTCCCAACCTTCGGCACCACCGGGCTTGCCCAGGTTAAAGTCCTGCATATACGGAACCGCATTCAGCAAAAGTCTGGGCTCAAGACGCTCAAACATGGGTGTTCCCAAGCCCTGGGGGCGTTGTCGCGAAAACCGGTTACCTCGCAGCATTTTCAGTATGCGCTTCATTTTATTTTCCTCCATGGTCTCACCGTAATAATGGAACTGGGAAGCCCTGCTCCTGGCAGAAGCTCCCTGTCAAGCGTCAAAGTATCAGTTTCCGTCATCACGTGATCCTTTGAAAAGGTTATGTAAAAACAATTTGCCCTTTTGTTATGTTTAGGCCTATTTAATAGTGCCACCTTATATCTCACAAGTAACGTTTTTTCTGGTTTTATGTATTGAGATTTTGGGGTTTTGATAGTATTTTTCGGAGAACCGGGGAACGCGGTTGTTGGTATGGGAACACGGCCCCGGCGCAGACAGAAAAACCGATTATGCCTATACAGGGAAGCGTTCATAATCTACTTTGTGGACAATCCTACCCTTATTAGCCATCGAAGCACGAATTTCTGGAACCCAATTAGCAGGATTTAAGTTGCAGTTTTGGTCGATATATAGATACAATAGTGAGGTAATTTTGTCATATATGGGAGATTTGATAGCATGATTCCGAAAAAAAGTTTTAAGAGTTCTTGGATTATTTGTGTTGTAGTGCTGAGTACATTGCAAGCTGCGTCTTCAGATGTGGGAGTCAGAGCAATTACCGTTCCCAGCGCAGACATAACACTCTCTTATGTCCAGCCAGGTCGCATTGCCAGGGTTTATTTCAAGGAGGGTGAGTGGGTAAAAGCCGGGCAGGTGCTCATCCAGCAGGACGACGCTGTAGAGCAAATCCAGCTGGCCCAGCTCCAGGCGGCAAGCGAGGACACAACTCAAATACAGGCGAGTGAAGCTTCCCTGGCCCAGAAAAGAGTTGACCTTCAAAAGCTGGAGAAAGCAGCAGCAAATAACGCCGCAACAGAATTAGAAGTAGAATACGCGAAATTGAATGTGAAGATGGCCGAGCTGTCGCTTAAGCTTGCGGAATTCGAGCACGAACAAGCAAAAAGAAAATACAACGAGTTAAAAGCGCAGATTGAAAAGATGAGTCTGAAAAGCCCGATAAATGGAAGGATTGAAAAAATTCACGTGGAAACCGGCGAATCAATTAATGCGCTGGCTGATGCAGTTCGGGTTGTCCAGATTGATCCGCTTTGGATTGACGTCCCTGTACCTTTAGTCAAAGCCACTGCTCTGAGCTACGGAAAAACTGCAAAAGTCATGTTTCCGGACCCAAATAGGGCATCCTTAGAAGGAAGAATTATTTACATTGCCGCGGTCGCCGATGCAGCCAGTAGCACATTAAGAGTACGTATAGAAGTAACTAATAAATCAAATAGGCCGGCCGGCGAACACGTTGAAATTATTTTTCCAACTTCACCCCGTTAGAAATCTGCACTTTTTGAAGCATATCGTTTCTCCTGTGGAATTTATAACGGGGTGAACAGAAATAGATATAGGAGTCCAAAAATGAGTCTTAAAGAAGATGAATCCCGCCCGTCGAAGACGGGACGGGATAAAGCTGGTTTGTCGTTGTCGAAGCTGGTATTGAAACTGGAGGCTGGAAGCACGAGATGCGAGTTTCCAGGGCGAGCGTCGATACAAGCATCTACAACCTTAAACGTAGTGGGGCTTCCATTCTTCGCAGCAGAGCTACCGCGAAAGTCAAAAGCCTTACCATACTCCTTCTATTCCCTTTCCGTAAAGAGGAGCCTTGCTGTTTTATTGGTCGTTTTATTGATAGCCCAATTAGCCGGTTGTGTTTCTGACGAAGTAGAAGATAAAGGTATTATCACTTCCTACCAGCAAACTCTTGCTGAACAAGGCCCCCAGCAGCGAGCTGACCCGCTGCAACCTTTGGCTCTACTTAGGCCAACTCCTGCTCCTGATGGAATTCCACCTGAGCTTGAAGTTGTTATAGATCCCAACACGGGCAGAAAGATTTTCGAGCTGACAATTGAGCAAGCCATAGAAAGGGCTCTCGCCAACAGCCCCGAAATCAGGGTAGTGAGTTTCGACCCGTCGATCGCCAAGCAAGACATAACCAAAGCGGCTGCAGAGTTCGATGTAACTGCCTTCGGACGTATGAATTTCGAACAAGACGATAATCCTGTTAATAGCTTTTTTCAGCCCGGTCAATCAGATGTTCGCTTGTTGGAGTCAGGAATCAAGCAGAAAGGAATTACCGGCTCAGAATGGTCTTTAAGTTATGCCTTAACACGCAGCTGGGACGATTTGGCGGGAAGGACGTTTCCCACACGGTATGAGCCAATACTCGCTTTTCAAATAAAACAGCCGCTGTTGCGTGACGCATGGCAGCAGACCAACCTTGCAGGCGTGGACATAGCCAGGTTCAATCATGAGATTGCCGTTCTTGGTTTTCGTCAAAAAGCTGAGGATGTTTCGGTAGAGGTTATATCGGCGTATTGGCGGCTCCTGCAGGCTCGCCGTGACTTTGAGATTCTACAGAAACTATTACAAAGAACGATCGATACTTTGAAAAAAGTGTTAGGCCGAAAAGAAATTGACGCTACTGACGTGCAGATAAAGCAGATGGAGGCTTCTGCAAAAGCTCGTGAGGCTATACTGCTTCAAGCCGGTAAAAGAGTTATCGACGTACAAGATGCTCTGGTGAGATTGATGGCCGACCCACAAGTGAGTATGCTCGATGAGCTGGAAATTGTACCTGCTACTACACCTTCTACGATGGCAGAAGAATTTAAGCAGTTCCACACCAGAGACAAGCAGAGACAAGGAGAAATTCTGGGACTGGCCATGAAGAAAAATCCAATAATGCAGCAAGCCCGAGTTGCGATTACTATCGCAGATATTAATATCCGTGTTGCCCAGAACCAGGAGATGGCACGACTGGATTTGATTGCTTCAAGCAGAATACAGGGTTTGGGCAGGAGCCAAGGACAGGCACAGGACAGCTTCAATAGTGGCGACTATGCAAGTTATGCAGTTGGTTTGTCTCTTGAATATCCGCTTGGCAATCGTCAACGAGAAGCTGAATTACTTCGGAGAAGAATTGAACGCAGAAAAGCTATTTCTACTTTGCAGAATCTTGCTGACCAGGTGGCAATACAAGCTAAGGAGAGGATTAGAATGATCGAAACAAACCGTGCAGAGATAGAAATTCAGGAAGAGGCAGCCCAAGCAGCAAGAATTCACTTGCAAGCCGTAGAGGATTCCGAACCGATTCGAGAGAGACTGACACCTGAGTTTCTTTTAGTCAAACTTCAGGCACAGGGGGCTTTGGCAGATGCCCAAATGGCGGAAATAAAGGCTGTTGCTGACTTCAATATTTCCTTAGCCCGGTTAGCTCAAACCACGGGGACCGTACTGGAGCTACGACAAGTCAGCACCGCCCTGCCGATTGTTTCTGAACGCTAAACTCGATACCGGATGCTTGATACTCGACGAGAATCGAGAATGGTGAATCTACCCAATAGAACATTGACGGTTGACTATTAAAAAAGGAGCTAATACCAATTCTATTTATTGCCGATTACCTGACTCTGTCATTCCTGCGAAAGCAGGAATCCAGGCTCTCTATGTGTATTATATGCAATTCTTAACTGTAATTGGCATAACATCTAAAATCAAATAGAAAATAGTCAATAGAAAATAGTCAATCTACGTTGCTATTCCCTGCCCGTAAAGCCAAGCTGTTCTTCGAGCCAATGGTCAGTCCTCATAACCGATTTACGCTGGCGCAGTGCCAGCTTTTCTGCGCGAAGCTGGCTTAAACGAAATACAGCTCTGGTAGTAGTTGAAGAGATATCATTAGTGGTATGAGCCCCGTTAGAGCCTTCTCCTTTCGGGCCTCTAACGGGGTGAGCATATCGTTTTTTCAAATAGGCGACGAGATTTTTGGCATATCGAGACACAAATTCATCTTCCAAAGACACTATTGCCTGGGCACTTCCAGGGTCGCCCTGGCGTGCACACCGCCCGAAGAGCTGCCGGTCTATGCGGGCAGATTCGTTCCGTTCACTGGCGATAACATGAAGCCCTCCCAATTTTGCTACTCCCCTGCCAAGTTTAATATCAGTGCCGCGGCCCGCCATGTTGGTCGCCACCGTGATCCTTCCGGTCTGACCGGCACCTGCAACGATTTGGGCCTCCTCACGGTGACGGACGGCATTAAGTACCTGATGAGCCAGGCCGGCAACGCCGGCCTTGACCATGCCCGCCTTCGGCGGGTCCGCTTCAAGCAATTGGCTGATGTATTCGCTGTCTCGGACACTTCGTGTGCCAACGAGAACCGGCCTTCCGGTCTCATGAACACGGCGAATCTCTAACAGGATTCTATTCCACTTAGCAGTTCGCGTGGGTAAGACTATGTCCGGCAGGTTTTTTCTTATGCACGGACGGTTTGTCGGAATTACTACTACAGGCAAGTGATAAATTTGCCAAAATTCGGCAGCGGCTTCACTTGCCGTCCCGGTCATACCCGACAATTTGCTGTACATCCGGAAGAACCGCTGAAAACTGATACGTGCATACGTATCTTTGGGAGGAGTGATTTCGAGCTTCTCCTTAGCTTCAACAGCCTGGTGCAAGCCGTCGCGCCAGCTTCGGTCCGGCATGAGCCTCCCCGTGAAATCATCGACGATGACAACTTTGCCGTCATCAATAACATACTGTTTATCCAGCGAATACAGCTCTTTAGCAACCAAAGCTTTTGTCGCGATCTCCTCACGACGGCGGGCACCTTGCCAGATATTACCAAAAGTCTCGGCCAGATCCGCTAACCGAGCTCTACCCTCGTTGGTCAATTCGACTTCTCGATAGCGAGCGTTAACGCGATAGTCTGTATCCTGGTTCAAATGGGTCACGATATCTGCCGCCTGACGAAAGGCCTCCACCTGTTCAGGATTGGGAGCCGGACCAGAGATAATGAGCGGTGTAATTGCCTCGTCAACAAGAACAGAGTCCGCTTCGTCTACAATGGCGAAATTAAGGCCACGCTGTACCAACCGATCTATTATCGACTGACCGGCTCGGGCTATTTTAGTTAGAAGCGTTGAGCTCAATCCTCTCAAACGACCCAAAACGAGCCGGTCGCGGAGAAAATCGGCAGTCACCTCTTTGTTCGTGCAATAAGTTATATCAGCCAAATAAGCTGCTCGCCGATCAGCGGTTGACATTCCCTGTGCTATATGTGCAACACTCAGGCCGCAAAAGCGGTAAATCCGCCCCATCCATTCGGCATCGCGTTGGGCCAGGTAGTCATTAACTGTAATTATGTGGCAGCCCTGGCCGCGCCAGCCGGCAACTGTCGCAGGCATCGTGGCGGTTAGGGTCTTACCTTCACCAGTAGCCATTTCCGCAATACAGCCGTTTTCAAGAGCGAAAGCGCCTGCAATCTGGACCGGAAAAGGGCTCTCACCTATTTGCCGAACTGCTGCCTCCCGGACCAATGCAAAGGCACGCTCAAGGTCCGAATGATTGTCGCGGCGGAGGCGAAAAATCTCGCGAAGCTCACCGGCAGCCTCACGGAGCTTCGCGTCGGTCATTTGGGAAAAATGTTTTTCCAGTGCAAGCACTTTTTCTGCCCGGCGCAAAAACCTTTGCCGTCGCGGCAGAAACCGGCCTGTCAAACCCACTCCCACATCCCATGCAGCATCGAGTCCTCTGGGCAGAGGTTTATCTGATATCCGCTGCTCAAGTCCGCCCAAAGCGGACCACATTGCACTTGGAAGTATTTCCATTTTTTAAGGTACCTTTTTCGTTTAAGGTTGTCGATGCTTGTATCGATGCTCACCTTGGAAGCTCGAAGCTCGTATTATCTTTCTTTAAAGTCCCGCCAGCTTTTAGCTAAATTATATATCTGCCTGCTGGTTTTATCATAGATATCGATTAACCTTTCAGACAACCTCGGATCTACAAATCTTGAATATAAGTCTCGCACATGACTCAATGAAACAATTACCTCGTTAGATTCTGCCAGTGCATCATCCAAATACTTCTGAAAGCCTTTCTTTTGATCTTTCTTAGAATAGCCTTCGGCTATTAAACGAGGTATTGCCTTTGATGACCTCCGCAATTGACTGGCCAGGTCATTCTGTTCTTCTTTAGGAAGTTTAGGCGCAACTTTCGTGATTACTTCAATTGATGCTGCATAGCTATTTTGGTATACTTCCAAATCCCTGAAACTTCTTATTGGTTTTCTGTTGTTCATTTCTGTCTAAAGTCAGATTCGTTAATTTTATCCGGTATCCGGTTTCCAGCATCCAGCTTCGATACCAGCTTCGACAACACCAAACCAGCTTCTACGCCTCCGTTTTTTCTGCAATCCCATTTAAATATGGAACCTCCTCTGAAAAAGTTGCCTTACAGATAGCCACCACTGAACTGCAAGTGGCTTGGGAAGCATTCGGATTCTTGCTACAACACGCTGTCCCGTGAGCAAACGAACTGAAGAGTCCGCATCTGGTCTGATACGAATCTCAAAAAACATCTCAGCGGCCTTCGTGCCTTGAGGGTCTTGTGGAAGTGTCGGCATAGATCCACCAACTGAGTAACCTAAAGCCTCAGACGGTAACACCTCTTGTCCGGCTGGAAAAATTTTCTCAATCTCGCCGGTAAGGAACAACTTCGGTTGTCCTTTAACACGAATCTCGACCTGCTTAACAGCCTGCTCTACCAACATGGCGGCAACGTTCTGGCCGGCGGTGGCTCGAATCATAACATTATCCAGACTTGCCACGAAACCAATGCTTTGGCCGCGATTTAAATAAACGCCTTTAGAATACTCAATATCCGGCGCGACCCATGTACCTGACAGTGGTGGCTCCAAATTCAGCGAAGCTAATTCGAATTCAAGCCTTGCTATTTTCTCATCCAAGGCCTCGAGCTGTTCATCCAGTATTTGTGCCGCGGCAATCTCTTTCATTTCCGCAATGCGCCGCTGAACTTCAAGACTGCGACGCTCAGCAACGGAGCTCTTTTTTTCGGCTTCCAGCTCAGGATTGATAGCTCTTATCAGGGGTGGCCCACCTGAAGAAACCTTCGATTCCGAGGGCAAAAAACCGACAACGAAACCATCACTTTCCGCATGGACTATGGCCAGGCGAACCGGCTCAACAACCCCCTCGACTCGCCAATAGTCGGGTACACGAATCAAACCTATACAAACAGCTATCAGACAAAAGGTGCCAAAGGTTAATCCCGCTGCTCGTGCTCGCTTGCGAGTAAGCTCAGCACCTGTAGCCAGAAATTGAAAGAATTTACCGACGGGGACAAACACCCAAGCCACAATTGCAGAGAAAGCAAACAAAGGTACAAGTATGAACAGTTCTTCCGGCAGTCTGTCATTCAAAAACAGCAGTATTCTTATGCAGATAAAAATCCGGAATGCAACCGAAGCAATGCCATAAAAAACAAACCAGACACGCTCGCCGTAAGTATATGCGGGATTCTGTGCCCTTTTCAACCCCCAGCAATACCGCTTGACCAGATAGTAAAGGTAGTTTCTGGATCGCTGACCAAGGTTTGGTATCTCTAACAAGTCCGAAAGGACGTAATAAGCGTCGAACCTAAGAAGAGGATTTCCGTTGAACAGTAGTGTAGAGACACTGGCAACAAATATAACATTGTATGCAATTATGTGTAGCGTTCCTGTCGAAGTATTGGACCAAATAATTGCCGCTACAGCCGCGGCCGAAAGCTCTGCCATAACCCCCGACATCCCGACAATAGCTCTGTGCCATCTGCTCCGAAACGCCCAGGCACTGGAGGCATCCACATAAGGCAGCGGGAAGAAAACCAGAAACATAACGCCCATGGTATGTACCTGCCCGCCGCTTCGGTTGAGCCGTCCGAATTTCTTACATGCGAAGGCGTGGCTGAATTCATGGAATATCTTGATTAGAACAAAACTAAGATAAAGCAATATTAGGTTGTCAGGATCTAAAACGTCTGAGCTCTGGCGGAACAGCTCGCGAATATTACCGACCACAAAGTATAGTCCGGTCGCCATTAATATTGACCATAAAACCAGTCCAAACCAGCTGAAAAGCCGCCCAAATATGCTGACCCAGCGCTCGAGAAAATGGTCGGGGTCTATCAGTGGAATCCGAATGAACAGCAGGTTCATAAGTTGTCCCCGAACCTGTCGTCCGACTCGCTTTCGGTAGCGATTGAACAGGTTTTCGCTGTCCGGCGGCAGGTCCGCATGTAAAAGATTGACGCTATACAACTGGCCTAAAAGCTGTATGACTTCTCCCTGGGTGGGCGCTCTGTCGGCAAGCTGCTCATTGCATATCCGCCATACCTCAGATACAGTCCGTCGGCCGTCAAGCATACCTATGAACCGATAAGCCTCTTCACTGATACGCGAGTATTGGTTATTAGATGGATTCTCCAGGACGTACCACATTTGTCCGCGGAAATGCTGTCTGTAAACCTGCACGCCCGATGATAATCGCGGGTGTAAATCAGAAACGCGATACCAAGCTTCGTGAAATGTTGGACGCTCTACAGCCATTCTTGATTCTCGATTCTTAACCGCAGATTTCGCGGATTACACAGACTAAAAACAAATAAAAAATCAGTGAAATCTGTGTAATCCGTGGTTCGACTCAAAGCCAAAATTTCATCCGCAGCCAGTTAACGATTCTTCGGGTCCATATCCAGACATACCGCCGTTTGCCGACCGATATCTTGGCCACACCCTCCATACCGGGCCGCATCCAGGAACGTGCTTCCAGAAGACGAACGCGAACCTTAAAAACATTACGGTTGTTCACCACCTCAGCCATCGGATTGATTCGCTCTACGACAAATTTGATTCTTTGTGCAGGATAAGACACCGTAGCCAGATAACCTTCCTGGTCCACCGCGATATCAAAAACCTCGTCTTCGGGCACCAGCAGCTCAGCTCGTAATGACTCAAGAGGCGTAACCTCGAAGAGGACATCGCCTGTTTTCACAGGTGCACCAATTTGGCGTTTCAGGTCGCCCTTGACAATAGCCCCACTGATCGGCGATATGATTTTTCCCTGCTCTATCAGATAATTCAACAAGTCAATCTGAGCATCCACTTTGTCAGAGTTGGCTTGTGCAATCTGGGCCTGTGCTGTTTCACCATCTCGCATAGCAGCGGCGACCTGCTTAAGATATCCCGCCTTTTCCGCCTTGGCAGCAGCTAATTGTAAACGCAGTTCTGCCGTATCCAGCTCAGCCAGGATTGTTTCATTTTCTTTGACCGTATCACCGACTTCAACGTTAACGCCTTTGATATAACCATCGAAGGATGCACAGACCACTTGTTGGTAAGTGGCTTCAAGGACAAAAGGTGCTTCGGCCCGAAACTGTCCCTTACCAAATATTAGGAATAGTATCACACCAAGGGTCAATATCGCCAAAAGTTTCGTCCAGGTATATTTTGGGCCTACTAATACAGCCAGTGCGCTGCGTGCTTTGGCAACAAACCTGGCACCAATCCAGCGATCATGCTCATACAGCTCTAATAATCTGGCTGTGCATAGTTCGCAGGCTAACCGAATTGCCTCAATTTCTTCCAGATTAAAAGATTTGCTCGGCTCTCGCTCGAGAGTTAGAACGGCACGAGCCTCTCCATCCTGCCGAAAAGGAAGGCTCAAAACTGCTAATGGACCATGCTGTCTGGACAATTCACCTGCTGCCCGGCTAATGTAGGTAGCCTCTTGCGAAGCGGGATATAGAACCTCGCAGTCCTGGTCCAGGCACTCCTCCATCACAGATTCTATGTCCTGGACAATTTTCATCTTTCGACTAAAATCCTCCGTGTGGCTCATGGCTTTCAGCCGAACATATCTTCCTTTAAGAAAACCAACACTCACCCGTTCACACTGCCACTGAGAAGCTGCTTCGTTACAAAGGGCCATAGCAGTACTGGTAAACCGATTTTGACGGTTGATGGCTGAAAGTGTTTCCATTGCTTGTTGCAGTCTTCTCAAGCCTGCCTGTCTTTTCTGGAGTGTCAGTCGCCTCTCGGAGATGTCCAGCAGGTTGGCCGTCAGTTCTAATTGTTGTTGGCTCGCTTCGAGAGCATTTCTGTCACCGGCCCTGACCACAAAAGCTTCCATAGCTTGGCCGATATCAGCCATTTTGAGTGGAACCAATACGACATAACTCCGGGTAGCTCGGTTATCATCCTCCTCTGCGTCCCGCCTGCCGAGACGGGGCTCTGGCACGGCTGGCAAGTCTTTGACGATGACCGCCGGGCTGCGGCGGGCTTCGCCCCGACGAGCATCTGTGGACGCAGCCTCACGGATAAGCTCGGCAGATTGATTCAGCCATGCCGGTGCGGTTTGCTGCCCCCTCAGCGCCGGATATATGGCCAGAACATCGACACCCATCTGCTCGTTGTTTCGCAGAATCGCGCCGTTATCGGCCCGGCCTAAAAAGCACTGTACAGCAAGCAGATTCGTGAAGAATTGTGCTCCAGAGCCGTCAAACTGACCAAGCTGCTCAATAAGCTCAGCGGCTGTCGGCCGCTTAATCCTCGGAAACCGGCGTTGGTTCTGAATGTGTTCCATAGGTATTTTTTAACAAATCGAAGTCAGATGTCAGAAACCAGAAATAAGATGTCAGTTTTTTCTGTTCTCTGTCGTCTGTCTTCTCCCCGTGGTGTATAAAAATACACTCGCTGCGTTCGCAGCATATCGCAGCGGGTACACCACTTTGATTATATAGAGACCATACCATTTAACACTTGTTAAATCAAGAGCTTATGCCAATTTTTCTATATGGAAGTCAGAAGTCAGAAATCAGAATTCATAAGTCAGTTCTGTCCTCTGTCCTCTGTCCTCTGTTCTCTGATGGGAAACAAACAAAGCTATAATTCCCATCCTCTCCTGTATTTTCTGTGAACCAAGTCGTTTGCTTGTGACGAATTCGTGAACCGCACGTTTTCTGCATCCCATTCCAATTTCTTATCCACTCGCAATGCTATCGCGCCTAAGCAAACTGTCTGGGCAAATGGATATACATTTTCAAAGCAGGCACCGGAGGATTCACCGCCCTTGCAGGCTCGTATCCATTGATCCAGCTCGCCAATTGGACGGGGCAATGTCTCGGGAGGTTTCTTGTAGGCCCGCATTTTGCTTTCCGGAATAATGCGTGGATTACTACCGCTGAAGCCGGCCAGAATTTTTCCTTTGTCACCAACAAACATAAGTCCCTCTTCGGGCATATCTTTCCCATCCACCTCCAATTCTCTGGGCTTCGGGGGCCTAAGACCACCATCATACCAGTAGAGAGACACCGGCGGCATATCCCCACGTGCCGGAAACTCATAATGTATCATTGATGCGCGGGGAAACGAGATTTTGTTTTCCTGCTTCTTCCAGAGATTATCCACTATTTCCCAGTATTGGCTGCGGCCGGCTTCCACACTGACAGGCGAAGGAAGTCTCAAAATCTTAAAAATTTGGTAAAAGCTGTAATTGCCCATATCGCCGAGCGGGCCTGCTCCGAAATCATACCAGCCGCGAAAGACGGCATGAGTGTAAGCCGGATGATAGTCTTTGTGAGGAACAGGGCCGAGCCATAAGTCCCATTCAAGCCCATCTGGGACCGGCGGTTTTTCACGTGGATACTCGGTCATCCCCTGAGGCCAGAAAGGTCTCGAGGACCAGTTGTGGACCTCTCGTACAGGCCCAATGGCGCCATCCCAGATCCATTCGCATATTAAAGGCGTTGTCCTGTTACCTGCTGCACAGAACATATGAGTGGCAGCTCCTGTCTTGCGGGCGGTATCAACCGCCAGCTTGGTCTCATAGAGCACATTGGATAGGGGCTTATGCATAATAACATGCTTGCCTTTTTTCATCGCGGCGACCGCAACAGTGGCGTGAAGATGGTCCGGAGTCATAATATAGGCTGCGTCCAGATCATTTTCGTTTTCAAGCAATTCGCGAAAGTCACTATAGGCCGAGCAAGCCTTGTATTTGCCGGAGGCCGTATTCATTGCATAGTAGCTATCAACTATTTCTCGGCCGACCTCTCTCCCACATCGACAGCCTCGTTGCCCTTCTCCCCACTTGGGCTTGTTCAAAAATGCACGTATCTTATTTCGTATTTCGTTTCTTGACCATGCGACGTAGTCGGAACTGTCCTTATTGGGGTCACATACAGAGACGATTCTCAGCTCCGGCCTGCGCAGGGCATCCATCAACTGTCGTATTCCTTGTGTTCCTGTTCCAATATAGCCTACGTTGATTTTCTCACTTGGAGCAATCCGCCCGTGGCGGACTCCGCCCATCACCTGCCGGGGTACGATTGTAAAAGCAGCAACCGTACCTGAAGCTGCAGCTAAGAATTCACGACGGCCAATTTTTTGATGTTGTTGAAAGGGCTTACTACCGGCTGAAACATCAAGCTTCTTATGGTTCATCTTTTTCATGGTAGATTCTCCTTATTATTAATGTTCCCGCAGTACGGGATTTGTAATGTTTATTTTGATTCTGAAAACCTAAAATTACCCGATATACCGAACAGATGCAAGGCTTGTTAATCGAGTTGAATCGTATTTCGACACGCCATATTAGCTTCGCCATGGGCGAGCTCGCTTGACCTCGGTCAGCACCCTGTTTGCAATGAGCACGTCCTCGGCGATCTCAAAATCGAACATTCCCGCCAGGACATGGTCGGCACCATTTTCAAAAGCATACTGGAAAGCATCTGCCGGTGGTATGGCACCGGCAGCCATTACCTTAAAGGCTATCCAGGGTTTCTCCACGCCCTTCATAAAATCGACCACCTCCTGAGGATTTTTGCACCAGTACCCCGGCACCTCAGCAACTACTGTCGTCAGCTCGTTTGGCTTCGGTGCAGTGGGATAGTTGTGGTGGTGCAGCGTCTTGATATAAAAATCTGCGTTGATTTGGTTCTTCTCGCACTCCATTATTACCCTGAGGTCATGGGCCCCAACACCTGAAGGTAAGCCGTAGTCCTTGGCGATTTCCACAGCCTTGGCAATCAGGTCCACTTTACCCTGAGCAACAAGGCTGTCTGCATGAACGCCCCAAAGATATATCGCATCGGTACCCTCGTCGGCAAGCTGTCGAACCTGTTCGCTATAGGCTTTCAATTGACCCTCGACTGGAGCCGTGGGACAAATTATCCATCTAATCTTCCCACCCCGCTGGTAGCGGTATTTCTTGAGTATGCTCATGATTCCGGGAGCGGTATGTATAACAAGCGTATCGATTCCATGGGCTTCGGCGACTGCCATAGTTTCAAATATTTTCTCCTTCGTGTTGTAATGTGCCGTAAGATTATAGACGTATTTCAGGTCGCGACTGTGGGTAAAGTGGGTGAGCAGATTGCCGCCTAACATCAGACGGCTGATATGAAGATTGCCAATTCTTCCCTTTTGTAACTTGGCCTTGCCTGTAAGCTGGCTCTCGGCGGTGGCAGCCTTTTCCGCCTTGCCTTGGGCAAGTATCTTGCCTGAACCCACTTGCAGTGTTAGTGCACCGCCGGCAGAAGTTAATATTGATTTCTTAATAAAACTTCGACGGTTTAGTCTTAAGGTCATGGTTGTCCTCCATTCTTTAGCATCGTTCCTTGGAAGCGGCCTGGGGTATCACATTTAAGCCGTTTGCATGCGATATTTAAGCAAAATCTCATTATTCAGAAAAAAACCTTAAAATATTATACGCTTTTTGGTATTTCTTTCAAACTGGTTTTTTTCGTTGAACCTATATTTCCATAATGCAGTGAATATGGAGACAGACTTTTATACGGTCTTCTAATTGCAGCCGAAACGGGAAAAAGACATCAACAAAATCCCAAAATTGAGAGTAAAATCAAAAACCTTTAATAAAACCCACCCGTTCGACACTTCGACAAAGCGTTTTGCAAGCAAGCACAGGGCAAGTGGCTAAATATTTTTGAGATTGCTTCGAGAGATTTTCCTTGACGGGAAAGTGACTGATTTGGTATAAACGAAAATAGTGAAGCTTGTGCCTGCACAGTCGGGCATCTGTGGCTTTGAGGTCATCGTGTGGGTGCAATCTCTGTCATTTTCCAAATAGAGGAGGAGTTATTATGCAAGGCAAAGAGTTGCCGCGAGGGCGTAGTGCTCGTACCTGCGGTAACGCGAGTACAGGTGATTGGTGGTTATGTTTTTTTACATTTCAATTAATAATCCATATTTATTGAAGGAGAACTATTATGTGCAAGAAATTGATTTATTTAACTTCCTTTGTTTTGGTGCTGGTTGCTGTCCCATCAGTAGCTCATGCCCAAGTTGATAACTTAGCGATAAATCCAAGTTTTGAAGAGGATGAGGTTATCCTGAACGACCAGGCTTATGAACATTGGTGGACTTGGGGTTGGGAAGATGGTCTAAACAGCACCGTCGAAATCGATGAAACTGAGTTTATCGATGGTACAAGAAGCCTTAAGGTTAATCCGATAGGAAGCACCAACTGGTATTTCATTGTGGCGAATAGTCCTATGCCGGTCGAGGTCGGCACAAATTATACTGCCAGCTTCTGGGCCAAGGCTGAGGAGCCACGTCCTCTTGGAGCGAGGTTTAAGGCCACAGACAACTCTGTTGACTGGGGGTACACTGACTTTGAGGTGACGACCGAGTGGGCTGAATATTCGATGACCTCTGAAGCCATAAACGCCGAGCTAAAGTTTGAGATATTCTGTGCCGGTGTTGAAGTTCCACTTTGGTTGGATTTTGTTTATGTCTATGAAGGAGAGTATGTCGCCGGAATTGCACCGGCGGAAGCATCGCCCCCAGTAAATGCTACTGCTCCGGTTCCAGCCGATGGTGCATATCTCGAGGACACATGGGGGAACTTTTCCTGGACGCCGGGAGCTTTAGCGCTCTCGCACGATGTGTACTTGGGCGATAATTATGATGATGTGAACGACGGCGCCGAAGGCACGTTCCGGGGCAATCAGGTCGCGACGTTTTTCATTGCCGGCTTTCCCGGATTTCCTTATCCGGATGGTCTCATTCCAGGCACGACATATTACTGGCGGATTGATGAGGTCAATGACACCGAGCCGAATAGTCCATGGAAGGGTGACGTCTGGAGCTTTTCGGTTCCACCTAAGACTGCATACCTCCCCGACCCGGCTGATAATGCCGAGTCTGTACACTCGAATTATGACCTTAGCTGGATGTCAGGCTTCGGTGCGAAATTACATACCGTTTACTTCGGCGACAATTTTGACGAGGTGAACAACGCCACTGGAGGACTTTCAACAGGTGTTACAACCTATGACCCCGGCCCACTTAAATTGGCTAAGACCTACTACTGGCGTGTCGATGAGTTCGATGTCATCGACACGTATAAAGGCCACGTCTGGAGCTTTATTACTGAGGGCGCTGTCGGGAGCCCGAATCCGTCTAATGGCGCTGTGGATATAAAGCATACACCGATTCTTACATGGACACCGGGAGTTTATGGAGCTTCACATAAGGTCTATTTCGGTACTGACAAAGATGCCGTGAAATATGCCGATACTGGCTCACCGGAATATAAAGACACGGGGGACCTTGGTGCTGAGAGCTTTGACCCCGGAAAACTCCAGTGGGATACCACCTACTATTGGCGTATTGATGAGGCCAATAACGCCAATCCCGAAAGTCCGTGGGCGGGCCCTTTATGGAGCTTTACGACCGCCAACTTCCTTATAGTGGACGATTTTGAGTCCTACAACGACATTGACCCCCCTGACCCGGAGAGCAACAGGATATTTGAAGCGTGGCTGGACGGTTATGAAATCCCGACAAATGGAGCTCTCGTTGGTAATGAGCTTCCTCCTTATGCCGAGCAAAGTATTGTTCACAGCGGCAACCAGTCGATGCCGTATTTCTACGATAACAGTGTTGGGAACTCTGAAGCAACTCACACGCTTACTTATCCGCGTGACTGGACAGAAAATGGTGTCAACACGTTGACGATTTGGTTCAGGGGCGATTCGGCTAACGCTGCCGAGACGTTGTACGTAGTTCTTAACGGCCGTGCGGTAGTCAATCACGATAATCCAAATGCAGCGCAGATAACTACCTGGACAGAATGGAATATCGACCTGTCCGCCCCAGGCGGATTTGCAGACCAGGGTGTGAACCTGGCCAATGTCAATACGATTGGCATTGGTTTTGGAAACAGAAGCAATCCAGTGGCTGGTGGTTCAGGGACGATGTACTTTGACGATATTCGTCTGTATCCTCCGGCGCCCTAAGCCGGCACCTTAAGCCGGCAGTTAGATTTACGCGTTTGACCCCGTTAGATAACGTCGTATTTTTCATATCTAACGGGGTTGATATAACAGACTAGTGACAATTCTTCGGGGCTTATACCGATTGATTCGGTATAGGCCCCTTTGTTTTAGGGGGCTGGAGAGAGGGTGAAGCGACGAAATAAGGCGGTCGAGTTACGTCTTTGCAAAGATGATAAACAGCAATTATAATAAGCTCGATTAAGTAAGCAAGGTGATACAAGGAGCTGCTCGGGTGCGCAACGAGGCAATCGAAATCAAAGAAGGTACATTCACGGTTAAGACGTATGAGTGCCAAGCTGACGGAAATATCAAGATACCTTTGCTTATGCAGTATTTACAAGAAATTGCAGCTCTCCATGCAGAACAACTTTGCCTCGGATTCGGCAGGATGAATGAAATAAACAGCTATTGGGTGCTGTCGAACCTTAGAATGGAAATCGATAGATTTCCGAAATGGAATGATAAAA
This sequence comes from Phycisphaerae bacterium, assembly GCA_041862635.1. GTDB lineage: Bacteria > Planctomycetota > Phycisphaerae > Sedimentisphaerales > Anaerobacaceae > NIOZ-UU13. Next base: position 7,583 of record JBGVTO010000129.1, on the reverse strand, counting down.
TTACCGTCAAAACATGGCCAAGTGGATATACTCGTTTGATTGCAAGAAGAGAGTTTGTCGGTAAAGACCAAAATGGCCGCGAGTTATTGAGAGCCAGCAGCGAATGGATGGTATTGAACAGACAGAAAAACCAGCCGAAGAATCTATTCCGACTCGATATGAACCTGCCTAAAAGCGGGCCCAAAGCGATATCAGGTGAACTGAACAGATTGGAACCGCGAGACAGCTATAGTGACATTGAGCAAGTGCGTGTACCGTACAGCTCGATAGATATAAACGGACATGTTAACAATACTGAATATGTGCGCTGGGGCATTGATGCATTGAGAAGAATATTCGAATTCAAGGGAGACATCCATTTCCTGCAAGCTACCTATTTGTCCGAAGTTTTTGAGGAGGATGAGCTTGATATACTCGTTTCTTCCGAGAGGAATGAACGCTTTTACGTTCTTGGTAAAAAGTCCGGCGGGGGCAGCAATGTATATGTAATGGAAATTTACCGCTGACTGCTGCATTATCAGCCGGGCAAACAAACATACCTGATAAATGTATATTTTTGCCTTAAGGATGTGCTTACCCGGAAAGGCCCTGGTGATGTCCCAATTTAAGATGATAGTTGCATCACAACTCCGGGTGTGTTATAATTATGGCAGGTAAACATACCAGAGACCTATTATCTTTCTTTAAAAAGAGAAGGACAAACATCATGCGCAAAGAAAACGGCTTTACACTAATAGAGCTTTTGGTAGTGATAGCTATTATTGCATTATTGATGGCCATACTGATGCCGGCACTAAACCGCGTAAAGAAACAGGCACGGACGGTAACCTGCCAGGCGAGTCTGCACCAATGGACACTTATCTGGTCGATGTTCACCACAGACAGGGACGGCTATTTTCACCAAGGTCTCGGTGGAGAAAGCCAAACGAGCGAGGGCAGATGGCCGGTCGTGATGCGGACGGAGTACCGCGACCTGGATATGCGTCTTTGCCCGATGGCCACGAAACCTTTGTCCGAAGGAGCTCGCAATCCCTTTGCTGCCTGGGGTATCTTTCAGGACGGCTCCTACGGCAGCTATGGCCTCAATGAGTGGCTGTGCAATCGAACCTCGGGCAGTAACGCGAGCAACTACTACAGGCATGTCAATATTAGACCTGCGGATCGGATACCGCTTTTCATCGATTGTTTTTGGTACGATGTCTGGCCGTTTCACAACAACGAGCCTCCGCTATATGACGGCGCGACGGAAAACCTCGCCGGCAGCAATGAGATGCGGCGGGTCTGTCTAAACCGGCACAGCGGAGCGGTCAACAGCGCCTTCCTGGATTGGTCCGTCAGAAAAGTCGGGCTAAAGGAGTTATGGACGCTGAATTGGCATCACAACTACGACATCCATGGTCCCTGGACGATTGCCGGCGACGTTCAGTCGAGCGACTGGCCGGATTGGATGAGAAGCTTTAAGGACTACTGAGCAACTAACAAACCCCCGCAGGTAATCTCGCTTTTTCATATTCTCTCCCTGGGGCCTACAAGAGCTACTCCGTCAAAATATGTATTTGCCATAATAGCAAGAGTCATAAAAAAACGATTGAAAACGCCTGCAAGTCGAACAAGACTGAAGCAAAACTAACGTACAAGAGTGCATCACGCCAAAATGAGGGTATTAAGTTAATGGCTGACGAGGGGCAAGGACTTATAAATCAAGAGGTAGGTCAATGGAGCCAATGGGATTCGAACCCACGACCTCTTGCATGCCATGCAAGCGCTCTCCCAACTGAGCTATGGCCCCAGACGATTTACTATTTATTATTTACTATTTTCTATTTACTATTTTTATCTTTTGTTTACATTCTAAATAATTATCGATTAGTAATCAATAGTCATCGACAAAGAATATTAAGAAAAAACGATTTTGATTAAAAGACAACAAATATTAATAACCGGCAGGGTGCAGGGCGTTGGCTTTCGACCGGCTGTATATAGAATAGCACGGGGGCTGGGATTGTCCGGTGTTGTCTATAACGACACAAAAGGCGTTACTATTGAATTGCAGGGAAGAGCAGAAAAGATAGCCGAGTTCTTAGTCCGATTGCGGTCTGACGCTGATAAACCACCATTAGCAGAAATAAAATCCTGTGATGTGGTTGAGATACCTGTAACCGAGGCCGAAGGTAAATTCATCATCCAAACCAGTGATTCACAAGGCTCACCACTGTCACAGGTAACCGCCGACATCGCCACGTGCCGAGACTGTCTTGCAGAAATGGCGGACAAAAAAGATTTTCGGTACGGCTATCCATTTATAAACTGCACGAATTGCGGGCCGAGGTACTCAATAGTTAAAAACATTCCTTATGACAGGCCTAATACAACGATGTCGGTCTTCAAGATGTGCGATAAATGCGCTGCTCAATACACGGAGGTAACCGACCGTCGTTTTCACGCTCAGCCTGTTGCCTGCAGTGAATGCGGGCCGAAAATCCGGCTGACAGACAGCAAAGGAAAAACAATAAAAACACAAATCGAGAAGGTAATCGCTGAAACCGCGCACTTACTTTCAGCCGGAAAAATTGTAGCAATAAAGGGTATTGGCGGCTTCCACTTAGCGGTCGATGCGCTTATTAACAAGGCGGTGGAGCGATTACGGGAACGCAAGAAGAGAGACCACAAGCCATTTGCTATGATGGCTGATTCGATTAAAAAGATAAAAAGATTCGCAATTGTGAGTGAATCAGCAGAACGACTCTTAAAGAGTCCACAAAGCCCTATTGTCTTACTGCCCAAAAAACCAAACAGCACGATAGCTTCATCTGTTGCCGAAGGCGTTAGCACTTATGGCTTTATGCTTTGCTATGCTCCGCTGCATTATCTTTTGTTCGAGCAGTTAAACAATAATGGAACAGATGTTTTGGTAATGACCAGCGGCAATATTTCCGATGAGCCGTTGATTTGCAAAAACGAATCGGCCCTGGAAAGACTCGGATGCGTTGCCGATGCTTTCCTGATGCACGATAGAGAAATTTACCGGCAGGTTGACGACTCGATCGTTCATTTTGTGGACGAACAGCCGGTTTTTTTAAGAAGAGCCAGAGGATATGTGCCGAGCCCAATCTTTACGGAAGAAAATTGCGAGCAAGAGATTTTCGCGGCGGGGGCGGATTTGAAAAATACTTTCTGTTTTGCAAAACAAAATCAGCTTATCTGCAGCGAACATATAGGCGACCTTGAGGATGCAGAGGTCTATCATCACTATATCAATTCAATCGAGCATCTGCGAAAACTATTCGAAGTTGAGCCCCAAGTTGTGGCCTATGACCTTCACCCCGGCTATCTATCGACGCAATATGCTCTATCGTTGGCCGGTTCGAAGGTAATCAGCATTCAACATCACTGGGCTCACATTGCATCTGTTTTGGCCGAACATAGCCTTAGCGGGCCGGTCATCGGACTTGCAGCGGACGGCACCGGCTATGGGACCGATGGTGCTATCTGGGGCTGCGAGTGCCTGATTGCATCATTAGAGAAATTCGAGCGGTTCGGCCATCTGGCTTATTACCAACTGGCAGGGGCAGATAGGGCAAGCAAAGAGGCTGTTAGGCCTGCTCTGTCATTATTAAAAAAGGCATACGGCAGCAAATTCACTTTACAGAAATTCGATTGGTTACTGAAAAGGATCGAACCGGACATAAACAGACTCAGGATTATATCAGAGCAGCTTGAGAAAGACGTTAATTGTGTAGAAACTTCCAGCTTAGGTCGGGTTTTCGATGCGGTTGCCGCTATGCTCGAGTTGGGCAGCTACAATCACTTCGATGCCCAACTACCGATGGCGCTGGAGGCGGTAATTGAGAACGAGATTGAAGAGCAATATGATTTTGAACTTACAAACATAACCGGAGAACCGTTGCAGCTTGATTTGGGCAAGATGGTAAAAGAGCTAATCGCCGATGTCCAAAAAGGATTAACCAACAGTGTTATCTCGGCAAAGTTTCACAATTGCCTCGCCGCCGGCTTGCTCGAAATGGCTAAGGCAGCAAGAGAAAGCACAAAACTAAATACAGTTGCACTAAGCGGCGGAGTGTTCTGTAATCGATATTTGACTATTCGCTGCATTAAACTCTTGAAGAAAACCGGTTTTTCAGTATTATTTAACAGGGACGTCCCGTCTAATGATGGTGGAATATCCCTCGGCCAGGCGGCTATTGCAGCAAAGCAGGTTTGAAACACCACCATACAAGTTTGACAGTGCCATCAGGACAATGGATTATGTCCCTCCTCCAGCATCCCCAATATAGCCCGCTTTAGCTCAGGAACATCACGCTGGGTGATATCCCAGACTCTTTCCACATCGATGCCGAGGTAATCGTGAACGAGCACATTACGAAATGCAGCGATGCGCTCCCATTCAATCTCAGGGTGTGTTGCCTTCACATCGTCTGAGAGACGCTGGGTCGATTCAGCCATCGTTTGAAGGTTTCTCAGCACGGCGTCCTGAAAAGTATGAGATTTCAGGAAACGGTCTCGCCCCTGAGAGACATTTTCCTCGATACGCCGGATACTTTCCAGGATGTGGCGTAAGTAAACAGTATCGTCTCTCATAACGGCTTAACCTCGCGAAGCACATAGTCGCGAATATAGGGACTTAGTGCCTTCTCAGTAACAACCTCGACACGACGTCCCAGAATTTTTTCAAGATCCAATATGAGACCGGCAGGAAACCAAGAGCTTGTGGCTGGGCCTGCGTCAACGAGAAAATCAATATCGCTGTCCGGGCCGGCTTCACCACGTACAACAGAGCCGAAAATACGAATGTTGTAAGCACCATGCCTTGCAGCAATGGCGCGAATATCATCGCGTTTTTCGTGGAGAAATTGCTCTATGTTCATAGATAACTCTCATATACCTGGCTTACACATTCACAGCTTAAAACAGCCAACCACCGGGTATGAAGAATAGACTTTCTATTTTTCCTTGTCAAACACTTTTTATATAACTACTTAATAGACGAATGGCCGAAATTACAGTCATCAGAGACGGACTTAACCACTTCGCAAACCAAAGGTTGACTCAAAACGTATCAAACAATAGAATTAGGATAAGACCGGCGATATTAGTCTCTTAGAAACAATAAATTGAATTACGAAATAAGTGTTTGATAACAGCGGCAAGGATAGTAGGGTTATACAATGGAACTTGACAACTACGCCAGTCATTTGCGAGTATTTGAGAAGGTGTTCGCGACGTTTGAGACAAAGAAGGTTCTGGAATTTGGTCTCGGTGAGTTCAGCACGCCATTTTTCGTCAAACACGCCGAGGTGGTTGTTAGTGTAGAGCAAGAAAGTAAAGAATGGTATGAAAGAATAAAAGCCCGGATTCACTCAGCAAACTGGCACCCCGTTTTTCAGCTTGATCCGCGAGTAATATTCGAGCACTTTGATGCTAACAATCAACACTTTGATTTGGTTTTTAGTGATGGCGCTGCAGAGACAAGGTGTTTGGTGGCTAACCTGGCAATGCAAAGAAATGTCCCGATGGTCATATTACATGATACCGAGAAGGTTTGGTATTATCAATGGAACCTGCTAAGTATTCCCGCTAACTACAGCCGTTTCAATTTTCGCTATCGAAAGGGTGCGAATAAAGTAACCACGATTTTGACAAACAATAATCAAAGTATTTTGGAGCAGTGGCAAATCCCTGACTACGACAGGATTTTGCAAGCTTATAGCTCCCCGTGCCAACCCGTCATTCAGTTGCAATATGACGAAGTCAGGGGCTTATTGGAAAGAACTAATAGAGTTTAGGCTTTTTCTGTCTTAAAGGCTGAATTTCCTCAAAAGTACACTGCGCAAAGGTCTGAATTTTTTGGACATATATCACGTAGATCAGGTGTTGAATCGAAATGTCTTTTAGTTTAAAAAGAACCTGAATACGGAACAACAATACAATTCAGTATAAATTACGTATTTGGTAATATGTGTTGAAATAGCACCAAACAAGCCTTCGGCGAACTCAGGCCAGGGTTTGAGGGTGCCAGCCTGGTGAAATACGAGAGACGAGATACGAACTATGTGTTTGGCAATACCGGCAAGAATAGTGGAGTTAGACGGGGACAAGGCAGTTGTCGATGCGATGGGCAATCGCTGGAAGGCTAAAACTACGCTCCTGCCGGAAGCTAAATTAGGAGATTTGATTCTGATTCACGCCGGCTTTGCTATCTCGCTCGTCGATGAAGAAGAGGCAAAAAAGACCTGGCAGCTTATTGCAGAAATTAACGAATTCCAGGACACGCCGAATAAGATTTCAGGATAGAAAGTGGATGAGTGGATGAGTAGATGAGCAGGAACCTAAACTCATATACGCATTTACACATAAACGCATAAACGAGATACGATGCTTGATAGAATTCAAAAAGCACAGGATCTTTGTGAGGCCGCCTGCATAGCTTTAGGACGGCAAATCAATGTAATGGAGGTCTGCGGCACCCATACGGTCTCTATTTTCCGCAACGGGATAAGGTCAACTTTGCCCAAAGGATTGAAACTTTTATCCGGGCCGGGCTGTCCGGTCTGCGTTACCGACCAGGGCTATATCGATATTGTTTTGCAATTAGCGGACCGCGACGATTGTTTAATCGCCACATACGGTGACATGATTCGAGTTCCCGGTAAAAACAGCTCGCTTGAAAAAAAGCAGACAAAAGCCAATGTCAAAGTTGTTCTAAGCAGCGAAGATGCCCTACAACTGGCCAAAGACAATCCTGAAAAAACGGTCGTATTCGTTGCGGTCGGCTTTGAGACTACAGCACCTGCCACCGCAGTGGTAGTAAAAGAAGCGGCTGAACAGGGAGTTGATAATTTCTGTATTTTGAGCGGGCACAAGCTGGTCGTACCTGCGATGCGGGCATTATTAAGCGCAAAAAACGATAAAATAGATGCCTTTCTTTGTCCCGGACACGTCAGTGTGATAATCGGCTACGGGGCTTTTGCTGAGATTGTGGAAGATTTTGGTCGGCCGTGTGTAGTGGCCGGCTTTGAGCCGCTGCAAATAATGGAAGGACTCGGCGAAATCTGTCGGCAGCTTACAGCCGGCAAAGCCGAGCTAAAATCAATATACAACGCGGTGGTTACCGAGAAAGGTAACATCGCTGCTCAAAAAATCATCGATGAATGCTTCAAGGCGGTTGACGGCTACTGGCGAGGACTGGGAAAGATAGAAGAAAGTACGCTTAAGCTAAAAGATAAATACAGTCGATTCGACGCCCTTACCCGATTTAACATAACCGAAATTCCAAGCGAAGAAAGAAAGGGGTGCCGGTGCGGTGAAGTTTTGTGTGGATTGATAGAGCCGCCGGAGTGTGGATTGTTCGGTCAAAACTGTACGCCACAAGAACCGATTGGACCTTGTATGGTAAGCTCCGAAGGGGCGTGCGCAGCGTGGTTTAAGTACGGCGGTATCAGGACATCAGGATAACAGGATAACAGGGCACCAGGATAACTGGGTATCAGGATATCAAGGATAATGGAGAAAACAAGCAAACACGATAGAATCCTGCTTGCGCATGGCGGCGGGGGACAACTGAC
>JBGVTO010000128.1:0-26439 GCA_041862635.1 Phycisphaerae bacterium | reverse complement strand
GGCGATAAAAGACCATGGGGTAACGGAGATGGGCGATTCATTTATCCACCGCTGGCCGCTGCGGATGCCCACCCAGCCGAGCCGGTTCTCGATGGGCCGGTCGAAAGCGTCCGCTGGGAAATGCTGCGTGACGGCATCGAGGACTACGAGTACCTGGCTATTCTGAGCAGACTGCTCAAAGCCAAAAAGGACAAGCTCACCCCACAACAGCATAAAAAATACACTGCTCTGCTTGAGGTGCCGGAAAGTATTACAAAAGATATGACGACTTTCACTAATGACCCGGCCCTAATTGAGGCCCGCCGTAACCAGATAGCCCGGAGTATAGCTAAGCTAAACAGGTTATGAGCTTTCACCCGCCACTGACTCTCATGGCTCAATTGGCCTTGTAAAAGGAGCGCCTATTTGCTATACTACTAACTTAATACTTACGGAGCCAACGTTTGCCGTTAAGATAATTTCCTAAAACCATTGAAAGGGGAAAATATGGAACTTGGTGCACCTTTCGAGCATTGTCCGGATGCGGCTGCCGTGATTATAGCGATATTTGCCATTTTCGCAATTTTTTTAGCCCTGATAGTGGTCGCCATAAAGGTATTGATATTCTGCAAGATATTTTCCAAGGCAGGCTACTGCTGGGCGCTTGGACTGTTAATGCTCGTGCCAATAGTGAATATAATCATGCCATTCGTTCTGGCCTTCGCCGATTGGCCGATTCAAAAGGAGCTGCGCTTACTTAAACAGCAGCAGGAAAAGCCAAGGGCGTAAACCGAGAATCGTGAATCAAATCACGAACCAACCGTCACGAGACTCAGGGTATGTATGTAATCTTGAGCCGTTTTGACGGCTTGTTTTCTCGCAGGAGCCGTCCTATAACTCGGGAATAGCCCCAAATAAACCTAATCCCTCTCCTAAGCTGTGCTGTTAGGAAAGTCAAACTTAATTCGAACCAGTAAAGGTCGTATCCGGAACGTAAAGATTGCTTCACAATACCGGAAACCAGGGAATGTGAGGGAAATATTAAAAAAGTGTGAGTAATTTGCTCATTATGCGCATATTACTTAATAGAGCCTGATACCTGAAAGGTAAATTTGAGAAAGTGTCTAATGAGCTGGAACAACGAAGCTGGGTCGGATTTGCTCGATGTGATGCTGATATATGGCGAGAGTTTATCGGACGGGAAATTCCACTGCTTTATGGGATGTTCATGAGGCGTTGGCCGAACCCCTCACTCGCCGAAGAGCTTGTGCAAAAGACTATTTTCGATGCTGCACGGGGCTGTGGCAGCTATGACCCATTGAGAGGCAGCCCCGAGGAATGGATTCTCGGCATCGCACGGAACAACATCCGCCTTGAGGCCAGAAAGCGGGCGTCTCGGCCCAGCACTAACGGCGATATCAGCCGCTACCTTGAAGCGATTGACACCAAGCCGTTGCCTGATGAAGTGCTCGAACGAGAAGAAACAGCCGCGCTCGTCCGTTCAGCACTGAGCAAATTGGAGAGTAAAGAACAGACCGTGCTAAGGGCCCGGTATATCGAAGGCCTCCTGGCACGTGATATTGCCAGAGTGATGAGAATTACGGAAAAGGCTGTGCACAGTTTGCTATACCGAGCGCGGATTTCTCTTCGCCAGGAGCTCAAGCGAACGGCATCATTATACGATAAAGGACAATATTATGAAACAAATGGATAACATTTTATATTACAGCAATTCTGTGTCCCGAGCAGATGAAAATATCTCACGACTGGTGAAACTGGCCGACAATTCGAGTAAACCCTGCAGAGCGTTCACCGAATCCTTAATAAATAATGCCCTTGGCAAGCTCGAACAGTTAAAAACAGCAAGGAAGCGGGAAGAATTGAATATAATTATGAAAGTAAGCTGGTGGGAGAAAGCTATGGGCCTGGCAGCTATGATTGCTGTGGTTTGTCTTGCGGGCTTTAGTATTTTGGTCTCTAACCTGAACTCTTTCTTCGCCGTGATTGTCTTAACAGTAATGTTCATTAACCGGTTTATTTATCTTGGAGGACTTATATTATGACCCCCCAACGACCACCGATAATAAGTGTAATCGAGCCTATCGGCCCTGCTTTCGAAAAGGTAAAGACAATCCTATTCAAGCCTTTCGATTTAGGCAAATGGTTCGTTATCGGCTTCTGCGCCTGGCTGGCATACCTGGGAAAAGGCGGCGGCGGGGGAAACGGAGGAGGCAGAGGAGGTGGGCCTTCTGAAGCCCGTGAGGCCTTCGGTGAGGCAAAAGTGTTTGTCTTGGAGAACCTGGCCTGGATCATTCCTGTAGCCTTAATTGGAGTGATGTTGATAATAGTGATATGGCTTGTTCTTACCTGGCTGAGCAGCCGGGGGCGATTTATGTTCCTCCACTGCGTTGCTGAGAACAAGGCCGAGGTCAAAGTTCCCTGGACAAAATTCCAACAACACGCCAACAGCTTGTTTTTGTTCAGAATCGTATTAGGCTTAATAGGTTTCGCTGCGATAGGACTGCCCTTGCTTTTGGCCGGCGGCATTATCGCTATAATGATTGCCGGTAACATTCCAGATATAGCCGGTGTGTTTGGCATTGTGATGATTGTCCTTGTGATTATTGCTATCGCAATTGTCTTCGCCGTGATTAGCAAATTTACAATGGACTTTGTCGTGCCGATTATGTTCCTGCGAACAACAAGTTGTATTGCCGGCTGGCGGGAATTCCTGACACTCCTCTTCGTAAATAAAGCCCGCTTCGCTCTGTATATTCTTTTTCAAATTGTCATAGCATTAGCCATCGGCGCAATCATTCTGACAGCCGTCTTTGTAACATGCTGCTGTGCCGCCTGCATCCTGGCGATACCATATATCGGGACTGTCCTGATGTTACCTGTGCTGGTTTTCAAACGGGCCTACTCTCTGCTATACTTAGGGCAGTTCGGTCCTGAGTTTGACGTCTTTAGGCCCGAAACCGAAATGGCCTTACCCGGTTGAAAAACTCCTGATTTCCCAACAAAATCAAGTATTGAAAACCGGTGCCGATTTTAGCATCATTGGGCCGGACGAAGGAGACAATAATAATCTATCAAATTTGATTTGATAGCTTTGATGGGTGGCAGCCTCAAGCGCAGTACCCGCTTTCGCGGGCACAAGCTTGGGGATGGCTTCTCCTGCATTCACCATCCCCAAAGCCTTCGGCTTTGAGGCTGCCACCCAACCCAAACAACCCTTCATCATTTGTCATTCTGAGGCGAAGCCGAAGAATCTGGCCAACGAAGTGTCCCGATGTATCGGGATTCACTTCGCTACGCTCCGTTCCCCGATACATCGGGGTCCTTGAGCAAATCGAAGGAATGACAGGCGAGCCCCGCCCCTGCGGCAGGGGCTGGGCGAGATCGAATAGTTATTCGGATAGGCTCTAAGGCCTTGCGGACAAAAGTTTTCACATTATTGTATCCCCCCACAAATTTAGCGCAACAATAACCACATAAACAACCCTGACTGGGCACCGCGGCGACTGCAAGTATAGATTTTCGTTGCAAAATATCTCCTACTTTCTGATAATCGAGGATTGAATATCGACAGTTGGAAACCGACGATATGGTTTTTATGCTATATGGACGTGTATTTTGGACATCCCCGGCCCCGCACCAATTGAAATTCAGCCGTGGTGCTCCAAACCACGTGCAGGCACAGGACTTTCACTGCGGGACAATTGGTGCGGGGTGAAAAGCAGCACTTGATAAGTCTGAAAGAGGACAAATCGTGATCAACAAAACAGGACAGAACAGGACAAAACTATCAAGAATATCTTGCTCTTTCATCGGAAGTGCATTTAATCTGGCATTAAGTCAATTTCCCAATACAGTACGGATTGAAACGACCAATGCCTGTAACGCAAAATGCGTCATATGTCCGCATCGAAACATGCAACGACCAGCTCGTTACATGGATGATGCTCTTTACAACAGAATAATAGATGAATGCTCCAGATATAACTGCGGCAATGTTCATTTGCACAATTTTGGTGAGCCGCTACTCGACAAACGTCTATCGGAAAGGATACGGTACGCCAAGGAAAAAGGCCTTAAAAGAGTGATAATATTTTCAAATGGGTCTGTCCTTACGGCAGACAAAGCTCATGAGCTTATCGATGCAGGGCTTGACGAGATTAAAATAAGTTTTGACGGGACGACAAAGGAAGAGTTTGAGCAGATACGGTTTGGGCTTAAGTTTGATACTATCGTGGCTAACATTAAAGAATTAGTTAATATCAGGAACCTCAAGAAATCCCCATTGAAAATAAAAGTTGCCTGTTGCAGCACGTCGGACAAAAACGAGACTATACGAGCTTTGGAGAATTGTGTGGACGATTTTTCCTTTGGCAAGGTCCACAATTGGACCGACTCTGAAATTAATCATACCGGGAAATCTACAATAAGAAAACCTTGCTCAAGAGTATGGCGAACATTCACCGTGTTGTCCAATGGTAATGCCGCTTTGTGCTGCTTAGACTACGAAGGTACAGTTATCTTAGGAGACGTAAATAAAACATCGGTCTTTGAAATTTGGAATAACAAATCCTATAAAAAAATAAGGCTGCTCCATAAAACAGCACAGCAGGAACAAATAGCAATTTGCAAAAACTGCACTAAATCTTTTTGGTAATGGTGCATTATTGTGGCGAAAAAGGCTTAATAAGGGGGACAGAGAATTTTGTTGCAAGGTAATGTTGTATAGTATATACGGATACGTACGCTTCCCCTTGTTGGAAGGGGTCTTCGACTAAGAGGCGTATTGTCTTGCGTAGTGATGCATCGGGGTCGTATCAAATGTTTTCTTTCGCACGATATGCATGACGGACAGCGAAAGCAAAAAAAATGGTCTTTACACTGCACAGATATATATTTCGGGAGCTTTTAAGAGTTTTTCTGCCGACGGTGGTGGCCCTGACACTAATTCTGAGCTTAGGCAGTATTCTTCGGCCGGTTCAGGAATACGGCGTAGGACCTCGGCAAGTAGTTCACCTTATGGGATACTTCCTGCCGATAACGCTGACTTTTGTACTGCCGATGGCGGCATTGTTCGCAGGGACCCTGGTTTACGGACGACTAACAAGCGATAATGAGCTCGACGCATGCAGAGCAAGCGGGATAGGCCTGCTGACGCTGATTTATCCGGGGCTGGCTCTGGCAATTATGGTGGCGATTGCAAATCTGCTTTTGAGCTTCTATATAATGCCGGTTTTTATACATTCAGCGGAAAGGGCCCTTAAGGCCGACGCAAAACAAATACTTTTCCGCAATATTCAGCGGAGAAGATATTATAAACTGCCGCCCGACGACCGATTCTTGATTTACGCCGACGAGGCCGACCCGGAACACGATGCGCTTTCAGGCGTGGTTGTTATCGATCGGAAAAAGTCCGAAAGAAAAAAGATAATTAGCGCTGAAGGTGCGAAAGTTAATTTCAAGCCGCAAGACAGGTTCAACGAAGTGCAAATAATTGCATATAGGACAAATCAGATGGGTGCTGAGGACGAGGGAGGGGCGGAATGGTTGTCGTTGACGACGGAGTTCGGCTCGCTGTTAGGCGACGAGATTAAATTCAAGAAAATAAATGAAATGAAAAAAATCAAAGCTGACCTGATGCAGTTTTATCCGATTGCAAAACTGGCAGGCGAAACTTACGCACAGCTTATCACAGATCTGTTAGCACAGGACATTAGGACCAGAATAGCTAATGGTACGAATAGCTTTTATGAGCTGCTCAGCGAGCCAAACTCGGTTAAATTTACTGCAGGTCAATGCAAGACGCAAAAGGAAGGAGAAGTAGAGTTATCTGACGACGTCGTGGTTATAGAATACGATACTGACAGCAAACGACCTTTGCGCACTTTGAGATGCACAAAGGCTTCGCTGCACATCGAGGGCGATAAGCTGGCACCTACTTTGACGATGGACATCTATAATGCAAGGACGGAAGGCTCAGAGGAATTAAAAATGCGGCATATCATTCGTGGTTTGATTCCACCTACAGCCGTAGAAGCAACAGCAAATAAATTCAAAACCGAAAAAAATGGCTCTTTGTCATTGAGGGTTGAAAAACTGGCTTACGAGCCATTAGGAGCACAGCCAACTCCGGAATTGACACAATTGCAAAATGAGCTTAAGAGAACAATACTGAAGACATTGTTGCGAATTAAGATTGAGATGCATTCCCGGCTGGTGTTCGGAATAGGCTGTATCTCAATGATACTGATTGGCATTGGCCTGGGTATAATAAAGAAGGGCGGACATCTGCTCAGCGCTTTCGGTGTAAGCTGTGTGCCCGCTGTGGTGCTGATAGTATGCATAATAAGCGGCAAGAACATCACGAAAAACCTTTCTTCCCAGCACATTTCAGGAATAGCATTGATGTGGGCGGGTTTGATATTTTTGTCTCTGCTGGTTGTTGTTATATATTGCCAATTATTGAAAAACTAAAGGTTGTTTATGGTTCACTGTTCATAGCAAATAGGCGACATGAAGATATTAGATAGATATGTTATGAAGAATTTCCTAATTGGCTACGCAATCGCCTTTTGCGTTCTGATAGGTTTACGAATAATCATTGATTTGTTCGTTAATCTCGACGAATTTACCGGGCATATCGAGCTTCGTACGCTGACTGTTATCAAAAACATATTGATATTCTATGCCCTAAACAGCACACTGTACTTTCGTGATTTCGCCGGAATGATAACCGTAGTAGCGGCGGCCTTTACGTTTAGCAAGATGGTCCGCTACAATGAATTAGTGGCCGTGATGGCTTCGGGCGTTAGTTTGAAGCGTGTAATCGGGCCGATAGTGTTTCTTGCACTGCTGTTGACCGGTGTGCTGATAGTAAACCACGAGCTTATAATACCGCCACTTGCGGACAAGCTTGTGCGCCGCCAGCATGATATTCCCGGTCAGGAATCCTATGGTATTTGGTTCATCCCTGACGGCAATGGCTCACTAATTTGCTCTGCAAGGTTTGATGTAGAAACATCAACGCTGCAGGAGCCGACTATAATCATACGGCGTAAGATAGCCAATTCGCGTATCTGGGAGGTAATCGCCCGGATAGATGCCGAAAAGGCAGTTTACAATAGTGAAACCAACAAGTGGGATTTCACTAACGGGCGATTAATTGAAAAGGGTTCCATTAAAGGCCCCCAGCCGATATCTTCGTATGTCAGTGACATTACTCCAAAGGACATCCCCGTCAGGCTCAAATCCGAGTACACAACTTTGTTGAGCTGGCGACAGTTAGCTGCCCTTGTAGCGCAGGCAGCGCAAGGAAAAATCAAGGATTCGCGCCAGCTTTACAGCCAGAAGCACTTTCGTGTTACCGAGCCGATTATCAACCTGGCAATGCTTATGGTGTGTCTGCCGATTCTGGTTTGTCGTGACCCGAAGTCGATGAAGTCGGCAGTTGCGATTAGCTTTTCTATGGTAGGTGCGTGTTTTATCACAACCTTTATCTGCAAAATGCTCGCCCCGGAGGCTAATGTCGGCAGTTTTTACCAAATTGGATTTTATGCGTGGCTGCCGGTCTTCATCTTTCTGCCGATAGCTTTTATCGAGCTGGACTCAATGAAGACATAATCTCAGATGTACACTTTGCGGTGTGTTGTAAAACAGGGCCTACAATTCCAGCAGATTTATAGCTTTGTTGTGCCACTATGTTTTATCGCATCGCGGATTTCTCTGTTTATCCTGACACTACACCAGGCCTTGCCGCACATTGAGCAGTAATCGGCGGATGGTAATTCTTCTGTAGCAATTTCTTTGTATGTCCCGTTAGAAGTTCGTGCAGGGACAGATGACTCAGGCGCCTCATTTCTAACGGGGCAGGCCTGGCGGTGCATTCTTTCTGCTGTTTGCGGATCAAGGGATTCGGCCAAATGCGTTTTCCAATCCAGATTTGTCCGGGCGATGCTCAGCCTTTTATCCCGCTCGGCAGTGCCTTTTAATCCGCGGGCAACATCGGCGGCGTGGGCTGCGATCTTTGCCGCAATTACGCCCGCTCGAACGTCATCAGCATTGGGCAGGCCCAGATGCTCTCTGGGCGTGACATAACACAAGAACGATGCGCCGTAAAAGGCAGCGGCAGTTCCGCCGATTGCTGATGTTATATGGTCGTACCCGGCTGCTATATCGGTTACCAGCGGGCCAAGAACATAAAACGGAGCATTGTGACAAATTTGCTGCTGGATTTCCATATTGTATTGTATCTGGTCAAACGGCACGTGGCCGGGACCTTCGACCATAACCTGACAGCCCTTTTCCTGGGCCTTGGCGGTAAGCTCGCCGAGGGTCCTTAATTCTGCGATTTGTGCATCGTCCGTAGCATCGGCGATTGCACCGGGTCGAAGACCATCGCCAAGAGAAAAACAAATATCATACTCAGCCAATATACCACATAAATCATCAAACATTTCGTATAAGGGATTTTGTTTATTGTGGTATAGCATCCATTTGGCTAATAGCGCCCCGCCTCGGCTGACGATACCCGCCACCCGATTCTCAAGTAAAGACAGATGCTGCTTTAAGATGCCGGCGTGAATTGTGAAAAAATCGACGCCTTGTTTGGCTTGTTTTTCGATTATCCCCAGAATTATTTTGTTGTCTATGTCCTCGACATTTCTGTCCTTTATCATTTCGTAGATTGGCACCGTTCCGAAAGGTACCGGGCACTGAGCAAGCAGCTTCTGGCGGATTTCGTCGAGGTTGCCGCCGGTGCTCAAATCCATAATTGCATCGGCGCCGGCGGCCAGTGCCGTCTTCATTTTTTCGATTTCGGCTTCTATCGAGCAGCGGACGCTGCTTGTGCCTATATTTGCATTTACCTTTGTGGTAAGCACCCGGCCTATACCCGCCGGAGTCAGATTGGTTTCCAGATGCAGCTTGTTTGCAGGTATTACCAGCCGGCCGGCGGCAAGCTCATCGCAAATAAGCGCAGAATCAACACGCCTGTTAGAAGCGTGCGTTTCCGCATTTTCCACCTCAGCGACAAATTTGACTTCGTCGGTAATCGTTCCTGTCCGTGCGATCTGTAATTGCGTTGCCATTATTTTAAATTTCCCGTTAAAAACAAAAAATCGCTCCCGCTCCGAAGCGATTCACTCTGTGGCTGTTAAATTTCACTGTCAATCACTTTCCTACGCAGGCTTCTCAGATATTTAGTGATTATCCTGTTCAGGTTCAAAGGGTTTTTTCTCAGGCCTACTTTTCCGAAGGCCACCCCCAGTGAACAACTTCTATTATAGTTTATTGCATCCGTCAGTCAAATAAATATTGGTGTTCAACCATTTCTGTTATCCGTTATCTTTCACGCCGTAACGACTTTCGGGGCCGTTGTAGAAAGACATGAACGCCCTTTTTATTCGAGGTAACGATGTCAGGTCTTCCGTCGCCATTTAGGTCGACGACTTCGAATTGGGTCCCGACACCGGAGTCATCATCGATTACGTGCATGGCAAACTCGATCTTGCCTTTCTGGGGTCGGCGTAACTCGAACCAATACAGCATGGCCGGGTCTTTTCCTCCGGGGTCTTTACCCATATGCGCGAAGTGACGCTTGCCGGTTACCAGGTCCTTAATTCCATCACCATTGATGTCAACGAGTCGTATCGCATGCGGCTGGGAGTACTTTTCTGAAATGACGTGCTGCTTGAATGTTGAGCCATCAGCAGGGGCGAGCTGCTCGAACCACCAGATGCCATAATTATGGGCCGAGCTGGTAATTACGTCGCCATCGCCGTCGTCATCCACATCATAGACGAGTATATCTGCACAGTCCGGGCCGAGATTGGCAGGGTGAAACTTCCAGTTGATGTCTGTACGGTCTTCGGGAGCCTGCCACCATCCTTCTTTGATAAGCACATCATTTCGGCCGTCACCATCAACATCGCCTGCGCCCAGACCATGGCTGTACATTTTCGTTCCCGGCGCGTCCGGGCCGGCGATAATGTGCATATCCCAAAGGCCATCAAGGTCACTCGGCACACTGAACCAGGCCATCAGACCTTTGGGACGAACGGCAAAGACCAGCACGGGTTTGCCATTACCCAGCAGGTCAACGAACAAGGGCGTTTCGTTGCAGGCGCTATCGACGACCATTCGCTGCTTCCAGTGGCCGGGCTTATCCTTCGGGTTCTCGTACCACCAGCACGGCTCTCCGGGCATCCCGATGATAATCGAATCGGCCCAGCCGTCACTGTTTACATCCTGTGCGAAATTGGCAAAGGTCTGGCTGTAACCTTTTGAGCCGTCGTACTGCCCGACAGGGCGGATTTCGTGCATCTTCCAGTCCGGCGCTTCGTACCATACGTCACCGGCGAGGATGTCCAATTTGCCGTCGTGGTTGACATCTCCGACTGCAACTCCTTCAGAGCGGAAAGTTTCATCCACGATGATTTTTCTAAATCGCACCTGGCCGTGTACAGTCGGGATACTGCATAAAAACGCCAACACAACCAAAAGAAATTCCCATTTTGTTTTCATAATGACCTCCGGTACCAAATGTGGATTACAAATTGTTCCCATTGTAGCTTGTTATTTATTATGGGTAAAGATATATTTGACCTTCTTAGTTTAGCGTAGCGGTGAATGTGGACACCTGCGGGTTAATATTCTGGAGCCGGTTTTGGTTACGAGGACATCATCTTCTATTCGTACGCCGAGTTTGCCGGGGATATATACGCCCGGCTCAATCGTGATAACTTCGCCGGCTTTGAGAGTGCCCTTGCTTTTGACCTTGAGGAAAGGCGATTCGTGGATTTCCAGGCCGAGGCCGTGCCCTGTACCGTGGCCATAGACAGGCAAATCGTTTTTGTCGATTACCTCTCGTGCGGCGGCATCGACACGTTTCATTTTGGCCCCTGCCTTTATCATTTTTATCGCGACGGCCTGGGCCTGCTCGACGACATCGTAAACTTTTTTGTAAAAACTGGTCGGCTTGCCAATAATAAAGCATCTGGTAATATCGCTGCAGTAACCTTTGTATTTAGCCCCGAAGTCAATGAGAACGGTATCTTTTTGTTTGAGCTTTCTTCTGCTCGGCTGATGATGAGGGCGGGAAGCGTTGGGGCCAAAGGCAACGATTGTCGGGAAGCTGTTCGTCGCTCCGAGTTTGCGGATTTGAAAATCGAGCATCCCGGCTAACTCGCTTTCGGTTATACCCGGCTTAATATGTGGCAGTGTTTGTTTGAGTGCCCGCGCGGCTATTGCGGCGGCGGCCTCGACGGCTTTAATTTCGGTATTGTCTTTATTGCTGCGGACGGTTTCAATAACATTTGCAACCGACCTGAACCGAGCTTTGACGTGCTTTTTCAACGCTTCAAAATCCGCCAGCGAGGTTGACTTTTCAACGGTTACCGTTCGCACTGATTTCAGTTTTTGTACCAGTTTCGCTACTAATTCAGACATGGAATTGGGACGCTCAATTATGGCACAGCAGGGACATTCGCCCTGGGCCTGTTCAATGTATCTGCTGTCGGTTAGAAGATAGACGTTACCTCTGGTAATTGCCGCCCAGCTATCGTCGCCCATAAAGCCGGTCGTGTAAGTTACATTGGCCGGCTTCGTTACTATAAGACAATTTATCTTCTTTTTATTCAGCTCAAGTCGAATCGCCCTGATGCGTTTTGTTATTACATCTCTGTTCATTTGTTTCTTTTCTATCGTATTTTCGTAATGCTCATTTACTTTGCTTTATCTTCATTGAAAATAAAGGTCTTCCGATGGGCTATAGAAACAATTGATTAACAACAATCCGAGAAAAAATAAAGTCTTTTTTACCCGAATGTTTGGCTTTGCCGCGTTTAATTTTTATATTTTTATTAGAGAACGAGAATTGCCGGCTGGGGGGGAAACCGGTTGGCTGTCAAAGAGTTGCAAGCTTTGATGTTTTCCGCAGGGTAGGAAAACTGTTCGTAAGGCTTAATTTTCCGGAACAGGACGGTCGCTGCCGTCCTTTTTTTATGTCTTGTCATGTCTGCTTATCGTCATTACAATAAGCCATCCTTTGACTTTAATCAATCTACTAAATTTGTAGTAGAACTATGATAATACCTTATCGTACAAGTATTCGGCTGAAACGCACACCATACACAAATTACGCGCTGATAGCTGTCAATGTGTTCATTTTTTTTCTGGAGTACCAAACACACCCCGTAACAGGTAATCTGGAATTTCGGTCCTGGGTGCAGCATTTCATGCTCACCGGTGTTCGGCCGCAACTGTGGCAGTTTGTAAGCTACGCATTTTTACACGGCGGCTTGATGCATATTTTCGGCAATATGTTCTTTTTGTATCTGTTCGGTAATAATGTCAACGACAAGCTCGGCAATATCGGTTATCTGTGTTTTTATTTGGCCGGTGCGGTATTCAGCGGCATAGGCCATATACTGGTTAGTGGGGCCGATGTTCTCGGGGCCAGCGGGGCTGTCGCTGCGGTAACCGGCGCATACTTAGTGCTGTTTCCCCAGGCCTTAATATCCGTCCTGTACTGGTTCTTCTTCATTGGCACTTTGGAGATACCGGCGTTATATTTTATCGGCATCAAAATGATTTTAATCGATAACGTAATCGCCCAACGTACGGCCTACGTTGCCTATGACGCCCATCTGGCGGGATACGCCTTCGGCATCGCAGCTATGGTAGTTATGCTCGCGACCGGTTTAATCAGCACCAGCACTTTCGACTTGTGGGCTATGATAAAGCAATGGAATCGGCGGCGTCAATATCGTGATGCGGTATCGAGCGGCTATGACCCTTTCACCGGCCGGACTGAAACCAGGCGAATAAAGGTCAAAGAGGTCAAAAGCCCTGCTGAACAACAGAAGGATGAGAAATCCCAGGAGCTTCGTAACGAGATTAGCAGGCGTATCTCCGAACGCAATTTGTCGGCTGCCGCCGCTCTTTATCTGGAGCTGATGAATCACGACAGCGGGCAGATTCTGCCCCGCCAGAATCTGCTGGATATTGCCAATCAGCTCGCCGGTGATAACAAACATACTGAGGCGGCCCGGGCCTACGAGCAGTTTTTAACTCATTACAGCACGTATGAATACACCGAGCAGGTGGAGCTGATGTTGGGTATATTGTATTGCCGTTATCTCAATCAGCCAAAGCTGGCGGTAAAATATCTGGAGGCTGCGGCTAAAAAACTCACCGACCCCGGCCAGTTAAAAATGTGTAAGGACGAGCTTGCACGTTTACAAAATTAAAAGCTTATGTGCCTATAAGGCACTAAAGCAATCTCAATTCTGTTAGCCCTCGGCACTGCCGGGGGTTACTTACCCCGCACGAATTAGGACTGTAAATTGGTGCGGGGTCCTCTGGGCGGGGGGGCAAACTCAAAAACGGTGTTTTTAAGATGAACACAGTTTAACGTATAGTTAAATTTATCCGCGATTTGGTCCGAACTTTTTTCAGAATAACTGGTTTCGTAATTGGATTCTCTACGGAAAAGTTTATATTCGATTTAATAAAATCCAGAAACAGTTAATCGAAAGGATGGTAAAATGACAAACAAACAAGACCAACCCCTCAGAAAACGTGCGTCAGATGCACTCAATAATATCTTTGAGTTGGCACAATACATCCTGTCAACAACAAATGGAATTTCTCACGATATTGAATATGATTATTTCGACCGGGATTCACTTATGAATAAGACAGGGGAGGCATATTTTCAAATTGAACCAACGTGGGCAGATGGGGGTACAATCAGGCTCTACGTCAATTCCGATTTGACTGTTTGGCGTATTGAGTTTCAGTTGCTCCTTCCTGACGATGGTTGGATTATAATCAAGGGCAAGGAGTATAATTTGCCTGATGGAATTTATAAGTGGTTTCAAGATAGCAAAGTTGTAAAGGGAACCTTTCTTGATGAAGAATTAACACAATAAATAACAATATGCAAGAAACGGTCGGCAGAGATGACCTTTGCTTATTGACCCTCCAGTACGTCCATTATCCCCTGAAAGTGTCAGAGGGTGGATTAGTACCTTCCGAACAACTCTGGCAAATCATCCCAGGCTTATCCCTACAAATTGCTTGAGGCCATCACTCGCCGGTACAAGCTTTGGCAAATCATCCTTATTAAAAGGGTAGATTTTTTTACCATTGCCAACCTGAAAGGACGTTTTGCCAAATTATCCCTTAAATCCGGAAGGGAGCAAAGAACGTAAAGTCAAAATGTGTTTCAACATTTTTGACTCCTTTCTGCGGAGGCCCAATCCTCCGCTCAGCCAAAATTATAAGACAGCCAACCAGAGATAGTCAAGAAGTGTTTTTTAGATATTGAACACAAAGCGGAAGACATATAAAATACGCGGATATTATGAGACTTGAAACTTACAGGATCGCCCAAGTGAGGCGTATATGGGAAATCCCGGTATATCCTTATTGGCTTTAACATTGGTCTTGACCTCAGCGAGTCGGGCAACATAAGACACATGGAGCAAAAAGGTGTAATAATTATTAGGAGTGAACAAAATGAAGGGTAAAGTAATGCTGATAGCAGCAGTTGTAATGATAACGACAGGCAGCAGTTTGGCCAATTGGCCGCAGTATCTTGGGCCGGATAGAAACTCAATCTCGCCGGAAAAAGGGCTTCTGCGCTCCTGGCCTGAGAATGGTCCGGAAGTTCTATGGACTGTCTCTGTTGGCAGAGGTTTTGGGGGACCTGTTGTTAAAGAGGGTAAGGTCTATTTACTGGATAGAGACGATCAGGTAGGCGATAACATGCGGTGTTTTGATTTATCCAATGGTGAAGAGCTCTGGAATTTTGGTTATGATGCACCCGGTTCTTCTTTAATGTTTCCCGGTTCACGGAGCGTACCGGCTATAGACGGCAACTATGTTTATTCATGCGGTCACAACGGTGACCTATATTGCATCGACATCAACACACACAAACCTGTCTGGAATAAGAACATCTGGACCGATTTCGGTGGTGATCGCCTCCCGATATGGGCTATAACCCAGTGCCCGCTGGTTTACGGCGATTTACTTATTATATTATCCCAGGCTCCTGAGGCCGGTGCGGTTGCTTATAATAAACTCACTGGTGATGTTGTCTGGAAAACACCCTATCTCGGCAATGAATCTTATGCCAGTCCTTCAGTTGTAAAAATAGACGGAAAAGACCATGTTGTAATGGTTATTTCATCTACTAATCCTATTGGACATCGAGAATTGCCACAAACTCTTGGTAATATTGTTGGCATAGAACCCCTTACGGGAAAAATCCTTTGGGAATACAAGCAGTGGGAATGCCATATTTCGGTACCGAGTGCTGTTGATGCCGGTGATAACAAGGTGCTTGTTGTTGGTGGATACGAACTCGGGGCGACTATGATAAAGGTCGAGAAAAAGGCAGATGGCAGCTACGCCGCAACAGAACTCTTTACAACCGAAGAATTTGGCGATCAGACAAAACCGCCGATACTGCATAACGGTTATTTCTACGCTCAGTACGGAACCAATAATCGGCGCGACGGCTTGACGTGTATGAGCATGGATGGCAAAATTATGTGGAAAACAAAGCGGTCACCGGATTTCAACAAGGGCAGTATGATACTAGTTGACGGTTTGATTCTGGCTACCAACGGTGCTAAGGCTTTATATCTGATAGAGCCTGATCCTACAGAGTTTAAACCACTTGCATCTGTAGAATTGCTGGATCAAAAAGTGGGTGATGAACGTATGGCCAGAATGTTTGCAAACCAAAATTGGGCACCTATAGCGCTTGCCGATGGTAAATTGTTAATCCGGGATCAAAGCCGGTTAATGTGCGTCAAAGTCGCTGAATGAAAGATTGCTCATGCTAACTATTTCTTTAAAGGTCCGGGCCAGAAAATGGATTATTGCCGGCAGCATAGGATTAGTATTAATATCACTTGTCGTACATACTTCAGCCCAATCCAACACGGATCAACTCACTGATACGAGCGTCGCAAGCGATTTTGCTTCTTCTGAACACATACTACGAAAGAACTGGACCAGTTTCCGCGGGTCTGTCGCCAACGGACATGCCGCTCATGCCAATCCACCCCTGAACTGGAGTGCAAAAGAGGGTAGAAATATTCTCTGGAAGACCAAGGTACCTAAGCACGGCATGAGTTCGCCGGTTGTCTGGGAAAATCGCCTATTCCTGACGGGTGCTGATGATTTTGCCCGCCAAGTCTACTGTTTTGATACAGACACTGGCAGACTACTCTGGCAGCATGATGCGAACGATATCCCAGGTTCTCCTCCTAAGAACAAACTGCCGGAAGTGTTGGAAGAGACCGGACTGGCAGCGCCAACCGTGACAACAGACGGTCGGTATGTGGCTGCCATTTTTGCAACCGGTGATCTGGTTTGTGTGAATATCGAAGGTGAGCGAATATGGGCTAAAAACCTGGGAATTCCTGATAATCCTTATGGACACGCCTCCTCTTTGATCAACTATGAGAATCTACTGTTTGTTCAATATGATCAGAAAAAGAATTCAAGACTTTTGGCTTTTAACCTGCCGTCGGGCAATCCTGCCTGGCAAGTCACACGCAGCGTCATTTCATGGTCATCTCCCATCCTCATCAACAATAACAGGAGAATGGAACTCATACTGACCAACAGTGAAGCCGTTGACAGCTATAATCCGAAAACCGGAGAGCTTCTCTGGCATGTGAAATGTCTCAGCGGGGATGTCGCTCCTTCAGCCTCCTATGCCAATGGAATCGTGTATGTTGCCAATGAGTATGCATCTGCTTCAGCCATTGATATCAGCGATCACGGTTCAGAACCGAAGATTCTCTGGCAGTGGGACGATATCTTACCCAATGCCGCCAGCCCTCTGGCCAATGAAGATTGTCTTATTCTGCCTTCCGGGTATGGTATCGTTAATTGTCTTAATGTGAAAACCGGAAAAGTTTTCTGGGAAAAGGAATTTGACGATGGCTTCTACAGCTCTCCCATCTTGGTGAACGATCGTGTATACATGATCGATCTTAAGGGGAAAATGCAGATTTTTAGGATGGACAGTGAGTTTGAACTGCTCGGAGTCTCTGAGATAGAGGAAGATGCCTACGCGACACCGGCGTTTGTGGGTGACAGGATCTATATAAGAGGTCTGACGCATCTGTTCTGTATAGAGGAGCAGAAGTGAAATGAACCGTAATGATAAGGAGAACAGAAATGCGTGAGAAACTGACTAACTTACTTAAGATGACATTTGTGTTTGTCATTGTCATGGGGATATCCCTTCAGGTATACGGACAGGGCTTTAATCGACGAGGACGACGAGGAGCACAGGGTAACCGTCCGACGGCTTTCTGGATTGCCGTACCCGATGAACCTGCTGAAGATTATGGTTTATACTACTTTCGAAAGAGGATAAGCCTGCAGGAACAACCGTATCAATTCATTGTCAATGTATCAGCAGACAATCGCTATAAACTCTACGTCAGTGAAAAGTTAGTCTCTGTGGGGCCTGCATTGGGCGATATTCAACATTGGAATTACAATAAATAGGGACAGTCACCTATTTCTGTCTTACGACAGTACGCAAAAACGTTAAATCTCCCTAATATATATATACGTCTTCGCGGAGAAGACCAAAAAAAGTGTTTTTTGATCGTTTTTTTATTGACTTATTGTTTGTAAATATGTTAAAATACCCATATGTTAGCCAGCAAGCTAACATAAACCGCCAGCAGGCGGTAGTTTTAGCGGAGAACCGCACGAATCGTCCCGCACCAAATAGGCTTTTTCAGTAATTTGGTGCTGGACCCGCCAAAAAGCATTATTTGTCAAGCCAGACAAGGTTTTAACATTTACATTTGTGTAATTTGATATTGTTTAGGATTTAGAGTTTAGAATTTAGGATTTTGCCGTTCTTTTTCCTTTGCCTTCCCCCTCCTTTTCCCTTAGATTCTCCGGTGAGATAATTTCGTTTCTGTTTTCTCATCGGGTCGTACATCTGAGCGAGTTCTGCTTTTGAGTGTCGTAGCTGTTTTCTTTTGTGGGAGATAAAGATGCCGAGATTTGAGGAGTTGCGGGAGTCCTTGGGCCAGATTCTGCAAGAAAGACCGAACTGCTATTGGCTCTGTTACCAGATTCTAAACCGGTTGAGAGAACGAAATCCGGAGATTTTAGAAAGGTTGGAACAAAAATACGGTATGGGGTACGGCCGAGGCGGTGGAGATTATTACCGTCCAGATAGCGCAATAGCACATTGCCTCCAGGACTGGCCTGAGTGCGTGGACGTGCAGTACCTTTTCGGTCAAGACCTTCGAGTTGGTGACATAAGAGCAACCGATGATACAATTGGAATCTATCGGTGGATTGGTGACACGGAGAGTTAATTAGAGAGTTGAAGTGAGCATTTTAGTTTGGCGGAAATTGCGAGATACGAGTGGGATTAACCACAGATTTCATAGATTACGCTGATTTATTTTAGATACCAGTTACTCAATCACTAATTAACTAATTTATTCTTGACTTTTACTTTCTTTTTGTATATTTTTTTTCTGAAAGCGTACGCAGCAGGAACTTCTTATACTGGCAGAAACTTCTCTGTGTTTGGCGTTTTATAAAAACTGTATAATCATTGTTCGGTGGAAAAGGAGGTCTAATATGCTTTTAATGAGCACTATGGCTTGGATACTTATTGGTGTGGCTGTTGTGATTTTGGTTGTGTTTATTGGAGTGAAAATAAAAGATAGATATTTTTAAAAATGAGGGGTTTTTCACCGGGTTTTTAGTTTGAAAGTTTAAGGTAGAGTGCCTGCTTGTTTGGGTAACCTATTATTGGAATTTCCTTGTAAATGTAAAGGTAATTCGGTAGCATCTTCAGCAGGAGAATATCCTTCAGAAGCCCTACTTTCGTGAACAATATTCACAGGAGTAATATCTTGAGTTAATCAAGCATATCAAATCATTTGAGAATAATAGGG
The DNA here is from genome assembly GCA_041862635.1 of Phycisphaerae bacterium. GTDB lineage: Bacteria > Planctomycetota > Phycisphaerae > Sedimentisphaerales > Anaerobacaceae > NIOZ-UU13. The sequence continues at coordinate 7,477 of JBGVTO010000128.1, read as the reverse complement.
ACAGCCATCTATTAATGGCTGGGGCCAGTCCACAGAAAATAGTAACCGTCCCCAATAATGTCATTGAGTAAAAGCAGGAGAAAAAGCAAATTCATAGCAAGGAGTGAATGCACGGAATGCGACTTTATCTAATCAATCCCTCAAACCCGCTTGTCAGCATCGTCAACGTCAAGGAGAGCCGCTGGAATCGCTACCGCGTGTGGAAACCACTGGGCCTTATGGTTCTCGCCAGCCTGACCCCGCCGGAGTGGGAAATCACGATAGTAGACGAGAACCTCGGCGTGCCGGACTATCAGGCCATGCCTCGGCCGGACCTGGTTGGCATTACCGCTTTCACCTCGCAGGCGAACCGCGCCTATGAAGTAGCCGGTTGCTTCCGGTCTCTGGGCGTACCCGTCGTCATGGGCGGCATTCATGCAACCATGCGCCTGGACGAGGTCATGGAGCGCGTGGACTCGGTCGTCACGGGGGAAGCCGAGAGCATCTGGCCGCAGGTCCTCGAGGATGCCCGGCATGGCAGCCTGAAGCGCTGCTATGACGGAGGGCTTGCCGAGATAAACGATATTCCGCTCGCACGCCACGATTTGCTGACTACGGGATATGCCTTAGGTTCCATTCAGACCACTCGCGGCTGTCCCTTGAACTGCAGCTTCTGCAGCGTGACGGAGTTCAACGGGGCCAAATACCGCCAGCGACCCATTTCGGATGTCGTCCGGGAATTCCAGTCGATTCGTGAGAAACATGTTCTGGTGGTGGACGACAACCTCATCGGCACTTGCCCTGAACACATCGCCCGCGCCAAGGACCTGTTCCGTGCTATGGCACAGGCGAACCTGCTAAAGGAATGGATTGCCCAGACCACCATTAACTTCGCCGATGACGAAGAACTTCTGGCGTTGGCCGCAAAGGCCGGGTGCAGAGGCGTCTTTATCGGCTTTGAGTCCCCAACGCCGGAAGGGCTTCGGGAGATCGGCAAGAAATTCAACCTTCTAAAAGGCCGGGACTTCCGCGCCTCCGTGCGGCGCATACAGCGGCACAACATTCTGGTCGCGGGTTCCTTTATCATCGGTTTGGACATAGACGAACCGGGCATTGGCAAACGTATCACCGAGGTGGCCTGTGGGTACGGCGTGGACAATCTCAACGTGCTGTTTCTGACGCCCTTGCCCGGGACGCGGCTGTGGGACCAGATGACATCGCAGGACCGCATCGCCCTCGATACCTTCCCGCAAGACTGGAAATATTACACACTAACATTTCCCGTGGCCCGTTATAAGCATTTGTCTCTGGACGGCATCATCCAGGAAATGATCTCATGCAACCGGGACTTCTATTCCATGCCGCGCATTCTGCGCAGGGTGTGCAGCAGCTTGTGGCAGCGCCGCCGGCTGCTGATCAGCCTGGTCGGCAATCTCTCATACAGGAACAACTTCCGTCTGGACTGCCGGGCATACGTGGACTTCAAGCATTACTGGGGCAATAGGCACAATTGTCTAAAGCAGTCATGAAGGCCGAGGTGATTGACTTTTTAAAACACAGGTAGTAGCCTATAGGGTTCTTCCGTGGCTCATGACCCACGTGTATTTTTCTACAAAATCTTCGAGGATGTCGGTTTCGGTTATATTTGATATATCAGGTTCTTTGTAGTTCTTTAATATGGTTTTTTCACCTTCTTCAAGTGCACCTTTATATTTGATACATACTGTGGCTATAGTAATTCCCACTCTCGAATCGATGTTGAGAGCATAGATGAATTCTGCGTTTCCATTTGTAGAACAAACTTTCAGCACTCTCGAAAGGTCGCCCCCTTCGATAAGGACCTTTTTCCCCCGTTGCTTCAATTTGGCAGCTAACTTGCCGAATGCTGGCTCAACTGTTTGAAGTATAAATAGTGCGGCTTGTTCCCTCTTTTCAGTCCTTTCTACCATAGCTGACTTCTCTACTTTTAACTTTTGCTTTCGTACTTCCTCTGATTGCTCTTTTTGTTCTAAGAAATCATCCAATTTGTTCACCCAATCTGTCATTTAACACCTCACTTTCTTTTTTGATTTTTGTTGATTTTACCCTTGTTTAGCAAAGTGTGCAAGCCCATAGGGTACAAAAACTCATATCCGGGTAGAATCCGGCCTAGTAGCCAGTGGTTGCGAACGCTATAATACTCCCCAAAAACTGGGCACATGATTAAGGTGGATTTGTCGCCTGAGACGATAACGTGTTCAGGAGACAGATTTATGAAGAACAAAAGGCGTAATCACAGTGCTCAGTTTAAGGCAAAAATTGCCTTGGAAGCGGCTAAAGGCGATAAAACGATAGCTGAGCTGGCCAGCGAGTTTGATGTTCATCCCAATCAGATCGCTCAATGGAAGAAACAGTTGTTACAATCGCTGCCGGATATATTTTCCCGCAGTCGGCAGCGAGATCAACAAAGGCATGACGAGTTGACTGAACATTTGTACCAGCAGATAGGCCAGTTAAAAGTTGAACTTGACTGGCTCAAAAAAAAATCTGGATTTGACACTTGAGCAAAAACGAAGAGCAATAGAACCCAGGCACAGGCAGATAGCGATTTATCGGCAGTGTGAATTGCTGGGGCTTAGCCGGAGCAGTTTGTATTATAAACCTTGTGGTAATACACAGTACAATGAGCAGTTAATGAAACTGATAGATGAACAATATATCGAGACACCGTTCTACGGTATCGACAAGATGACCGAGCAGTTGCGTCGTATGGACCATCAGGTCAACCATAAACGCATTCGGATACAAGTTTAAAAATGAGACGGGCCCCGTTTTGAAGCGGGGCCCGTTGGTTTTTACGGCTTTATTCTTCTGATTATGAAGGTATTACGTTGTTCGCACACGGGCCTTTTCTGCCCTGTCCGACCTCGAATTCGACCGCCTGGCCTTCATTGAGACTGGCGTAGCCGGTCGTCTTGATTTCCGAGTGATGAACGAACAAGTCCTCACTGCCGGAATCAGGCGTGATAAATCCAAAACCTTTTTTCTCATTAAACCATTTTACTTTACCTTTACTCACAACTGTACTCCTTTTGGCCTTTCAATGGCCATAAATTTTATCTCTCGGATTTTCGGAAGAGAATATTCTTGAGAGATGAAAGAACATACCCCACTAAACTTATTTTTTAATATACCGGCGGAACTAACGGTTGTCAATAAAAATAAAATAAAAATATTCGTAACGGCAGGTTCCACGGTGACCGGGAGCTAACCCTTGAGGTAGGCGGCTGGGATTTAATTCGTGCAGCGCAGTTGATTTTTCTAAGTGTTTTTTGACCGTTTTCTTTTGACTTTTTTTGAAAATATGTTATAATACGCGTATGTTAGCCAGCAGGCAAACATAACCCGCCAGCAGGCGATAGATATAGCGGAGAACCGCACGAATCGTCCCGCACCAAATAGGCTGTTGCCGTAATTTGGTGCTGGACACGCCAAAAAGCATTATCTGTCAAGCCAGACAAGGTTTTGAACATTTAAATTTGTTAAATTTGGATTTGTTTCGAAATCTTGTCCGCCGTAGTCTTAACGTAGGCGGATAGGGCTTAGGATTTCGTATTTCAGACTACCAGATAACTCCTTATGCAACAAAAACTTATAATCAATCGTAAACTTGACTCCGCAAAGACTGGTATCCCAACACTTCTGGAGTCAATAGTCGTAATGGTCCTCCTATCTTTTTGGTCATTCGAACATTCGTATTTTGAATTTGTTTCGGATTTCGAACTTCGAATTTCGAGTTTATGCGAGATACTCTTCAAAGCCTCTCTCACCCCTCTACATCTGTCGAGAACCCTCTACAAATCACCCCTTTTTATGCAAAACAAACCCAATCTTGTCCGCCGTAGGCGGATTGCAAATGAACGTAAGTATCTTTATAAAAATGGCTTATGAAAATAAACACAATTGGACACTTGGTGAAAACAAACCCAATTCAAACCCAAACAAACCCAATCTCCGAAAAGCCCAAATGATTGTAAACTCTCTTATCACAAAGGATTACAGAAAAAAAGATGATTTCGCAGTCCGAAAAAACAAACCCAATTCAAACCCAATTTCCGTAAAGACAAAAATGAACGTAAACTTATTTACCACAAAGGATTATGAGAATGAAACCACCCTCAGGCTCCAAAAAAACAAACCCAATCAAACCCAATTTCAAACGGGGCGCCTGCTAATTGATCCGATGTTGCCTCTTTACAAACCAGGCAATGTTCAATATTATAGCCGACATAATTTTAAGGTAAAATTCCCGAAAATTTCAACAATAAGCATACTTAGACAGGCAAAATTGACGAAGTATCGTTGGAAAATAACGCCGGCAGCGGCTATATTTAATCCAATAAAAAAGTTGACAATCACCTGTACGAGTGCTAATTTGAAAGGCCGAAGAGTTATTTGGCGGTTTGAAAGTTTGTTGATTGGGGAATTAGGAACCTGTTTTTTGGGAGATAGAAAAATGCAATCCTACATCAAATTGTTCGCTATCGTTATTCTAATATGTTTAGTTTCCGTCGGCGTTGCACAGGAAGCTGCCACTACGCCCAGCGGCCCCGACGAAGCCGAGACCCCGGCTTTTCCCTATATGGCCGAGATAACCGGCGATAACCTCTATGTCCGCTCCGGTCCGGGTACGAACTTTTACTACTGCGGTAAGCTCAACACAGGCGACAAGGTAAAAGTGACAGAAAAACAGTTTAGCTGGGCCCGCATTGTTCCGCCGCCGGGGAGTTTTTCCTGGATTTCAATGCAGTATGTCAGCATTGACCCGGCCAATCCTACCCTCGGCACTGTTACCGGTGACAGAGTTCGTGTCTATGCCGGGTCCGATTTCGTAAAGCCGTTATATTCGACGACCCTGCAGGGAAAGCTCGACAAGGGTGACAAGGTCAAGCTGTTAGGCGAGCAGATGGACGATTATTACAAAATAGCCCCTCCGTCTTTTGCCTATCTTTGGGTAAGCATCAACTTTACAAAGCCTATACCGTCGGTTAAAGAGGCTGCCCCGACTATTGAGACACCGGCAGTTAAACCCCCGGCTGTTAAGCCCCCGGCTGAGCCCAACGAGACTCCCGAAGAGGTTGTTCCCGAACCGGCCACACCTGAGACAATGCTCGAAAAATATAACGCCCTGCGAGAGCAAGTCGAGGCCGAACGGGCTAAACCAAGAGAGCAGCAGAACTACACAAATATGAAAGAGGCACTTATTAAGATTGCCGAGAACAAAGCTGACGATAAGGTTGCACGCTATGCGGAGTTTATGCTTAAGCAGATAGAGGGCTTTGAATTAGCTTTGGCGGTAACCAAACAAGTTCAGCTTCAGAATGAGCAGTTGCAGAAGATTAAGGAACGAATCAATAAGGCCCGTGCCACAAGACTGGCGGAGTTTCAAGACCTGGGCAGATTTGCAGCTGTAGGGCGGCTTCAAACCTTCACAACTTACGGCCCGGGGCATTACCGTATCATCAACGAAGCGGGCAAAACCGTCTGTTACGCTCTACCGAGCGCCCAGGTCTCGCAGGTGAAACTGAGCAGACTTGTAGGCCAGAAAGTGGGCCTGGTTGGAACAATAGAGCCGCATCCACAATCGGCAGGCGCCCTGGTACGATTTACAGAAATAGCCGAATTACACTAATCAGCTTCCGGTGTTTCGTTATATTTATAGCTCTATATAGCGTGACATTAAGCCTATAAATAAAAAAGCCGCGCCTGTTATGGCGCGACTTTTTGTTGACAGCTCACAATTGTCAAAGTGCAAGTTTTCGCCCTCCAAGTGCTTCGCAAAGCACATTGACAAGGGCCAAAACTATTATCTTCTTCGCCTTTCATCTGAGCCAGGGACAGCAGCGATTTCATCCGGTGGAGCCACAACCTCGCCCTTTTCGAAGTCTTCGGCGGTCGGCTTGAGAGTGAGGTTGTACCACGGCGAATCCTTGTTCTCAGTAAGGTCTGACCACCTAATCAGTTTGCCGGTATAGGCGGAAATTCGGCCCATGATCGCGGCAAGGTTGGATTCGGCAACATTGCGGGCCTCGTTGAGCGGCTCCTCCTTAAGAATGCTGTTGAGCAGGTCAATATGCTCCTGCACGTAGGGGCCGCCGTGCTCGGGGAAGTCCGGCACCTCGATTTCTCCCCTCTTTCTGGTCTGCTTGAGGCCACCTTCGCCCATGGTCTCGCCTCTGGTACCTCTGAAGAACTCCCTTACCCCGCCGTCGCAGCCGTTGACCTGGCGGCACATGCTGTGGATGTGGCAACCGTCGCCGTAATCGAGGTCGATGCTGAAGAAGTCGAACTGGTTGCCCGTCTTGCGCCTGGCGCGCCCCCCGAAGCCAAGGGCCGTTTTCGGCGGATGCCCGATGTACCAGTTGGCAACATCGAGGTTGTGTACATGCTGCTCGACGATATGGTCGCCTGACATCTCGGTGAAGCTGACCCAATTGCGCACCATATAGTCTGCATCGCTCTGGCCTGCTTCGCGTTCCCTGTACCACAGCGCGCCGCCGCACCACCAGACGCAGCCACCAACTATTTGACCGATAGCGCCGTGCTCGATGGCGTATTGAGTGCGACGGTAGTTTGCCTGGTGACGACGCTGTGTGCCGGCAACAACTCCCAGTCCCTTTTGCTTGGCCAGCTCGCCGGCTTCGATGACTCTACGGGCACCGGGCGGATCAACAGCGACGGGCTTTTCCATAAAGACATGCTTGCCCGCCTTGATGGCTGCTTCGAAATGCAGGGGCCGGAAAATCGGCGGTGTTGCCATCAACACAATATCCGGATTGGTTTCGAGCAGCTTTTTGTAACAATCGCCACCAACGAAGCATCGCGAAGCAGGAAGCTTATACGTTTTGTTTACTCGGTCGATCCTGTCCTGAAACCAATCAGCCAAAGCCACAACTTCCAGCTCCAGACCATCAATGTTCTTAGCGGCTTCCATACAGTTACCCAAAGCTCCTCCGCCCCGGCCGCCGCAGCCGAGCAGAGCCACGCGCATCTTCCTGTTAGCGCGCGCAGCAAAGATGACATTCTTGCCAGCCAGGACTGCCGCCATGCCTGCCGCCGAAGTCTTGACAAAATCCCTTCGCGAAATGTTACTGATTTTTTCGTTTAATTTCTTCTTCATAAATAATCCCTTTCGATTAAATTGGTTGTTAATGAGCTTATTCGCCTCCAAAATTCTTTTTTTTAATCAGCCGGACTAAAAATCGTCGCAGGCTCGATAGGCTTCAATGACCGCCATCTCACCTTCCTTACCCGGCTTGCTTCTGCCATGCTCCATACATAATACGCCCTTGTAACCTTTCTGATGGAGATGTTTGAAGATGTTTTTGTAATTGATTTCACCGGTTGTTGGCTCCTTGCGGCCCGGATTGTCACCCAGATGAAAACTGGCGATTTCGTCCCAGGCCATATCGATATTCGGGATAAGGTTGCCTTCGGTAATCTGCTGGTGATAAATGTC
>JBGVTO010000127.1:0-5633 GCA_041862635.1 Phycisphaerae bacterium | reverse complement strand
CCCGTGGCATCAATGACAATGTCGGCGGTAATGGCCTGCCGGCCCGATTTGGATTCTACGATAACGCCAACCACGCGCGAGCCGTCGAGCATAGGCGCAACGACCCAGCTGTGAAGGCGCAGTTTGACGCCTTCCTTTTTGACCAGGTTCATCGACGCAACCTTAGCCGCCTCGGGATCAAACCCAATACAATAGGGCAAATCGCCAGCTGCCACATCGTGCTCGGGTTTCGGATACGGGTCGTCCTTGATAATACCGCCCAACCGTACAAGCTCGGCAATATACTCAGCGGGGATTCCCTTGACAGTCTGGAGCGCCTCAGGCGGCCGCTGGTTCCGAAATCCGTTATAGCAGGTCATCAACCCTGCCGTCCCGTTACCTCCCAGGAAAGGGTATCGTTCGATGAGCAGCGTATCGGCTCCACTTCGGGCAGCCGCAGCAGCGGCAATCACCCCGCTGGGGCCCCCGCCTGCTACAACTACCTGGTGTCGAGCGACAATGGGTGTTTCCAATTGTTCTCGATAAGTTTGCGAACGCGTTTCCTCCGCCTTTGCGATGGCTGTGCCTGATGTACAAGCACCGGCGGATAGGGCGGCGCCTAACGCTGAGCCGAGAAACTCACGCCGTCCCATGCTGCGCGAGGTGTAGTGCCGTTCTTGTCCTCTTTTGTGTTTCATTAAATCCAACATGGCCGTTCCCCTAATATCATAATTCCAGACAAAAGGCGAAAAACGATAACCGCCTTTTATGACATGTGCTTTTCCAGCACCTCACGTTCCTTTTTGTTGAGCGGTTGCGCTTCGCGTGCGGCCGAGACATTAATCCGGAGATGTTCGAGCGAACCCATGCCGACAACAGCCGCCGAAATCGGTAATCCGAGAGCATAACGAATCAGCATTCCTGCCTGTGCCTGGCGAGGCGCCTCGTCGTGGTACCATACGTCGTCATTCTTGATCGGATTGCCAACGGCCAGCGAGCCATAGCCGCCACCCATCACCTTCATAGCCAGGATTCCCATCTCCTTCTTCCGAGCGAGGCCAAGCACAAGCTCCTGGTATGGATGACGCCTTATGGTGGGATTGAATGTCGTGAGGACCGTTTCGAAATCGAACAGCTCAATCGCACGGCTCATCGACTCGGCGCTTTCGTGCCCTGTTACGCCAATGAACCGCGTGACCTTTTCATCACGCAGTTTGTGCAAGGCCTTCAAAACACCATCGGTCCTGTCCCATTTCGAGAAGTCCTCCTTTGCATTCACGCCGTGTATTTGGAGAAGATCCAAACGATCTGTGCGTAAACGCTTAAGACTGGCCTCAACGTCCCGCATAGCGCCATCGTACGAGCGATTGCCGGTTTTGGTTGCAAGAAAGACCTCCTTGCGCCGAGTTTCGAGCACTTCACCATAGTTCCGTTCCGACTGACCATTGGCATACGCGGGTGCTGTGTCGAAGTAGTTGATCCCCGCATCGAGTGCTGCGTCTGCCAGCTCCGCGGGATGAAACTTTGCAGTCGGTGCATTTTTCATCGCCGCAACACCGCCCAGAATCAAAACGCTCACCTCGACACCTGTTTTCCCCAAAACGCGTTTCGGAATGGCCCGCCCCCTCGGCTTTTCATGTTTCTCTGACTCGCCTGCAAAACTCACACGTGAGTGTGTTGTCCCGACGGCAACCGTAGTAATCAGCGCTGACATGAATTGTCGTCGATCCATTTTTTTTCTCCTATCGGGTTCCGTTTACTTTGTCATGAGTAAAACGCTATTTAATCTTCATCCTAATGGTTCACTGCATCGAAAATTACGCCACCAGCGCAAGCCGCATCAAAAAACTCTGAACGCAGCAGATGATATCTTAGCCCGCGCCGCCTGACCACGCAACGTTTTTCTTCGGTAGAATCCGTGCACTTGACGTGGAGAATATTGCCAATTACAATCAACAACATCACTGTACAGTTCTCCAATTTATTACTGAAAGGATAAGGTGAAACAAATGTATAATAATCTTACCAAAGCACAGACCTTGAGACAATTTTGTATTATCTTTCTTGGAGTTTTGTCTCTTTTTACGGCAGAAGTCTATGCCAAAAGAACGCCCCAGGCTGATTTTGGCCCGCATTTTTGGGATGTGTGTGATTTCGGCGCTGTGGGGGATGGGAAAACGGATGACACTGCAGCGTTTCAAAAAGCCTTAAATGCGGCCGGAGAAGCCGGAGGCGGTGTTGTTTATGCTTCTCGCGGTAACTATTTCTTCGCAGGCCATCTGAACGTTCCCAACGCTGTCACGCTGGCGGGACTCTGGCAGTCGGTGCCGGCCCACAACGGCATCCGGGACAGGGGACTTCCCAAACCTACAGACGACGGCACCACGTTTCTGGTAACAGAAGGCGCCGACAACGAGAAGGGGCCCGCATTCATTACCCTCAACACAAACAGCACTCTAAAGGGGGTCGTGATATACTATCCTCAACAAAATGTAGATGACATACCTAAACCATATCCCTGGGCAATCGCCATGCGAGGCAAAAATCCCGCTGTCCTTGCGGTGGAGATGCTCAATCCATACAACGGCATCGACGCCACGCGAAACGAGCGTCACCTGATACGTGACGTGCACGGTCAGCCGATCCGGCGAGGCATCATGGCCGATGCCATCTACGACATCGGACGAATTGAGAATGTTCACTTCAATCCGTGGTGGAGTATGAAACCCAGGCTGTTTCAATGGCAGGTGGAAAACGGCGAGGCGTTCGTCTTCGGCAGGTCCGACTGGCAGTATGTTTATAATACCTTTTGTTTCGGTTACAAAATCGGCTATAAGTTCATAAGAAGCAAAGCGGGAGTATGCAATGGCAACTTCCTTGGTATCGGAGCCGATGATTGTTATACGGCTCTTGTCGTGGAACAATGTGCCCCGTACGGGCTGTTGATTACGAATGGCGAGTTCGTGTCTTTTCATGGTCCGGACCCCACGATGATTGAAATCGCAAACAATAACAGGGGAAGTGTTCGCTTTGTAAACTGCGCATTCTGGGGTCCGTGTAATCAGATAGCGAAGATTGGGGGAACTGGAACCGTTGGTTTCGGAGATTGTACGTTTGTCCAATGGGGCGGCAAAGAGGCCAATCGCCCAGCGATCCAGGCCCAGAGCGGCACTGTTCTAATCCGGGGATGCGAGTTCCGACAGGATCGACCGCAGATTCTACTCGGAAAAGACATTAGCCGTGCTATAATCGCTGAAAATATATTCACGGGCCCCGAACGAATCATCAATCAATCCAAAGGAAAAATACAAATCGGACTGAATGTAAGCAATTAGTGCAGATGAGTAAATTGTTGCCTACCTTTCAAAATCTTATGGACCGATTCTGTAGGGAATATTCAAACCTGCGCACACACAAAACCTGTTTTATCAGGGCTTGCTTGACATTCGCCTTATTTTCGGACAGTTGTCAGAAGTAACCGTCAATACTGACTTAACCTCAACTTCCGTAAAACTTGGAAAAGCCTACATCTATCCTATTCGTTATTGGTTCGTGACTTGACAATGGTCGTTCAATATCGAATTGATGGATTGATAGGACTACGCTGCCAAAATTGGTACAAAAAAAACCGTGGTATTTCGTTTGCACCCACATGTTATGTATTTGTGTTCGCCTGTGAAATTCACTATCATAGCAATGGTTGGAGTCATAATAATTTGTTTAGGTTCTCCAAGACGGCAAAATCAGATTAACTGAGGATACATATTATGCACAGTGCACGGTTTGCTCTTCACGCTGCTTTCATGACCTTTTCCATCGTGCGAACAGCGGTTTCAATACCCGCTTTTCCGGGGGCTGAGGGCTTTGGCGCCGAGTCAGTTGGAGGTCGGGGCGGCAAGGTTCTTTTTGTAACAAATCTCAATGACAGTGGACCGGGTAGTTTACGTACAGCGGTGGAAGCTGATAGCCCAAGAACAGTAATTTTTCGCGTATCCGGCACTATAGCTTTGAAATCAACATTGGCTGTTACCAAGCCATATATTACCATAGCAGGCCAAACTTGTCCCGGTGATGGTATATGCTTAAAAGACAATGCCCTTATTATCTCAGCCGACCATGTAATTATCCGCTATATTCGGTGTCGGCCCGGAGATAATGCAAAATCCGAGAGTGATGCTCTATCTATATCATCTGGTCGAGACATTATCGTCGACCACTGTTCAACAAGCTGGTCCGTTGATGAAACACTTTCAGCCTCAACAGGCGGTCAGCTGGGCAATGTTACCGTCCAATGGTGTATTATTTCCGAAAGCCTGCATGATTCAATTCACCACAAAGGTCCTCACGGCTACGGCTCGTTAATCCGCGGGGGATGGGGCAATGGATACACCTTTCACCATAATCTTTACGCTCATCATTATGCTCGACTCCCACGTCCCGGCAATTACAATGACCGCAGTAAAGACCCGAATGGTTTCACCCTCGATTTCCGAAACAATGTGATTTACAACTGGGCAGGTCGCGCCGCGGGGTATAATGCCGACGGTTCAAACAATACGAACAGCATTACCAAAATGAACTTCGTTGGCAATTATTATCAAAGGGGCTTCAACTCAAAAGGAAGCCTTGCTTTTTCAGAAAGTACTAAGTCCGCCAAAGCGTATTTTAGCGACAATTGCATGAATGGCAGTTATCCTGACGATCCGTGGTCTCTGGTAACCTTCAGTAATTTTTCACGAGAAGATTTAGAATCTTATAAACAATCAAGCCCGATACCGGCTCCACCGGTTCAGACAGAGGATGCAATAACGGCTTATGAGTGGGTTCTGGCGGAGGCCGGTGCGACGCTCCCAAATCGTGACACTGTGGACATCCGCATCGTGAACGACGTCAGAAACAGAACGGGAAAAATCATAAATGATGAAGAAGAAGTCGGGGGCTGGCCTGAGTTGAAATCCATCGAACCACCTCAAGATTCCGACCGGGATGGCATGCCGGATGACTGGGAAAAACAATATGGATTCGATCCCGATGAGCCTGCTGATAGAAATGGCGATGCGGACGGGGACGGTTATACGAATCTTGAAGAATACCTAAACGATACAATATGAACGCTACTATAATTAAAAACCCGGTTTCTCTGTTTATAATCTTTCTGATTAGTAACATGTCGGCTGCATCCGGTGCAACTCTTGAACGCGTGAACCCCGCCCATAGGATGGGCCGGTTGAAGTACAACAATCCCGGCTTAATTGTGGATTTGGGGGTAGGACTTTGGGCATGGCCGCTGCCTATGGATTATGATAGTGATGGTGACTACGACATAGTTGTTTCCTGTCCCGACAAGCCGTACAACGGGACTTATTTCTTCGAGAACACCAGCGGCAATATAAAAATGCCGGTATTCAAACCGGCATTTCGAATTGGCGTAGGACATAGGAATATTCGGCCCAGTTATGTTAATGGTAAGGTCCGCTTACTGCTGCCGGGCAGGGAAATAGTAGATTTCCGTGAGTTGGAGAATCAGTTCAAAAAAACTCGAACAATTTATTCTTCATCTAACGTGCATAGCTCAAAGGAGGACGTCCGTGCCAACCAATGGCAGTATTGTGACTATGACGGAGATGGAGCTCTGGACCTGATCATAGGCGTTG
>JBGVTO010000126.1:0-19917 GCA_041862635.1 Phycisphaerae bacterium | reverse complement strand
CCCTGCTGCTGCTGGTCAATGTCATTGGTGCGGCGATGGAAGAGATAGGCTTATCTCAACGGCTGGTACCGGCGATGCAGGGTCTGTTCAAAAGCCGCAGGTTTGCACTGGCACTGATACCGCTAATGATGGGGATGCTGCCAACGCCCGGCGGTATCATGCTCTCGGCACCGATGGTTCGTGAGGCCGGCGATAAAATCGGGGTCGAGCGCAGCCGGCTGGCCGCCATTAACTTCCTGTTCCGGCATCAATGGGAACCGGTCTGGCCGCTTTTTCCGGTGGTGCCTTTTGTTCAAAGCATGCTTGGTATCTCAGCACTTACTCTATTTTGCTACCATATTGTGTTATCCGGTGCGGGTATTGTGGGGGGTATTATTGTCCTGCTAATGTTCGGTATACCACCGAAACATCCCGAACACCGACAGGTCAAGCGCGACATAAGCCATAACCTGCGTGACTTTCTGCACGCCTTTTGGCCTATCGCGTTTACCGCGGTTTTATATATTGCCTTTGACCTGCCACCTGCGGTCGGTATTTTTTTGGCCATTGTCGGATTGCTGATGATACATAAAGTTCCCTTTAAACGATGGTTGTTCGTCTTCAAGTCGGCTTGCGAGCCGGACATGGTCATGCTTATTTTCGGCGCATTGTTTTTTAAGCTCAACCTCGAGACCAGCGGCGCCATCAGCAGCGTCGTAGAATTTCTCACAAGCGCCCATGCTCCGCCGCATTTACTGCTGTTCAGCCTGCCGATGCTGGTCTGCTTCACGACAGGAGTAACTATGCCGACCGTAGCGATTACATATCCATTCCTTATCGCCTTTATCGGCACCGGTTCCGAGGCCAGGATGGGGCTCGAAGGATTGGCCTTTTCCGGGTTGCTTTTCGGCCTTTGGCTCACTCCCGTTCACCTCTGCCTGGCCCTCTCGGCGAGTTATTTTCAAACTTCGCTGCTCAAAATCATCTTTAAATTGTTGCTGCCAACAGCAGGTGTCGCCATTACCGGTATACTGATGGCTGTCTTAGGTAGCTAAATAGGTTCATTTTGTTGACGAAGACTCCGAAGATGGTAAGATTGGGCCGGAATATGGAAATGTAATCAAGTGGTATTGTTCGGCAAAAGAGGTAACATTGCTTGGAATCGATAATATCTTTGAAGTTATTTTTTTTGTGGGTTTTGTCGTAGGCTCGGTTATACGCAAGGTATATACGGCCGGATGCAGAGGCAACAAAAGCGTCGACAAACGCAAGAGTCTTGTGGATATTATTCTGATTAGCGCTGTGGGTGTGGGTATGGCCCTACCTTTGTTCTATCTGTTTACGCCGTGGCTGGACTTTGCGGATTATGACCTGCCGGGATGGTTAGGCTGGATAGGGACGGCGGTTTTTGCCGGTGCCCTTTTTCTGCTTTGGAGGTCACACGCCGACCTCGGACGCAACTGGTCGGCGATACTTCAAATCAAGCAGGAACACTCACTAATAACGAACGGCGTATACCGCCATATACGCCATCCGATGTATGCGGCACACCTGCTCTGGGCGATTGCGCAGGGACTGTTGTTGGAGAACTGGCTTGCAGGCTGGGCGTTTCTGGTGATTTCTGTTCCTTTTTATCTTTTGCGGGTGCCGAAAGAGGAAAAGATGATGCTTGAGCAATTCGGCCAGGAGTACCGTCAGTACATCAGCCGAACCGGCGGGATTATTCCAAACTTTCCGGGCAAGACAAGCGGGAGAAATGGTCTTTCTTAGCCAAAGGAAATTCACTCTGAATATCATTGAAGCATGGACATTTCAAGCTATTGCCGAAACTGTGGCGAGGTGGTATCCTTAGTAAAAGGATTTGCTCAGCAAGGTAATCCTTTTTGTATTGATAGAAGTACAAAGTAAAGGCCAGGGCCTGCAGGTATCGACCAGGACTGTGCAGGACTCGTCAGTGTGAGGAGAGAGCTTATGGTCATTAGTCGGCGGACATTCATTTTAGATTCGGCCCTGACGGCTTTCGTCGGATTGAGCAAGTTAAGTGCAGAATCCTCCGGGAAGAAAACGACACCACGTATTGAGTTCAAGGTACGTACTCTCACAAGAGGCCCGAAGCATCATTTCTTCGGGTATTACGGAATCTGTCCCTGGAACAAATCAGGCCGATATCTTGTCTGTCTGGAAAGCAGCTTTCAGGACCGTATGCCCTCTCCAGGTGTGGCGGCGGGCATTGGGCTGGTAGATTCGAAGACCGGCGATTTCAGCAAGGTGGCTGAGACACGTGCCTGGAATCTACAGCAAGGGGCAATGCTGCATTGGAACCCGCTCAATCCTGAAAATGAAATCATCTACAACGACCAGCAAGGCAATGATATCGCATCAGTTATTCTAAATGTGAAATCGGAAAATAGACGTATTTTACCGCGAGCGGTGAGTGCCGTTAGCCGTAATGGCAAATGGGCGTTAAGCCTGACCTACGGCAGACTGGGACGGCTCCGGAAAGTTGTCGGCTATGGAGGAGCAAAAGACCCCAACCCCGATAGTCCTGCGCCGGATAACGACGGCATTTTTCTGATGGACCTTTCGACGGGCAAAAGCAAGCTGGTTGTCTCCATCGCGCAGGTCTATGAGCGCTTGGTCAAAAAGCATCCGCTCCTGCGGGGCCGCCATATGTGGTTCAACCACACAGTCTTCAACAAGAATGATACCCGGTTCTTCTTTCTTGCACGAGCTAACCTGCCACCCAGGGAGCGCAGATATACCGCCATGTTTACAGCGAATCTGGATGGTTCCGAGCTGCGAGAAGTGGTTCCATTTGACAAGAGAGTCTCGCACTTCGACTGGCGCAACAACAAGGAAATCATCGCGACTTTTTCGATGGATGGGCCGGACCGCAGGCACGTACTCTTTACAGACGGTAAAGCAGACTATAAGTTGATAGGTGACGGCTTCTTGGATTTCGACGGGCATTGCAGTTTTTCTCCGGACCAAAATTGGCTCGTGACAGACCATAAGCATCACGACACACTGGAGCAGTCCCTGTTACTCTACAACCTGCGAAACAAACAAACGCTGGTGCTGTGCAGGTATAGTATGAGAGATAAAAAATATATGTCAGGGGACATACGCTGCGATTTTCATCCGCGTTGGAACCGTACGGGAGACAAGATATGCTTCGATGCAATCGAGCCCACGAATGGGACCAGGCAGCTTCACATCGTGGATTTGAAAGGTCTGTGACCTGTCCAGTAACCATCGAGGACACTAACAACGTCAGCGCTTCCACCCTCCGTCCCGATAAAATCGGGACTGCAGAGGACGGTCAGTTCCAGGCGGATTTTCCCGGAACAAGACGTGCGCTACGCATATCGCCAACCCTGTTCCAGCCAGGCGTAATCGTGTCCGGTGATGTAAGTGCTGGCAACTTTTCTGAGTCGTTCGCGTCGGTCTGGCGAGAGCTTCGTCCACGAGGCGCTGAGATTCTCTCGGACCTGGTCAAGGGTGTGGACACCGCATGTGCAGATGTCGACCAGTTTGTTCTCCAGCACGAAGGCAATCAAGTCACGGGGCAGGCCGGCGTCAGCGCCTTTGAGGTCGCGATTTTCCAAGAGAGCACCACGGATGAAGGGCTTGATGGTAATCACTCCTAATCTCTTTTTCTTGGCCGCCGGAAGCAGCTTTTCCGCAGCGCGATGCCGTATGTTGTAGGGTATTGAGCAAGTGTCGAAGTAATCACCAAACTTCTCAAATGCCTCCAGAAACAGCTCCGGCGTGAAGTGGCAGCCGAATCCGGTAAATCGAATCTTTCCCTGCTGTTTTAGTTTGTCGAGCGCTTCGATTGAGTAGGACATGTCCCAATAGCCGGACTGTGGCGTGTCGTTCTCGGTATTGCAAAGCAGGCAGAGGTCCACATAGTCGGTTTGCCACAGCTTCAGACGCTCCTCAGTCCACTTGTATATCTCCTGTTTGTCGGCTTCGATGCCCTTCATTTTGTGGGAAACGCGGATGGAGACGATGACTTTGTCTCGCGCTTTCAGCCTTTTGAGCGCCTCGCCGGGTACACTGGATTCTTCCAGCGCTGTGCAGGAATCGAGAAAATTCACTCCCATTTCCATCGCCGCAGCAATCATCCGGACGGCCTCGTCAATAGTAGGCCTGCGATACCCGCCCTGGCCGTCGGGGACCCGCTTGTACGCCCAGCTGTGGCCTCCAATTCCGATTTCAGAGATGCGCAGGCCGGTCTTGCCGAGCACTCGGTACTTCACCTTGCGGTCAATCGTTTTCGAGCTGCTCGTTTCTGACGCCAATACCGACTGTGCATCCCCTAAAAAAGGTGCCGCCATTCCTCCAGCCATACCGAGCCCGAACTGTTTAAGGAATTGCCTGCGTGTCGAGCCGCCCATCCTTCGTAGTCCCGATTTTATCGGGACGGAGGATGGAGCTTTGGTCTGGTGTTTCGATATGCTTTCGGTCATTCTATATGTCCTCCAAACATTTCGGCCCCCTTGCTTTCTTGCGAAAGCAAAAGGGGGGTACCAAGATTTCCCACCTGTGCTTGGCTTACCGGCAGGTGCAGGCAATATTCTACGATATTCTTCTCGGGATTGCAAGAGATTCTTCGGTCTAAGTTGCCTACGCTCCATAGCTTCAGCGACGGAGCGTCGATTCGAGGAGAAAAGTGCCGGGCCATTGTCTTGAAGCTTGGAGTCTAAAAATGACTAAAATCTCCAGATAAGACCTACACTCAGGGCATCAGCCGACTCTGTTTGCTGGTACTCGATGTTGAAAGAAAAGTTTTCGGCAATATCCATCTGGGCGCCAATATAACCGCCGAAATTAGAACTCCCATCGACATCCCACGAGTATTTCGAAGTTAAAAGGCCTCCTTCGCTCGCTTGGCTAAACTCATCGTCCAAATCGCCAACAACGAAGTGGAAGAACGGACCGCCATAAATCGAAATATGGTCTGCCAGCTTGTAAGTGGGGCCTACTGCGACCTGGATTTCCGTAATACTCATCTCAACGAAGTCAGCCGCTGCCCAGTGCGCTGCGTTTAGTTGCCCGTCAAATTCAGTCCAATTAGCTTGAAACAGTCCGCCTAATTTTAGGTTTTCATGTTCGTAAAAGGTTGCCTTGATACCACAGCCAACGGTGAAGTCAGCGCGGTTATCAAATTTTTCTGCATCTTCCCAAATCGAGTCGCCAAACGTAGCAGTTGTTGCGCCCAGACGCAAGAATGCATCCACGCCGTCGATGATGCCATATCCAAGGTTGTAATAGGCCTTATTTGTCTTGAAATTTTTGAGTGTCAAGGGTTCAGCATCCCCTGCGTCGTAAAACACACCATCAAGGTGCTCAATCCAAATACCATCGTTCAATTTCAAGTCCATCGTGCCGTACGAGTATTCAATCCCTTCTTTAAGCTGTCCTTGTCTGAGGCCGGCCGTTGGGGGCCCCATCGGGTCCAGGGCAAAAGCAGCCGAATGTACCACCATAAGCACAAAACCTAACAACCAAATACTCCCGATATTTCCGACCTTTGATAAAAATTGTTCCCATTTCATATTTAATCTCCTCTCTTTTTTTCGTTCACCATAAAAAATAATTATGCTCAGGGGCTGCAAAGTAACTGTCATCATCGGCGTCCTCTCATATAAGGCATCTCACCATAAAAAGGTAACGTACTTGTCGAGAGTTTTTCTTGTACTGCGGTGTGATATTCCTTTTGCGATTGAGTTACAGAACGAAGCTGCTCTGCTTTGAACCCGCTTTTTGAAGACCTAATATTTTTTATGCCATACATTCCGTTACCAACCGTCAAGTTGCTGCCTTTTATATATAGAGAGCTTTGTAACACGGCTGTATTAATATGATGCAGCCGAGATAGGCGGTACGAAAAAACGGGAGGTTTCTGACATGAGAGTGCTACGATTCATACAGAAATGGTTGTGTAAATTACGGGGTTCGGGCGTGAGCTTGTCAACGGGAATTGACTCACACAAATGGGAAAGCAAAATCGAAATTTTGGGACGTTTGTCGAGCAGGTGCTCTTAAATGCTAAGGCTGAACAAGCTGGATGAGAGGGGCAGGCACGGCGGACGAAACAAAATATTGCACGAAATACTTCTCTAATCTGCCAAATCTGGTAAAATCATCACATATAATCTCGGCGGTGCAGCTGAGCGATGTCTATCTTAGAAATATCAGTTAGGGGCTTTCCATAAATCCAGGCGAGGTTTTGAAATGAAAAAGAATATTACACTCATTTTTGTTCCGGCTCTTCTTCTTTTGCTTATATCAAATTCATTTGGTCAGCGCAGAGAGGCTCAGCCCGTCCAATTCAAAAAAATATCCGACAGGCTCTTTGAAATTTCAGGTGGACGGGGCGCAGGCGGGGGAGCATACATCGGTGATAACGGGGTTCTCGTGATTGATGCGAAAATGGATAAAACATCGGTAGACAGCGTTATCGACGGGATTAAACGGATTACCGACAAGCCAATAAAGTATCTTGTGAATACACATAGTGACGGTGATCATATAACAGGGAATCGATATTTTCCTGCATCGGTAACTTTTATCGCCCACCAGAATTGCCGAAAAGAATTTTTTCATCCAGGGAGAGATGGAACCCCATCAGAATGGAACAGGCCTGAATTAGCGCCTTTCGTTCCTTCAATAACATTTCGCGACAAGATGGATATTTATCTTGGCTCAAAAAAGGTAGAGTTATGGTATTTCGGCGTTGGGCATACCACTGGAGATATCGTTGTTTATTTTCCCGAAGAAAAGACTGCTTTTATCGGAGACCAAATATTTTTGACAAGACCGCAGCTTATCCATTCTTATAAAGGTGGTAATTCCTTTGAGCACGTTGAGACGCTCACCAGAATGCTTCAAACAATAGATGCTGAAAAATTTTGCAGCGGTCATAGTGAAATGACAGACCGTGAGGGAGTAAGGAATCACATCGACCAGATGAAAAGACGGCAGGAAAAAGTTGAAGACTTAATTCGAGAGAGAAAGAGTATAGAAGAAATAAAAAGTGAATTTAATGAAAATGAGGCCAGGTTAATCGAAACTATATATAATGACATAAGAAAACGCTCTGGACAGTAAAATCCTTAACCAAGATAACGACAAACTGAAAAATAAAATAATATTTGGTCCAAACTGAATTCTTTCCAATTGGCTTATGATAGCTTCCCACAGAGGGAGGACGTTTTTTATTTTCTTGGCGAGGCGAAGGAAGAAAGCTCTGAACCGGCCAGAGCCGCTGTGAATATTCATTTCTGCATGAACTCAATACATGAAACCGACCTGTGCGGCAGGGCTGCTGTCAGCGTCTTGCCGTCAAAACGTATATCTTTCTGAGTTATCCGGCCGATCTGTCTGGGTTCATCCCACCCATCGGATGGGCGGGATTCATCCGGTTCAGGGACATCGTTAAGGCGCCCTTCCAAAACGTAGTGTACCGCACGGCCCTCAAGACGACCAAAAGCAGAAACATCAACTGTGACATCTATCGATTTTTCAAAGCTCCGGTTGATGGCATGAAAATAGATACGTCTTTGACCTGCCGTCGCAAGTGCGTCAATGTAGGTGACCTTTTCTTTTGGCCTAATGCCACCCATTTGATATGGTTGTTCATACGTTGGCACGTTCCTGCTCACAAGAGCAAGCAGTTTCTCTCCGTGGTGCTTTGAGTAGAACATAGTTACCTGGCCGGAAGGCATATAGAAAGGAGGGATCTTGCCATTCGCGTCTGCTTTTATGCTTGTGATGCCCCAGGAGTTACCTACGAGCATAGATTGGCAGCCCAGCTCAATCACATCCGCTGCTCGCATAAAAGCGTGAAGATATCCGGCAGCGCCAAGCCCCTTGGCGAAACTCGAATCCAATGCCGGCTTGTGGCCGGAGTACCTCCACCAGCCATTCCAATTCCATTCGGTCACGGCTACCTTGTAGCCGAGCCTACGTGCGGCATTTATGCCGGGGTGGCTAATAATCGACCGGCCGCTTTCATCGAACCATGTTACAGCTACCCAGGCGCGCCAGATTTCGTCGGCAGAAATCTCATGCATTGGGACTTCTTTACCATCTTTCACCACTTTCGTAATGGCCCAGGGTGAATAGAAATGTGTGGCAAAATAGGATACTTTGTCCCCCAGTTGTTCATGCACCTGTCCTACAATCCCTGACATATTGCCATCGTGGCCATCGACGATGATTTCAATAGAAGGGTCTACAGACCGCATCGCTTCAATGTATGCGGCCAGACACTTAACGTAAAACTGAGGTGCCGTATCAGGCAAAATCTGCCTCAACTGCTTTATGAAAGCCCAGGTTTCATTACCGATTTGAAAATATTTCACTTTATAGGGTTCGGCCCGGCCATTTCCGGCTCGCAGGGACGGCCAATTGTACATACCTTCCGGAAGCTTCGTTCCAACAGGTGCGTTGCAGTAAGCAACTAATGCTGCCGCGTGCATGGCAGCTTCTTTCAGGGGCTTTTTCTTGAGCAGAGCATCTCGGAAATTCACTACAAGGATAGCTTCTGCGTCAGCATCTTCACAAAATTGAAGGAACTCATCATAGCCAAAGTTATTTGTCACCTTGTGTCCGCGATGGCCGGTGCTGACAGGTCGCTGAGCCGCTCGGCCTGGAACGTTATCGACCATATCGCACCAATCCAGGAAATCTACATCGGTCCCGCCAGGGAATCTGATAACCGGTATTTCCATTTCCTCTAACAGTTTTAACACCCGAGGTTGGAGTTTCCGTGTGCCGGGAATTCGTGCCCCCTCGACGCCGATCTCACCCCAGCTTGGCCTCTCCATAAACTGGCCGAATATGCGTGAATCAATCTTATGGAGAACCTCTCTCTTTATACTAAACGAAATATCCGCCGAATCTGCGCTTTGATGTGCGGATGCGAGGACCTGCAACTGGCATAAACAAAGAAACAAACATATAGTGACTAAATTTGCCGGGTGAAATCTGATTCTGTCAATTAGTAACATGGCGTATCGAATACTATCATATCTTTTTCCAGTATTTTATTCTCAACAGGTCTGTCTACGCTCGTCAGCGAGGTACTATTAGCTCGATGCCCTTGCCGGTTCCTAAATTACGAGAATATTGCTTGTCCGTTGGATTGTTCCAGTGCTCATGGACGCCGAGACCGGCCAGTCGTGTTCCGTCACCTTCCGGGTCATAAAACGTCCCCGAGGGAGGATTATCCGCCAATGCTGCCTCGTGCATATAGTTGTCCGGATTACCACTCACATCAACCATATCCTGGTTCAATTTGTTTTCGTGTCGTAAAAAGTCCAATCCAACAGAATCAATAGCCACCGGGTCCTGTGAAGCAAATATACTGGAGCACCAGTCATCGCCGAAAGATACATACTTTATCACATTGTTTTCTTGATTTCTTGCCCCATATAATCCATCGATCATATACAGCAGCGTTTTTCCGCCTAAATGCTTATGTCCAATCAGGTCAACCAGGCAGTTATATGATGTCATGCTCCTGGTTTTGCCCATGTAATTGTGCAGCGGGGCAGGTGTCCAGTCATTTCTGGATGGAAAATATGTGGAACCGAAGTGGTTCTTTGCGCACAGTGTAACACCACCGCGACTATGCGGCCTGAGCAGCGCCATATTGATGAAGTACTTGGCCTGGGTATAGCACTGTGGAATATTTACATTTCTGTTGTCCGGGATGTTCGCATTCCCAAAATGAATTGGATTATCTCGGTCGCGTTTTGCTCCGATACGTCCCCTGCCTGCTGTACTGGGGTCCACCACAAACCTGACATTCTGAAAATTCGAGTCAAGATTGCTCCTGATCTTGTTGTAAATTGGGTCGCCGATATACCGCGAGGCATCGCAAACATTAATCGCCTGGCCGGGTACGCCCACGACATTTATAAGCTGGTCTACAAGGGAGTAAACCAAATGGGGGCTGGGTAGACCTCTGCCTTTGCTCCAACCATCCACAGTACGGTCTTGGTTCATGTTAGGCTTGATGACAATTCTCTCTCCTTGCTGGTAGCCGATGTCCCCGAAGCCCTTCGTCTGGTTGAAGTGTCTGAAAAGCGCATCCCAAGCCTTTGTGTCGCTTGTCTGGCCGGTCAGCGTTTGGATGACCTTGGACATCATTAAATCAACTACGTTCTGATTAGTATTATTGTCATCCCACCAGTCGCCGGTGGAGCCATCCCAGCTGGTCGCAGCGCTGTCACGTATCCACACGACGCGGCCAGGATGAATCCCTTTTGCAACACCTATCGGGCTGTTCGGCATATCGGTTGGTGTAAACGCTGCTGCCGAATCGTTGTTAGTAACGCTGAGAGACCACCATACCGCCATGACGCTCACAGTAATACATATCCCCGCAATCACGCATCGTGATTGACGAAGGTATCGCCTCGCTTTGTGGTATGCTAAGGTTGAAGCAATAAGGCCCGTAATCCAAACCACAAAACCACTCGCAAGCGGCGCAGCCACCCGCTGGCAGGGATACGTCGCCCGGGAAGGCTTCGGCACTACGCGGATCAGGAACCAGATTAGCGATAAAAGGCCCGCTATGGGAAACACCCATATCAAACATCGATACCTTCTGTTACGCCTAAGATACTTACCTGTCTTTGGACAAACTGACACACTATTTTTAGCTTTTCTGAATAGCATTTTCCAGTCCTCCACGATTTTTGCTTTTTGTCTGTGTTAGAATTTCATCACACTCAGCGTCAGTAGGACCAGTTACTTCTATTTACTAATAGTCTTTAAAGGTTCTCATCCATTGCGGCCAGTCCTCTTGTGCGACGCCGCCGGCTGTCGTCCAGGGACCCTGAGTATCAAAGTTGCGGTGCCAATTGAACGTCCAAAGCTCCTTCAGGCCGACCTTCCTCACATTAAGATCCAGAAAAACGGCATTTATGGCGCCCTTGTGCCTGTTGATGCAAACTAAGTGCATTTCGTTTGTGACAATGCCATCGACTTCAGGCGGGCCTTGTGTGTGGTCACAGTAGGTATCCCAAACTACACAGTCAAAAAACATCGGTATGTTGTTTGCCTGTTTTTGCTCTCGATTCCTCCAGAAGTTATCGCCAGGTCTATCGCCGAGCCATTCATCCATGCCATAGCTGCCGTAATCGTCACCGGGTTTGCTCTCAAAGTTTGTCCATCCTCCTCCTTGCGTTCTCCATCGCCAGGCACCAAAGGGGACCTTGCCTCCGTCAGTATAAGGTTTTTTTGCCGACGGACACAAGGTCAACGCCCCCCGGTCCTTGTAATACGGTCGCAATTTTTCGGGCCAGTCTCCGGAGGCTTCGGCACCGCTCGGAAACTTTCCCCCGGAGTCCTCGAGATACATATGCCAACAGTAGGACCATTGTTTGATGTTAGACAAACAGGCAACAGCCTGTGCCTGTTTCTTTACCCGTTGCAGCGAGGGCATCAATATCGCCAATAACAGGGCGATAATGGCAATAACCACCAAAAGTTCTATTAGTGTAAAGCCGTATCGTTTGCACATATCAGTTCCCCTTCTCTTTCAATAAATGTCCTTCCAAACCAATCCGCCAATGGCGGACCAGACATGATGTGACTCGTGCTCGTATGCTTGTCTGCCGTAATTATAACACACTCATTCGTGGTAACGCAAGCCTTTATTGGCAAATTAGGACAAGAAGGTAGCGTGGGTGCTGGCAATCCGCCTTTGGCGGACTCTATAGAGTATTGAAGCATAAAAAAAGCAGGCCGAGAAGTGGAGGAAAGAAAGAGTTTAATTCGGCCCGCTCACATACCGTTCCGGGTTATTATATGGTTGGCAACAAGTGCCGGATGATTATGCGCAACCCCCGTGCTTTCTTGCGAAAGCAAGAACAGGGACTTTTATTACTCTGAAGGCACAATAGTAATCTCATCTGAGCCCTCGAATATGCCTGTAAGTCGAAGACCCCTTCCAACAATGGGAAGCGTATGTATCCATATCACAGTATCTCCCTGCTTCTTTTCTTTATCACCCATCATTTATCCCTCTCTCGGCTATGCTTGGCCACAGGTTAGCTCAATACCAGCTCCTTCGAGTACCTTAGTTAACGGATTTCCTTCCCACTCAAATTTCGCTCGTTTTAAGCATATCCACTCGTTTGTCTCCGGTACATTCTCCTCATCAAGCAGAATAAGAGGAAACTCCGGCGCACACTCCCTTAGCCGGTTAAGCACTTCATCGCTGATGTTTTTCAATATTTCCGACTCAATAAGCACTAAAGGTACATACACTCCGCAAGTTGGCAGGGTCTCCAATTCTTCGATAATTTCCTCTACTGTTTCACAAAAGATTGAACTGTAACCTTCGTCTCTCAAACAGCTTCTTAGCCAGGCGACGTTAAATTTGTTCTCGCCGGCGATTATGATTATTTCCTTCATTGAACCAACCTTTTCAAGAATGACATCTACTTCTGCCTACCGGATTTTTAATGAGTCGTATGCCCAGAAAATGAATATATAGTATAGTTTTGCTTAGCATTAATATATTTATCGGAATGTGGAAAGCATAAGTGTATCAGGAAATCTCTGTATTTGGGGTGCGAAAAACATGGAATCTGCAATAAAATTGAAACATGCATGGATTAATAACGTGGATGTAGGTGACAGTATACAAAGAAGTGGAGACTGGGAGGTGACATAAAATTGGAAAAAGTTTTCAACTGTGCTCTGTGTTCTTAAACACCTACAATCTGAACCGGCTATTCGGATATTTCTTGGACAAGTCTGCATCCGGCAATTGTAAGTTTACTTCGTGACAGAGTAAACGGCCTTGGATGAAGACCGGATTAGAGGATCGATGATGATTTGGAATCCCGATAAAAAAATGTTTAAAAATCGAGTGATGTTATGCCTTCATTAATCGCATACTTGGTGAGATCAGCTACATTGTGAATATCTAATTTTTGCATAATTTGACGCCGGGTTGATTCGATTGTTTTTATACTCACGTTTAAATGCAATGCACTTTCTTTGGTGCTTTTCCCTTCTGATATGAGCTGGAGCACCTCCCGCTCCCGGGGGGTCAAAACAGCGGAAGCTGACTTGTCTGATATCGACATACTACTCGCAAAATCATGGGCCATGATTCCCGTTATCTTAGAGCTCAAATATACTTCGTTCGCAACAGCAGCTTTAATTGCCCGAATCAGGTCGTCATGAACCTTCGTTTTCAATATATAACCCGAAACACCGGCTTTGAGCATATCTATTACAAATTGTCTTTTATGATGCATTGACAGGACGATAACTTTAGTGTCCGGGATTTCTTTGCGGATCCTTCGTGTGGCCTCAATACCATTCATATCTGGCATGGAAATGTCCATAACGACAACATCCGGTCTTAGCTCGTAGGTCAAGTTGATCGCCATACGTCCATTCACCGCATCACCAACTACTTCCATATCAGGCTGCTCTTCAATTAAGCATCGCAGACCATATCGTACAATTTCATGGTCATCTGCCAATAGAATTCTTATGCTCATATCAACCTCATCTTTCCATAGGTTTTGCCTTTGACGGCGCTACTAAGACAACTTGTGTCCCATGGTTCGGTTTCGATTTAATGTCAATATATCCTCCGATGTGGCTCAAGTGTTCTTTTATGCTGAAAAGGCCATAGCCGCATTTTTTGTCTCTGGAGACGCCTGCCTGAGACAATTCGAATCCAACTCCGTCATCATCAACACAAATCCTTATTTTATCCCCCTCCCCTCGGAGGGAAACTCTGATACTATGTGCCTTGCCGTGCTTAACTGCATTGACCAGTAGTTCTCGCACGCTCCTAAAAAGAAAGCCGCTGATATCCTCACTCAATGATTCGGGAGCGTCTTCAGCTTCAAAAAAAGTTGAGATATTATGTTTTTGCTCTATCTCTTCACTAAGCCACTCCTTTACAGCTGCCTCTAAACCTAACTCATAAAGAGTAGGTGAACCTAAATCGTAAGTCAAGGTTTGTGTCTCCTCAATAACCTGATCAAGCATGTTGCTAATTTCTTCCAGGTGTTTGCCGGAATCAGCCGATGTCGTTGATGATTCCAATTCATCTAATTTCATTTTTGCGAATACCAAGGGTTGTACAATGCGGTCATGCAATCCTGTGGCAATGCTTCGTCTTTCACGCTCTTCGGTTAACGATAATTCCGAAGCCATCGACTGGAGCTGCTGTTGATACTCTCGAAGTTGTTCTTCCGCCTGCTTGAGCTCAGTGATGTCTGTTGCCGTAACAATAATACTTTTTGGGTTGCCTTGGATATCTTTCATTAATCTCCAGCTCATCAAAGCAGGAAATCTTGTCCCGTCCCTACTCATAACAACCGTCTCAATGTTTCGAACAAGGCCTTCATTCATCAATTTCGGAATAATTTCCTTCTCAATCCTTTGGCTTTCTTCTTTGGAAATAATTCCAAGCTCGATTGCTGTTTTTCCAATTACCTCTTCCTTTTTATATCCCGAACCCCTCTCAAACTCGCTGTTGACCTGGCGAATTGTCCCATCAAGGTCCATAATCGTAACTGCCTCAAGCATCCCTTCAATCATCTCTACTGCCATCCTCGTCACTGCTGCTTCTCTCTCCATCTCCTGCAGCCGTTTCTGCGGTGTGATATCCCTCAAGATTGCTATAACATTCTTCGGATTGCCTATCGCGTCTCTTTGTAAACTCACTGAAGCACTAACCGTCAGCTCTTCTCCGTCTGCCCTTCGAACTCTAACCTCAACAGGTTTGGAAAGGCCGTTTTGAACTATCGCCCTAAACACTCCTAACATCTTCGGAATATCTTCCTCCGGGTCACAAAAAACTTCCCTTAATTCACTAAAGTTTCTTCCTAAGATTTCATTTGCAGAACTACGACGGAACATTTTTAAGTGAGCTGGGTTGCAGGAGATTATCTTCCCATCCGGATTAAGAACAATAACTGAATCAGACATTGCGTCAACAACAGCCGCTCTTTCCTGCACTGCAGCTATCCGCTCCTCCTCTGCCTTCATATGCTGGAGAGAAGTAGCAACAAGGTTGGCAAAAGCTTTAAGCATCTCATTTGAAAGTAAAGGCTTTTGTTGAGGCATCAAAATTGGCATCGTACCTATAATTTTGCCGCCATAGTGTAACGCCAGCCCATATACATCACCAATTTTCAGAACCCTTTCGAGAGTGTTGGCCAAGGATTTTGGAAATGTACCGAACATTAGCTCGTACAGTCCATCCAACCTCTTTGCTTTCTCCGATAACATCTGCTCAATATCGCAAGGCTTCAGAGGAACTCGGAGCTCTCTGACTTTACGGCCGAGTATCTTATCTGCTTTAGTGATAAATTTACTATCCGCGGAAATATGTTCTACCTTAAGCTCTTGCCTCTGGGCGTCGTAACTTATTATGCCTGTAAAGAGGGCCCCGGTAATACTTCTCAGCTTCTCACAGACAAGTTTGTAAATGTCGGCCGTGGAAGACGCAACTGCCAGTTCTATCGCCATTTCGTTCATGATTGTTAGCTCTTCTGTCCGTTTCTGTAGTGCCTCTTCCGCCCTCTTGCGCTCGGTTATGTCTTGAATGATACATATGCCCCCCACGTATTTCCCTTCTTTATCTTTTACTCCGGCAGCATTTATTTCAACGTCGATTATCTCGTTGTCTTTTCTGGCCATCTTGAATTCTTTGTGGTGAGCAAAACCATCAACTAATATTTCGTTAAGGCAGGTCTTTGCTTTTTCCATATAATCCGGATGGAATATCTTCGCTATAGACTGTCCTACAACCTCATCTTTCTCATAGCCGAGAAGGTCCTTAATCCTCGCATTGCAGTCTAAAATGATTCCATTTCTGTCCACTGATGTTATTAGACCGGCGGCAGTATTGAAAATTGAACGGTATTTCTCCTCACTCTCTCTCAGTGCCTCTTCTGCCCACTTGCGCTCAGTGATGTCAACATAGGCAGCTTGTACAGCAGGCTTACCTTGGTACTCAATTCGACTGGCATGTATCTCCAACCAACATATCTTTCCATCTTTACGAATTCCACGAAGCTCATAACGCTCGGGTAAGCGTTTGCCCCTGAGCCGATCCTGGTGGCGGCCCCAGACGAGCGCTCGATCCTCTGGGTGCACAAAAGCTTGTACCTTTTGGGAAGACGCGGCCATCATCTCATTCACCGTGTAGCCGGTGATCTCGGCCATAGCCTGGTTGGCAAAAACAACACGTCCGTCCTGGAAGATTGCAAGCCCTTGCAGTGAATGGTCCACCAGCGTGCGATACGCCTCCCCAGCCTTCTTGCGCCCGGTGATGTTTTCTACAATCGTGGCAAGTTCATTCGCTATTCCCACAAGATACCGAATCAGATCCTCACTAAAGGCCCGGGGGCGGGTACTATAAACCAAAAACGCTCCAACACTTTTGCCATTTATAATGAGCGGAATCGCCTGGTTCGAACGGTATCCATATTTAAGGGCTAATGGACGCCACTTTTCGAAATCTTTATCGTGCTCAAGATCGGCATACCCGAAAGGTTCTTTGTTTACAATCGCAAGACTCATAGCACATTTAGCATCTTTGCTGTCATCAAGCTCAAGCCGCAATCCATCCAGATACTTTTCGTATTTTCCAGCCCATACCTTGGGGATAATTACCTTCTCTTCCGATCGTAACTCACCATACCAGGTCATGTAATAACGGAAATTCTTAACGAATAAATCCACTGTCTTTTGAAGCATCTGTTCAAGACTGGCTTCTCTTACGTAAAACTCACGTAATTCCGAGATGGCTTGCTGATATGAAGCAAAGATTTTAGCATGTTCTTTGCTTTCTTTAAGCGCATCCTCCACCTGTTTATGCATGGCCTTGCCACGCCTGAGTTTTCCAAGACGCGATTGCGACATCTGGGCTTCTTCAATAAATTCTCCCCTATTTTTCTTGGAAGCAGCCATCGCTTTACCTCCCTACCTACACTACAGGTCTGTTGCCATTTATAAAAGCTGGTTACCGTGTGTATCTGCTATCTTTTTTTCCCACTATCGACCTTTGTTGCCTGGGGATACTTGTATATACTGTATACTAAGTCTTGCACTAACAATCAAAGAATTAGTTTGTTTTTTTCAAGCAGAAAATAGGCTGTATGATACCCCTCAAGACGAGCACGTCGTGTAAATGGCCCGTGAGGCGTTATAAATTTAAAGCTGATAGCCTTTCTCGCATTTGCGCCGACAAGCTGCTCTAATTGGCGATGCAGAATAGTGTGTTGGCGGTGCGAATGAACAACCGGCCGTCAGCGATGGCGATTGAGGCCTGGATGGGCTTGTCTTCCATATCGATTCGCGAGAGGACCTTGAACCGGCCGTCATCAGCGGCAAGGACAACGGCCTCGGCAGATTCGCTTATGCAGTAGAGCTTGTCATCCGCGGCCGTGACAGATGCCCACCATGGAGCGCTACCACCGAGCTTGCCCTGCCATTTTTGCCGGCCCGTTCCGGCATCGAGGCAGGTCAGGACTCCACCTTTTCTGTCACCAAGGACATAGATATTACCTTTGTAGTAAAGGGGAGTACTGACATCCGGCGATGAGCCGTCAAATATCCAGGCGATATTTTCATCGGTGAGAGGGTACTCTCGGCCGCTCTTGAGTGCTAAAAGACCCTGACTGCCCCTCGGCGGGACACCAAAGACAAGCCCTTCGCCAGTAACTATAGAGGAGATGTTGCGTCCTCTTTTGCTCTTTTGCTCGGCGTATTCATAGCGCCAGAGCTCTTTGCCGGTTACCGGGTCATTGGCCGTAACGTAGTCAGCGCCTATGACGAGAATTTCGACACGTCCAGAATGTTGATAGAGTATCGGTGAGCTATAGGAGTCAAGCGACTCGTTCACAGCATCGGTCTTGCGAGGCTGCTTCCAGATATTTTTGCCTGTTCTGGCGTCCACCGCCAGTATGAATGCATCGAGAGTCGTGCTCTTGGGAGAGCGATAAGACGTATGACGCCGCTGGATGAGGATATAAAGCTTGTCGTCGTAAAGCAGCGGGCTTGAGCTGTAGCCGTACTTTAGCGAGATATTGCCGTATTCGGCCTCGAGATTGCGCGACCAAATGACGTTTCCCTCATAGTCCAGCCCGGCCAAATCACCGGTGCCGTACATGAAATACACATACTTGCCGTCAGTCACAGGCGAAGGTGTAGCCGGATTATTTCGGGGCACTTTTCGGCTGGACGCTCCCAGCTTTTTGCGCCAGAGCTCCCTGCCGCTTCGGGCGTCAAGGCACAGAGCAAGAAGATCGTCGCTGTCTCTATCTGTCGAGCTTATAAAGACTTTGCCATTGGTGATGATAGGGGTAGCGGAACTATGACCGGGAAGAGAGGCAACCCAGGCGATATTCTCCGTCTTGCTCCAGGTCGCCGGAAGGTTTTTCTCATCGCTTGAGCCATTCAGAAACGGCCCGCGCCAGTGGGCCCAATCGCCGGCCAAAACCCGCACACCGACGAGCAATCCAATAATCATAATCAGTGTTGATGCTCTTCTTATCATTTCTGTCGTCCTAATTGTCAGGTTAAATCCAACCGATACACTGCGGCACACTTAATATGCATAAAACAAAATTCCTCACAA
Organism: Phycisphaerae bacterium; assembly: GCA_041862635.1. Lineage (GTDB taxonomy): Bacteria > Planctomycetota > Phycisphaerae > Sedimentisphaerales > Anaerobacaceae > NIOZ-UU13. The sequence continues at coordinate 1,292 of JBGVTO010000126.1, read as the reverse complement.
CTCCTCCGTGAGGTCAAATATTGGCGGAACTTTACCTGACTGAGACAAGTCTTTCAATAGAAAAGTCGTATAAAAGACACTTCTTTTGCAGGAACAGCGAATCGGAGCTGAATAAGTCAAAACCATAAATATTTTACGCAGATTAACAAGGTCGAGAAATAAAATTAGCTAAATTTGAGGAAAATTGGGGATTTTTCAGGTTTTTTTCTGATTTTTGGGGCAAATCCTTGTTTTTGAGCTAAAAATGGGAGTTGGTATGTCAATATGTGTGGTATGGGCAGTGTAGGCAAGAAAAAAACGTCGATAAATTAACATAAATTGACATGAATTGGGTATAAATTGGCATAAATGCGCGCTTTTTTCGGTATAAATTCATCTAAAATTAACACTTTTTTGAAATTAACATTTTGTTAGTTTAGGTAGTATAGAGAATATTATTTCGTATCTCGTGAAGCCCTTCGACTCCGCTCAGGATGAAGACAGAAGGCGAAGGGCGGAGAACAGGAGATCAGGGAATCAGGATGTCAGAGGAGCAGGAAATCTGGAGAAAAGGAGAATTGAGGTAAAAATTGCCCCATTTGGGTGCCTTTCTTGGCTCCCTTTTCAGCGCTTCTCACCAGCTTTCGATATCTTATATTCTAATGACATCCTGCTTGTTAGTTAGGAGGTCGATTCTCTGGTGTCTTGCGTTCTGAGCAGGTCTACCTTTTTTTCAGCATATATGGAATTTGTCCGCAATTGTACTAAAACAAATGGGGCCTATACCACATCGTTCGGTATAAGCCCCGAATTGAACAAATCTACCCTGGCTGGGCGCCGCGGCGACTGCTACATTAACCACGTCCCCGTATCTTGCTTCGAAATCCGAAGTCCACAGGATGCCTTGCGGCAGAAGCAATGGAGGCCAACTAAATCACGGCTTACGGTGCCGTCTCTGCCGGTCGATACAGACGAATATCATCAAAGTACATCATACCCGAACCGCCAGCCACCGGATTTTTCCTGTCGCCAAAACCAATAGCAATAGTATTGACATTGGCCAGGTTCACGCCCTGGTCTGCAAACGCCTGTAGGTCGATAGTCCATCGGGTCCAGGTATCTATCTGTGCTGCATTCGGATTTTCGTGAGTGACTACTGCACTGCCATTGAGAGCAACATACATCGTCTCAGCAGCATTATCCGAATTGCCTCTGAACCAGATTGACAGTACTCCTACACCCTCCTCGGTCCAGTCACGCGGATAGGTCAGCGTCTTCTCAACCTCTGAATACAATAAGATGCTGTTGTCGTA
>JBGVTO010000125.1:0-3407 GCA_041862635.1 Phycisphaerae bacterium | reverse complement strand
CTTCCCTTCCGTTCATCTTCCGGCCCTAAAGCGGTAAACCTCCTAAGTTGGTGCAGAGCACCAACTAAGGCAAAAAACATCATAACACATCAACCGGTGAGACATATGTCAGGATACTTAATCCGATTACACATAAAAAAATGTCAAAAAATCTTTGTAATTTCCAAAAAATCGACATTTATTCGGACTCGATATAGGCAAAATCAACATTTGTGGTGTCAAAATGGTGACAAGATGTCACCTGAAAACTAAGGTGTTTTTCAGCTCCTGAAAGAGGTGACTTTGCGTCTGTTATGTCACTCGTCCACTGCATCTTTTTTCGGCAGTTTTGCTCGCCACTCATCAGCCATCTCAGGCTTATAATCAATAGAGCTAAGTATGATTTTTGAGACATTGTAGCACATTGCGCTTACGGTTAGAGGATTTTCCTTGACGAGCAGGTGGATAATTTAGTATAGATAACATAATGAAGCTTGTGCCCGCGCAATCGGGCATCCCGGGCTTTAAGTACATCCGGCAGACGAATTTTTGTAGTTCTTCGATAAAAGAGGAGTTATTACGCGGGGTACGAAGCTGTAAGTGCAACTTTGTGCTTCACACCTACCTGCACCTGTGGGTCTGGCAGTCACAGTGGCGGTGACGTGAGTATAAGTGCTTCGCTTTGAAAATTACTACATCTCAATTAACAATCTATGCTTAGCTTTTGAAAGAGGATTACTATGTGTAAAAAATTAATCTGTCTTACCCTCTTTGTTTGTGGTGTAGTCCGCGCTGATGTTTATTTGGAAGCAGGTGTTAATCAGCTTCGGAACTGGGATTTCGAGCAAGGGATACTCGGCCTGTGCATAATGCAAGCAAATGGCACTGAGCCGAGTGTAAGACGGTGTATAATCCCCGATGTATGGCAGATAGAAGACTATACTCCGGAAGGTACAGGGAGGATTGAGCTGGATGACAGGGTCGTGCACAGCGGGGATTTTTCCCTTAAGGTGACCACCACGTCGATAGACGGAACAGATTGGCACTTCAAGCTCGAACAGGATAAAATGTGCTTTGAAGGGGGTAAAAAGCACACTATCAAATTCTGGGCGAAGGCAGAATCACCAAGGACAATAACGGTGTGCCTGCAAATGAGTCACGAGCCGTGGACCGGTTACTTTTACAAAACTATCAACCTGGGCAAACAATGGCAGGAATTTATCGTCGAAGTGACACCCCCAGAGGATAATGACCAGGAGCACTGGCTGGCATTTCACTCCGGTCAAAGCCTGGTCACCTGGTGGCTGGATGATATTCGATACTATAAAGGAGGACGAAATGACGAGAAAGCATCGAGTCCAAGCGTTGGCTCTGAAAAACAGATGAGCGGCTCATTGGAGCCGGCTGCCCTGCATGTCGAGGGCAGCATGATAAAAACCGACGATGGGGATGTCATCCGCCTCCAGGGGGTCAATGTCGCCAGTCTTGAGTGGTCCAACACCGGGGACCGGCAGATATTAGAATCAGTTCGAGCAGCCATCTTTGACTGGAATTCCAATACTATCCGATTGCCCCTTAACCAGGATCGCTGGTTTGGGGAGATGGAACAACAGAACGATGGTGGGAGAGTATATCGGTTGATAGTGGACGAGATTGTGCGTTATATTTCCGAAAACGGATGCTATGTTATAATCGACCTTCACAATTTCACTATCGAAGGCCAGGCCAGGGAAGCTCACAGCGTCCCAGAAATATATGACATGCCGAATATGAAGAGCATTGACTTCTGGGAGGATGTCGCTGGGCGTTATGCCAATGAGCCCGGGGTTCTCTTCGACCTCTACAACGAACCTCATGATGTATCCTGGAACGTCTGGAAATTCGGTGGGCGGGTAACAACAAGATTAAGGGTGGAGGCTACCTATAATTCGCCGGGTATGCAGGCCCTGCTGGATGTAGTACGCTCAACCGGGACAGAAAACATTGTCATAGCCGGAGGGCTGGAGTGGGGGTACGATTTACGAGGAATTCCCGAATATGCGCTGGATGATGCCTGCGGAAACATCGTGTATGGCACACATATTTATCCCTGGAAGGGTAACGAGGACGACTGGGATGGACGGGTTGGACATGTTATAGGGAAATACCCAATTCTGGTAGGCGAGGTAGGCTGCGACCCAGATTCCGTATCAAGGCCAAGTTATGATCCCTACACGTGGTCGGGTGAGGTTCTATCTTATATAAATAAACATGGATTAAACTGGACAGCCTGGTGTTTTCATCCATCCGCCGGTCCACCAATGCTCAAAGACTGGACATATGAACCTACACCATACTGGGGTGATTTCGTAAAAAGAGCACTGGAGCCTGTGCCATATATACCCAACTCCTTAGCCCAAGCGTTGGATACGGACCTGAGTTTCACCACGGGTGGCAGTGCGGACTGGTTCAGCCAGACCACGACAAGCCGCTACGATGGAGATGCGGCACAGAGCGGAGATATATCGCACAGTCAGGAATCGTGGATGCAGACGACGGTGAACGGAGCAGGAGAGGTAAAGTTCTATTGGAAAGTATCGTCTGAGGAAGATTTTGACTCCCTGGAGTTTTACATTGACGGCTCGTTGCAGGAAAAGATCAGCGGCTCATTGAACTGGGAACAGAAGACCTACACCATCAGCACTTCGGGTTCACACACGCTGGAATGGCGATATGTGAAGGATGGAAGCGGAGGCTTTGGCAGCGACTGCGGCTGGGTGGACAAAGTGGATTGGGTGCCTAACTAGATCTACTGCATGGCATAAGACAGGATAAATATTCGTATATACCTTATCTTACTATTCATCCGTCTACTTAATCCGATTAAAATGAAAAATTATGCGCTTGTCAAGGGAAGATAGGACCGCTGTAGATTCACCAAGTCTACAATACAACACCCTGGTTGTGTCTACAGACCAAACGTGATTTGGATACCAGGCAGGAATGGAGCGGGCTTCTGTTTTATATTGAGCTTCTCTCGGAATTTCAAAAGATGTAGGAGTGTTTCGGGGCTTTGGTCTTTGAAGGATATTTCGAACGGTAGAAGCTGAGATAAAGATATTCAAGAAGGCCAGCTGGTTTGCTATCCGAATCCGCCCCCAGTTGATGTTTGATTTTGTTATTTCCCATATCAGAACTGCAATTTCCAAGGGTGTTTTATTGGCTGGAATGCTGGTTTGCTGCTGATCTTCGATCTTATGCAGCCACCGGTAGAGAGTAGACCTGGCGATACCAAAATATTCCGTAACCTTACGCCTTGGTATTTGGTATGTTTCCATTTGCCAGAGGATAAACAGCCTTTCTCGAAGTGTATGTCGAGGCTTTTTCTGTTTCTTTTTGACGCGTTTCTGAAGGATTGACACCTGCATCTGTAGCTGTTCAACCATGTC
>JBGVTO010000124.1:0-8089 GCA_041862635.1 Phycisphaerae bacterium | reverse complement strand
CGTTTTTAACTCTACTGTTACGTTTCTATACATCCGGATGACAATAAGCTCGTAGTCATTTGACTATGGTTCGTTTCCCAACCTTTCACCGGCCGGAGCGTGAATAAGCTCGTAGTCATTTGACTATCCGCGGCTGTCATCTCACTTGGTAAAAGGTGAGCAAAAAAAGTTTTTTTTGCTCATTTTTTTGTCGACTTATGTTTGATAATATGTTATAATATTCCTATGTTAGCCAGCAAGCTAACATAAACCGCCAGCAGGCGAAGATGACATTTCAGTTTGCATGTCGTAAGCTGCAGCGCAGCAAGGACTTAGAGCCAGCCGGCCCAGCCAAACTTGCTTGTCCCGTTAGAGTGCCTTATACTCTAATGGGATCAATATTCAAAAAGATAGAAGGGATCGCCCTGATAACCGGATACCCTGATAATCACTGCCTGATAACCTGTTACCCCGATAACCGGTACGAAATAGGCTTAACCCAACAGAAACGAGCTGCGCATCCGTTTGACGAAACTCGCAACCTGATAGTCTAATTTATCTATATTAACCAATTTAACCATATTATCTAATGAACCATGACGACAATCGAGAATCGAGTATCCAGTATCGAGAATCCAGTTATTTACGTGCCTATAAGGCACTACATCTGTCGAGAACCCTCTACAAATCAACCCTTTTTATGCAAAACAAACCCAATCTTGTCCGCCGTAGGTGGATTGCAAATGTTTATGACACAATGGCTTATGAAAATAAATACAATTGGACACTTGGTGAAAACAAACCCAATTCAAACCCAATCAAACCCAATCTCCAAAAAGCCAAAATGAACGTAAACTTAACTTTAACAAAGGATTACAGAAAAAAAGATGATTTCGCATTCCGAAAAAACAAACCCAATTCAAACCCAATTTCCGTAAAGACAAAAATGAACGTAAACTTATTTACCACAAAGGATTATGAAAATAAACGCGATTGGACACTTGGTGAAAACAAACCCAATCAAAGCCAATTCCCCTGCCCCCAAACTTCGACCCTTTGCTTCTGGAAAAAAGCAAAAAATATGAAAAAGTAGCAAAAAATGCTTGACGCCAATCGTTATACGATGTCTATTGGCTAATGTATAGCATATGTAAAGTATAGTATGCCATACATTAGTCTAAAAATGGAGATAAAGAAATGGATAAGAATAATTATCAAGGATTCTTCGACATGGAAGAAGCAGCCGAATTTCTTAAATGTGGTGATAAAGATGTATTACATCTGGTGAGAGAAAAGAAGATTCCACACTCAGTTCTCCCCTTCGGCAAGGTTCTATTTGACCGAGATCGCCTCAGAGACTGGGTCCTGTCCTTTGAGCAGATGCCCGAGTACAGAATGGAAGTTAGCACTTTCGACAAGAATCACAAAGTCTCCCTGGGAAAAGAAATAATTCAACGATTCGGCAGTGTTTCCAAGGAAAGAAGCAAATATACCAACCTGTATCTGGGACAGCAGGTGTACGCACAACTGCATCCGAGACTAACCGGGGACGGAATCGATTTGGCACTGCGTGAATGCGGTGTTGATGAGAGCTTACCGAAGTGCAGCGTGCTTAGGAGAATAGAGATACGCGAATTAAAGGGCTACTGGAAAGCAAACAAGAGCTGGCTTGAGGGAAATGGGCGCTTTACTGAACAACCAGCCGCCGCTTTCCATATACCGGATTCAATGCAGAATGAGCCCGAAAATCCCGGATGGAAAGAGCTGAAAGCTCTGCTGGAGTATACGGCAAAGAAACTCTCACAAAAATAAAATGCTAAAGTAATTGAATGTATGAAAAATATCACCGACACAAAAAATTTGGAGTGCATTTTGTGAACCTACTTTTTCAACTGGCATAATCAGGTGTATTCTATTATATTTACCTCCATTTGTAGGAGACTCTATGAAGTTCGAAGAACAAAAATCTTCAGAACAGGAAAGAGACGAAGCATCTATCGAGCTTCTGAGGCAGCTAACACGGAAATTGTGCTCAGATGATATTTCAACTGCCAGGCTGGCAGCTTTCAATCTTTCGTGGATGCAGGAAGATGGCTTGGCTATCCTCACGGAGACATTACTTGGCAACTACTCAAGGACGACCAAGAAAGCAGCAGCATACGGACTGAGGAGTATGAGGGGCAGGATGAAGAAGATGGCTTCGGAGGTCCTTGAGCAAGGGCTGAAGCATCGTGATAGAACTACCAAAGCGGCATGTGTTAAAGCCCTGTCTCTGATGAAAGGGGGTACTGGGAAAAAAGGTGGCTCTCAATCGAAGCCTGAATCAGACAAGACAAGGATACAGGAGGTTTGAAAGCCGGATAAGAGAAATACGGAATGGGATAGGACATCTCCCAGCAGGTAGATATCATTATAGACCATCTGTCCTTCATTCCCCCATTATCACCCCCAAGCCTCGTAGTACAAGGCAGTCTTTGACAATTTTAATTCGGTCCGGAAAACTTTGAAGCGATTGGCCAACAATTTAATATAGGACGAAAAATAACGTTCTTCAGAATTTTGCACCTCGGCATAAATAACTTATATTTTTTATAGATTAAGGCCTTAGCATTGAGGAGTTAAAAGCCGGACAACCGACTTATTTGCAGAGTTATGGGAGGATTATAGGCAGATGAAAATGATCAAACACGTTAGTGAGCACGTTGAAACAGTTGATGCCGACCCAAAATCAAGGAATCCTGGATGTGCCAACTTCGACCATCATTACGGCGGCTGCTTATTTCGAGATGAATGTTTAGTGCAACAGGGTGAACGCTGTGGATATTTTGAGCGGGTAATCCCCCAATCTGAGACCACTTCCTGAAAATAGGCTGATATAAAGCCCTTCAAGACGAGTTCATCGTTAAAATGGCCTCTGAGGCGCTTTATAAAAAAAGCCCCTGCTTTACAGAAAGGAGGAGGTTAAGTAAAACAAGGGCTTAAATCTTAGTGTATATTCAATACACTTATCCTGGGAATACGAAATAGCAAATACTATATCTTTGTGCCACCGGTGATACCGAATGTAACGCTTTTTCCGAATATAACGCTTTTTCCGCTATTCTCAGCGAATTTAGATCGCGATTCCTGAAAAAAATCCCTCAAGGCAAGTTCACCATTTAAATGGCCCATTAAGGAGCTTTAAATTGCGAACTGATGGGCGTTCTGTGAGATTTTACAAGTAAAGTTAACTGCCTTTTCTTAGACACATCTACAATAGGTCGAAGAAGATGCCCAAATAAGCGATACCCCCCGCCTTTTCCGCACTACTGCATAGTTTTATCAAAAAACGCATGCCAATGAATGCTCCAGAGATTTTCCTTGACGGGAAGGTGGCTAATTTGGTACAAGGAAAATAGAAAGGCCAGCGCCTGTTGAGGCGGGCATCTGTGCATTTTGGTTTTCAAAAGGCAAGCTTTTTTAGTTTTACGATAGAGGAGGATTCATTATTTGAGGCACAGAGTTGGAACAGGAGCTTTGCGCTTCGTGGTTAAGATTTTTTACATTCCAATTAACAATCTATTTTTATTGAAGGAGGATTATTATGCGTAGGAAATTGATTTATTTGGTTTCTTTGGTTCTGGTGCTGAGCATGGCAGGTAATGCTTCAGCCGATCTCATAGCTCACTGGAGGTTTGATGAGGGTTCTGGGACCACCGCCACAGATACTGCCGGCAATAATGATGGAACCTTGGAAGGTGATGCAACTTGGGCAGTTGGCCTGATAGATGGAGCCCTGGAGTTCAACGGTGAAGGATATGTGGACTGTGGGAATGCCGATGCTCTTAATTTCGCTACGGGTGATTGGACTGTCTCTGCGTGGATAAAAACGACTATAACTGGCGGAGGCGAAATTGGCACAGGCAGCATCTTTGCCAACGGAGGAGACTATGATGGCGGAATACGGTTCACGCTGGCAGTGGGCGAAGCAGATGTGGGCGGCGCAGTTGTCCTGACCACAGATGACGATAGCACGAAGCTGCAGGCAATAGGTACCCGCGGACTGGTTAACGATAACGAGTGGCATCATGTCGTTGGGCTGAGAAATGGAAATACCTTGCAGGTGTACGTTGACGGGCTGTTAGATGCAACTAATGATAACGTACCTACTGGATATGATCTTTCCGGTACCTCTCAACATAATGCCTATATTGGCGCGATTACAGACCACAGAGATAGCAGTTTGTTTAAGTTTTTTATAGGCCTGATTGACGATGTCCGGATATACAACGAGGCGCTGACGGAGCCCGAGATTCTGGCTGCTATGGAAGGTGGTGAAGGATTTCTGTATGCCTTTGGCCCCGTCCCGGCTGATGGTGCCATGCATCCAGATACGTGGGCGAACCTAAGCTGGTTTCCGGGAGATTTTGCGGTCTCGCATGATGTGTATTTGGGTGACAATTTCGACGACGTCAACGAAGCTACGCGAGATTCAGATGTGTTCCGGATTAACCAGACTACAACGTTTTACGATGCCGGCTCTCCTGGATTTGCCTATCCGGATGGCCTCTTACCAAGCACAACGTACTACTGGCGGATTGACGAGGTCAATGACACTGAGCCCAACAGTCCCTGGAAAGGTCCAGTCTGGAGCTTTTCAATTCCACCCAAAACCGCCTATGTACCCGACCCGGCTGATGGTGCCGAGTCTGTAGACCCGGATACAGACCTTAGCTGGATGGGAGGTCTCGGTTCAGAATCGCACACAGTGTACTTTGGAGACAATTTTGACGATGTCAACAACGCAACCGGAGGTCTCCCTCAGGAAGCTACGACCTATAGTCCCGGCCCACTTAAAATGATTAAGACTTATTACTGGCGGGTCGATGAGTTTGATGCCGTCGCCACATATAAAGGCGACGTCTGGAGCTTCACGACTCAAGGCGCCATCGGGAGTCCGAATCCGCCTAATGGCGCTGTGGATGTGAAGCAGACACCGATTTTGAGTTGGAATCCCGGAGCCTATCCCGCTTCGCATCAAGTCTATTTCGGCGCTGATGAAAATACCTTGAAAAATGCCGATACAAGCTCACCAGAATATAAAGGCACCAGGGACCTTGGTTCTGAGAGCTATGATCCTGGAAAGCTTGAGTGGGATACCACCTACTACTGGCGTATTGATGAGATCAATAATGTCAATCCCGACAGTCCGTGGACAGGCCCTGTATGGAGCTTTACGACAGCCGACTTCCTTATTGTGGATGATTTTGAGAGCTACAATGACCTTGACTCCGATGACCCCGAGAGCAACAGGATATTTAACGCGTGGATAGACGGATATGACAATCCGACAAACGGTTCTTTAGTTGGTTATGATAGTCCTCCATTTGCCGAGCAAACTATCGTTCACAGTGGCAACCAGTCGATGCCGCTTTACTATGACAATAGTGTTGGTTACTCTGAGGTGACTTTAACGTTGAGTGACACGAGAGACTGGACCGAGGAAGGCGTTGTGGAATTGTCGCTGTGGTTCAGGGGCCTACCCGCCTCTGTCGGCAGCTTCACAGAAGGCCCGGCGGGCACCTATACGATGACCGGCTCGGGCGCCGATATTTGGAACAACGCCGATGAGTTCCACTATGCTTTCAAGACGCTCACCGGGGCCGGATCGATTGTCGTGAGGGTTCAGAGTGTCAGCAATACGCATAACTGGGCCAAGGCCGGTGTGATGATTCGTGAGACGCTTGATCCAGGCTCAAAGCATGCGACGATGGTCGTGACACCCGGCCAGGGTGTTTCCTTCCAGCGACGCACCGTGACAGACAGCGGCAGTACCGACACGACTACCGGCGGGATCTCTGCACCGCAGTGGGTGAAGATCGAGCGCGGTATCGGCAGCAACTTTTCAGCCTACTATTCAGCCGATGGGGTCTCGTGGCAGATGCAGGGCACGCCGGAGAATATCCAGATGGGCTCGAACATATATATCGGCTTGGCAGTAACCAGCCACGACGCAGCCCGGACGTGCGAGGCTGTCTTCTCGAACTTCACGACGACCGGTACGGTTGGCATGCAGTGGGCGAACCAGGACATCGGCATCCTCAGCAATGCGGCTGAGCCACTATATGTGGCGGTCTCCAACGCTGGCGGCGCGCCTGCGGTTGTGGTCCACGACGATCCGGGTGCCGCAACGATCGATACCTGGACGGAGTGGCTCATCCCGTTGCAGGCCTTTGCAGACCAGGGTGTAAACCTTGCCAATGTCAATACGATTGCACTTGGTCTTGGTAACAGGAACAATCCATTAGCTGGCGGTTCAGGTACAATGTACTTTGATGATATTCGGCTATATCCTCCGCCGCCAGAACCGCCACCGTAAGCCTGGATTTTGGCAGTAATTAAAAAATGCGCTGTTGATATGGCAGGTTTAAGTCACTTCAGGGCTTATATCGAACGATTCGGTATAAGCCCTTTGTTAAATGAAAATTGATAATTTTGGAGATTAGCACGTCGCTTTACTCCAGTTTTTAATTGCCGATTATATTTGATGGTATTGAAATGGAATGTGTAATCCCAAAGATTTTCCTTGACGGCAAGCCGGTTTATTTGGTACAAATAGTATCAATCATGTCTGTAGAATTTGGGTTTTTCACGGATCAGATATGCACATTTTTGGATACATTAGCTTGGCCGAGGAGGTTAGTTAGTTTGATACGCGCTTTAAAGTAAAAACCTTGTGCTTCGAAGTTGAGTTTTTTTAATAGGAGGATCATTATCATGAGAGCTTTTTCTAAACTTCGACCGTTCTGTTTCTTCTTGATGTTGTCATTTTTCCATGTTTCTGCTGCCAGTGCTGAAGTGCAGCCCCATGGCGGTATGATGCGTTACCCGGATGTCAGCTCGACTCATATTGTGTTTGTCTATGCAGACGATATCTGGGTGGTCCCGCGAGCGGGTGGAATAGCGTCCCCATTGGCAAGTCCTCCCGGCGGAGAAGCGTTTCCGCGATTCAGTCCGGATGGACGCACTATTGCATTCAACGGGAACTATGACGGGAACGACGATATCTACACTGTAGCCGCCGAAGGAGGAATCCCGCAACGGGTAACTTATCATTCCAGTGGTGAGCGTCTTTGCGACTGGTCTTTCGACAACCGACTCCTATTTGCGATGAATGGACTGGGTGGACTTGGTCGGCAGGTACAATTGTTCACCGTAGAGAGAACCGGCGGTCTGCCGAATCGACTACCGGTGCCTTACGGCGGGTACGGAGTCATTTCTGGTGACGGACAATGGCTCGCATACACGCCGCGAAATCGCGACTTCAGGACCTGGAAGCGTTACCGCGGAGGTTGGGCTTCGGACATCTGGCTTTTCCACCTGGACAACCATACTTCGCAAAAAATCACCGATTGGGAAGGCACCGATACAATACCTATGTGGCAAGGCAGAAAGATATATTACCTTTCGGATGCCGGAGGGCATCATCGTCTTAACATTTGGTGTTATGATCTGGAGACGAAAGAAAGGAAACAGATTACCCACTTTAAGGATTATGACGTGAAATGGCCTTCAAATGGTCCCGGTTCAAATGGCGAAGGCGAGATCGTCTTTGAATATAATACCAGACTTTACCTGCTGAATTTAGCCAGCGAGCAAGCGACCCCCGTTAATATCTCGATTCCCGGCGCTCGTCCGAAGCTCCGTCCGATTCGCAAGGACGTCAGTGGCCGACTTTCAGACTGGTATCTCTCTCCTAAAGCCAAACGTGTCCTGGTCGAAAGTCGCGGTGATATCTGGTCATTACCGGCCAAGAACGGTACTCCGCGCAATCTCACCCGCACGAGCGGTATCGCCGAACGCGAGCCTTCCTGGAGTCCGGATGGAAAATGGGTCACCTACTTTTCAGATGAATCCGGTGAGAACGAGCTTGTTATTCGCCCAGCCGATGGGACAGGAAAACCACAGACCATTACGTCCATGGGACCCGGCTACCGTTATCAACCAGTCTGGTCGCCTGATTCCAAGTGGATTGTATTGACCGACCATGAAAGCAGGTTTCACGTATTCAATGTCGAGGGGCGCAAAGTCCATTATTTCGACCGTGAAAACATCAGTGGGTGGCGATGGG
>JBGVTO010000123.1:0-16860 GCA_041862635.1 Phycisphaerae bacterium | reverse complement strand
CGGTGGAAATGGGTCAATTCCGGGACGCCAGACGAGACTCCGCAAATCCACGCGGTGGCGGTGAAACCCAATCACCCTGTCTTCCGGGGCGCGCTGACGGCGCATGATCCGACTGATCCAGACGATTCTGCCCTCGTGACTGTCGTTCAGATGGTCGATCCGCTCATCGGTACCGGACTAACCTCGTTCATCGGTACGATGGATATGGGCAACGGCCAGCTCATTGCCAAACCGGTCGCCCTGAACATGGGTTGGATTGCGGAGTGGGACGTCGGTGTGGAGTTCTACGAAGGCGCGGGCCAGTACACCGGTGGCAGACGCATGTTGTTCTGTGCCGGCACGCAGGAGATTCAGTTCTTTGACCCCGACACACAAGAGGTAATGACCACCGCCCAGGGCGAGCTGAACCTTACAGCCGAGGGCCTGCAGATGTTCCGCAATGCCATCAACTATCTACTAGGCGGCGTTAACATCATCCTGGTCACGGAAGCGATAGACTATGATTGGGACGGGCTTCGAGACGACCACAGCCTGGAGAGCTTCCTTATTTCCGAGGGCCATAGCGTTGACGTCCGGCCGGAATACTGGAACGAGCTTACTCCAGACAAGATCGCCGAATTGAATGCGGCTGACCTTATCATCGTCAGCCGGTTAGGCTGGAGCAGCCGCTACAATCAAGGTAACGAGAAAACTGAGTGGAATTCGCTCAAAACTCCGCTGTTGACAATGAACTCTCATTTTGCCCGCAACAGCCGGTGGAACTGGGTCAATTCAGACGCCAGAGCGCCAGATGACACTTCATATATCTACGCAGGGGCAGTGGACTCACATCATCCTATCTTTCAGGGTGTGCCAATGACATTGTACGATCCAACCCTTCGAGGCGGTCCTCTGAATGCCACTCAGATGATTGATCCACTCGTCGGTACAGGATTCACCGCGTTCATCGGCGGGACAGACATGGGCAACGGCCAGCTCATTGCCAAACCAGTCGGGTTAGAGATGGGTTGGATCGCCGAGTGGGATGCCGGTGTAGAATTCTACGAAGGCGCTGGACAGTTCGCCGGAGGTAAACGCATGCTGTTCTGTGCCGGTACGTTCTCTGATCCTGACAGACAAGAGGTAATAACCAGAGCCCAGGGCGAGCTGAATCTTACAGCCGAGGGCTTGCAGATGTTCCGCAACGCCATTGACTATTTGCTCAATCCGGAGTTTGCCGACATATACGATGAGTCAACCGAATGCATCGTTGCGCACTGGAAGCTGGATGAGATAGAAGGTGGGATCGCTTATGACAGCGTCGGTGATAATGATGGTATACTGTATGGAAATCCCATCTGGCGGCCGATGGGTGGTATGTTAGGTGGCGCTCTTGAATTCGATGGTGACAACGACTATGTGGACTGTGGAACTTTCAATCCATCTGATGCAACGGGCCAACTTAGCATCTGCCTCTGGGCCAAATGGAACGGACTCAATGGTCGATACCAGAGCTTAATCTGCAAGAGAAACAGTTGGAACGTTAATGATATGATGTGGCAGTTGGAAGCCAATCATATTAGTGGAGATGCGATGTTTGAGCGGGAAGGCTATGCGGGAGTTATTGGCGGGATTCTGACTGAAGGAGATTGGGAGCACTGGTGCGTCACATTTGATGGAGCTACTGCCATAATCTATCGCATGGGGGGAAGGGTAAATAGGGGCGCCTTTTCATTCGGATCCAAAACCGATGCACAGGTGGTGTTGGGTGGAAGCAACACTGCCAATCGGTTCAACGGTGCCCTTGACGACGTCCGCATCTATGACTGCGCGCTCGATGATAACCAGATTAAATCTCTGATAAGTGCCCATCTTTCACTCAACTCACTGTCCGAGGCATTGGATGCGTCTTTGAGTTTCACTACGGACGGCAGTGCGGATTAGTTCAGCCAAACTCAAAAATGACACCTAATATAGTAAAAGAGCTGGCAGTTATGGAAACTGTCGGCTCTTTTTTATTTCAAAAAGAATCGTATGATCGACACATTTCTTCGCACCGTATACACCATCCTGACATATGTCACACCGGTAGTATGTGTTATGATGAGCGAAAAATATACTGTCAGGAAGGAGTCCTTTAGCTGCCGGAGCTACGAGTACAGCGTCTACCGCCAGGTGGCGACCTCAGACCCCAATTACCAACCGCAAAAGTTTCAGAAAAGGTGTGAACTGCGAATGCTTCAGAGTACAGCGTCTATCCTTCTTATGTATCAGTTCGCCTCAACAGCAGCACTGGCTGCCCGACAGATTGAGCTTTTTTGTGACCTCAATATAACACTACGACAAAACCGTAAATTGCTCTCGTGTGTCAGTAAAGTAGGGAACACTACCACGCTTAATTCAATATACAATGCTACCTTAAAGGCTGCAAATGAATTAGGTTACGAATGCCAAATATGGGATCGAGTGCAAAAACGCTGGTTTACGCTGAAGGAATTAAGTTCTTGGCCAGAACCTCGAACCGACGGTTTTACAAACTGGATTGTGAATAAAAAAAGACCAGTTGCATTGATAGACCTCCAAAAAGATAAAACAGATTTTGACCGAAAGGCTGGAGTACTTGGTAAAGATATATTATTTCAAAGATGGGAGGAATTTCCTGATTTGGACATTCCGCCTAATCCTGCAAATCATGATCTAATTCGCAAAAATGCAGATATAATCTGCGACTTCGGTTTCCCAATCGGACTTTGTAAACAAAAAAAACCATCTGCTGTATTATGGGCTAGATGTAATAGATATTTTCAGTCGCTTCTCACTGACGAAAGCTGGTGTTTGTCGTTATTTTGTCGGATGGCATCAGAGGCTCTGAAAGTCCGAAAAGTAATTGAAAAAACGAGAGCCTCTCTCTCCACAAGCGAAAGTACTCAATCTGAACTCATCCGTTATCACTTTGGTTGGGCTGAACGTCAAGAAAAAGTCGAAAAGCTATTGGGGCAGAATCCAGATGCTCTCACTTTAAAGAAGGCTCTGAATGTTATAACCCTTCATATTGACCTGAGAAATTCAACAAAGTTTTCTGCAAAGTGTCGTTCGAAATCTAACTTCGAAAAGTATAAGAATTTCGTCTGTAAATATCATGGGCTTATTCGCAAAGCCGCTATATCAACAGGTGGAGTCATGGACAAAACAATTGGTGATGGGGCACAGATTCTTTTTAATGTATATAAGGCTAAATTGCTTAATATCAAACCATACGATGTTACTGAGGATGCAAAGAAGCGAGCCGTACAATGCGCTCATCTCATTGAAGAAAACTTAAAGGAACTCATTAAAGAAACGAGAATCACGAGTTTCGATATGAGTCTACTTTGCCTTGGTGCAGGATTGACAATGGGTGAAGCTTTTGTTGGCGGAATAGACAATGGAATCCGAGGATTCGAATACTCTGCATATAGTCATGATACAAATCATGCAGGAAAACTTGTTTCAGAGGCTCGGGCTTCCAATTTATTAGCTTGGCTTAAAAGGTGTCTTGAAAGAGGCGCTAATGTCTATTTTATTAGAGACTCTGAAGAATCTAAATCTTTGACGGAGGCACAAATTAGAAAATTTATGCTAGTACTCGAAAAAGAAAGTGTTAGCTTACTTTTTGCTGATCATAATTTTGAACGTGTAAAGGGGTACGATTCATATATTGTACCAACAGCGAGAGATGATGGGTCAACACAAATAGTCTACTTTTTGACACGTATTTGAATTCGCACTTGACCCCCGCCAGG
Source organism: Phycisphaerae bacterium (assembly GCA_041862635.1). Classification (GTDB taxonomy): domain Bacteria; phylum Planctomycetota; class Phycisphaerae; order Sedimentisphaerales; family Anaerobacaceae; genus NIOZ-UU13. The sequence goes on along the minus strand of JBGVTO010000123.1, from coordinate 13,099 downwards.
GACCATCTGGAGTGTTCTTGACCTGTTATCCACTATACACTCCATCCTACACCTTTCGAAATCGAGGTTCCGGAACTGAACTTCCCGACAAAACCAAAAGAACAAGAACTGCACCGGCAGGCAGAAGATTTGCTTTCGAAAGCTCAATGGAGCTATCATGACGATAAGACCAAAAAAACGACTGCTGCTGCCACAAGAATGTTAGCTCCAGACGACCTTGCGGGAGATGTACTGCTGGTGATGGTGAGAATCTGCGAAGCCCCGGCTGAGTCGATCGAACAGCGGTGCACAACACTGAGAATAGACAGGGCCAGGGAGTTTCGGGCACGGGCCGAGTTAGATGCTCGGGGCCTGATTAGCAAGCTCGAACAAACCATTGGGGGAAAAATCAGATTCTTCCAGCCTACAGACAAAGGAGTGGCCTGGGCACAGAAACGCAATCTTCGCATCAAGAAGTTCAAATCCGGCGTTGTCCATGAGTACCTTTTGTGTCAGGTAGAAAAACGCATCGGTCTTGTTGGCACAAAGTGGCGCCTGCAGCGGAACAGCTCAGTCGCCCGGGACCAGGGTCTGCAGCCGGATCTGCTGGTATTGGAACCTGCCGGTGGACGGTTCATCGTTGAAATATGCTGCAGCAGTATTAACTACGATGCCACGAATACTCTGATAGAGGCGGAAATTCCCGGCATCGATAAAGTGATAGCTATTACCCCTGATAAAAAAACCAAACGGATTCTTGAAGAAGCATTGAAAAAGAATTCCGAAGATTTGAGCGAGGATTGGCAGAAGTCAATTACCTTATTGGATGCAGCCCATTGCCTGGTAGAGAACTTCGACTGGACTGACACGTTGATTGGCAACGAGGGGCTTTTCCCAGGCAGGTAACGTCGTGTGTTCTCTTCATGTTTGGCCTTTAGACGCAAAAGCTTGAAAGGAACTGAATCATGGAAGACCCGTTGAATCCTCTGGAAAATCAAAATCCTTTGGACAATACCAATCCGATGGACGAACCGCTGCTTGACGCTCTCGAATACAGCATCGAAAATCCGCCGGGTTTTGTAGACCCTCTGGCCGAACGTGATGAGCTGTTAATGGACGACCTAGCCACACAATTGGACGCCGTTGAAGCCGGCATAGAAAACACTCCGTCAATGCCACCTGAGCCTGGACCACGTGAGGCTGGAGTAGACAAAGACGGAGACGAATCAGATGTGCAAGGTGAAGAGCCCGTTACCCCGGAAGTGGCGGGACCGACAGAGAACGTAGAATCTTCTGAAGCTACAGTCGAGCAATATGGTAGATTTCAGGGTTCACCACCGCGTCCACAAGAAGGCTCTGCTCACATGACACCGCCAAATCCACCAGGGTTACGCAGACCCCACAAGGGCTCAAGCCGTACCGGACGGCGAAAAGGTCCCCCAAGACGGCGACACACTAGGGGAGCAGGGAAACTCGTTATAAGCAGACAAAATACACGGTATTGTCCTGAAAGTCACGAAATCATCTATGAACAAAAGTGCGAATCGTGTGAAAAATACCGTCATTGGCCTGAAGGCACAGATGAAGAACCTCGAGAGTGCTGGTATGATTGGCAAGCAAGACCACCAAGTGACGAATGCGACGATGATAGCGATGAATGGAATTGATCTTTCCCTTTTCTCATACATTACGTAAGAATCACCATCTCGTAGGACTCTTATATTGGTGACAGGACAATTAGCTAATTGGTTCAACTCTATTTTTTTATTTTTAGTAGGAGAGTCAGTGACTATGAAGAATCAAGGAGAAAGTCAAAACGACAATTGGCCGCCTCGACCTGAAGTTTTTGCTGAATTATTAACACCAATTGAAGCGGCACAATATTTACGCCTTGATGAAACAGGTAGCCATACTCCGCAATCGGCTATTCGTACGTTGAACTATTGGCGAGATAAGGGACAATTAAAGGCTACCAAATTTGCTCGTCATGTGTGGTATCGCAAAGCTGAATTGGACCAATTTCTAGCCGTAAAAACTGAGGAGTAAAAAATATATGATTACACTTGCGCTCCTGAAGAATTGGTTGTATATTGACCAACTGGGTCAGTCGTCCGTGGTGGCCTGGGGCCCATGTAGGGCCAGGAGGTTTTATCATGGCGACTGAAAAAGTTGGTATATACAGGAAATACCATGGAAAGATTCCCACAGACAAGTCGGGCCAGTCTTTGCCCAAGAGAAAATGGCCAAAGAAACGTGCTTTTCGTTGGGCAGTGCGTTGGTTCGGGTCTGATGGGAAGCGGTACAGCAAAAGCTTTAAGACAAGAAAGGAGGCAGAACGATTCACAGAAACCAAACAGTCGGATGTTCGAAACGGTAAGGCGGATCCGCCGCCAAAAATTACTTTAAAGGATTTTGTCGCAGAGCATGAGAAAGTTATGCGTGATCAGGTTGCACCTGCAACCTTGTCTGACCAAATCCGTGCGTTGAGGATGTTGATGGCACATGTGGGTAATAACATACGGCTTCAGAATATCTCGCCGCGACACGCTGAATCTTTTATAGCTGCTCGTTTGGCTTCGGGTGTAAAGGTGGGTACGGTAAACAAAGATATCCGCACACTTAAAAGAATCTTCAATCTTGCAATTGAACCAAGAGGCTACCTGCCTACTGCGAACAATCCCTTTGCAAAGATTAAGGAACGAAAGTTTGCCCCTAAGCCGCCGGGATATGTTTCTATGGAAGAATTTCAGAAAGTGTTCTCGGCAAGCCACCGGTTGTGGTGGAAAGCCTTATTAGCCTTGGCCTATTCCAGCGGTGGCAGAAGAGACGAGTTATTGAATCTCACTTGGGCCAATATAGACTTCGATGCACAAAATGTCAGTTTCGTACCGAAAGAGGCTTCAAAATTCCTATTAGCTTGGGAACCTAAAGATCATGAGAGCAGAGTTATACCTATTCCTCCAAGAACTATACAGTTGCTGGTAGATTTGCAAGCCATAGCGGACGAAAGGAGCCCTTACGTCTTCGTCTCCGGAGATCGCTTAGCTCATATATTGTTGCGGCGCTACAAAGGTACTTGGAAAGCTGATTACGAGTTGATAAATAATCTCACGCGGGATCTTAAGGTTATCTGCCGCAGGGCCGGAGTAGGATGTTTTGTTCTTCAGGATTTACGGCGGTCCTGCATCACAAACTGGGCAAATGTATTACCTATTCATGTGGTACAGAAACTTGCTGGCCACAGTGACATTAAGACTACGCAGCGATATTATTTGGCTGTCCGAAAAAGTGATTCGGAAAAGGCCAGACAGGTGCAGTCAAAAATCCTGAGAAGCGACCTGACTGACCCACTTTTGACCCACTCGGGCAAAAATGAGGGTTTTTCGGGCACGCAGAGAAAACCCGGGCAATCGTAAATACTTTACAACTGAAACCTTACAATAACACGCCCGGCAGGACTCGAACCTGCGACCTACGGATTAGAAATCCGTTGCTCTGTCCAACTGAGCTACGGGCGCAAATCCCTGTTTTTGTAGGACCTCATAATGTTCTAAAAGAAAAACGTATTTCCGACAAATTTTCGTCCACTTTACATCCAACCGGTCAATATTGCAAGAAGATTAATGGCGAGCTTTGCTGCCGGTGCGAATTAGACCCGTAAAACTGACTATAAGAGCAAATTGCGTAAATCGTATTACTCAGAACGATAAAATCATTTTCCCCGCGAACACAAATAACAATTGATAAGAAACACAGACACTCATACGCAGGCTATAATTTATCTGCGTCTGATATGGGGGCCAAGCTTAACCGGAGAAATGTACGCCTTAAAAGAGTGTTCGAGTGAAACCAGCTCACAAAAAACCTTTATTCACAGGGATTTGACCTTGCGGCAGGAAACAGTAAATTTGTCGAAAGATGTTAATAAATCTGTAAAAAATAAAGGTAAATGAGGCAAATTTTTTTTTATTACCGATTGTGCATTTTGGAAGACTTCGCAAGCCTTGCCAGCAACTGAAATGCAATTATGACCATATATTATGTGTTGTATCTCCTTGTTACACAAAGTGTTACGCAAATTTGAGGATTGGCTGGCTCGTCTGGTACAAATTGGCCGGAAAAAATTAGAGTTCTAAGAAACAGGTGAAATAGCTAAATGCGGGAAAATAGGCAAAATAACCATTGACATTATAGGTAGGATTGGGTAAAATAATAAAAATGAGCCAAGGAGCAAAAATAGTAAAAAAAAGCTAAATTTTAGAATTTAGCTATTGACATACAGTAAGAAAAATGTTAAATTCGTCAAGTTAGTAAGGCTTGCAACTTAATGATGATCGTTTTCTTTGTACTTGAGCCTTTGCTTGCCCGGCGATAATCTGTCTTTGGTGTCGAGCCGGGAGTGAGGAGAGTGATGATGAGGAGAGATGAAATGACATCACATACATCCTTTCTTTATATCCCCACTTTCGGTTCGTCTGGAAAAACTTAGCCAAGTGATGAAGAGACGCTGCGCAGCTAATATAACGGACGGCACTAATGTAGTAAGTGCCGAGACAAAAAAAGCGAAACGGAGCGTCTTAAGTCCGGTAAAACAGTGAGGCGTGCTGCTGGTCGTTGGCAGCAGAGAGATTATTGGTAGTTTTTGGGGGGAGAAAACTATGAAGAAATTAGTGGTAATAACTTGGATAACGATGATGGTTATGTTTGGGCTGCCTGGTATTGCCCAGGCGGATTCTGGCCCACTCGTCGGCCGATTTACTATTATCCAGCGGGATTCTGGCCCATTCGTCAGCATATCCACTACGCCGAACGTACTTGACTTTGATAGGCCTACATTCGCAGACCCCATTTTTGCATCTGGACAAGTTATGTTTCCAAGCATCTATCGCTCGGCGGCAGCGTCGTTAACTGTTCATGTGGAATCTAACTGTCTGCACGGCTCGATTGTAGCCTCAGTGACGGAGCTTAAGCACTCCAGAGGCTACACCATACCCCCAGAGCGCATTTTGATAAAGGCGCCGGTAACGAACGAAGAATATATCAGAATGGCAAAACCGGTGGTTATATCGGAGCCGGAAACCGGCTCACATGACATTAAGCTGGATTTTAAGCTGCAGGCCACTCACTTCGACTTTGCGGGAAGATACTCAGGAGCTCTTACATTTACAGTAATGCCACCACCGCAATAATTGGAGAAGACAGTGATGAAAAAGAGGAGGACTTTACTGCGTAATAATTAGTTGATTGAATATGCCCAGGGTTTGTGGATAGACATTATCCGAAAAAGAACGAAAGCCCCTTCCTTGAAAAAGGGTGGGGGAGAAAGGAGGTGTGAGGTAGTGAAAAGTGACAACTCGTAAGCGAAAGGATGCTTGCGGGCCGCCTGAAGAACCAGGCCCGGTCTTGAGGCGGTAAAACGATTGATGACTGGGACTTAAAATCGCAGATTTGAATCGTATTATTAGGGGTCCCGACTCAGGTAGAAAAGCGGGCATATTTGCCGGAGCCGGTTATAAAAAGATTTCGGCCCGCTGATTGTGTGGCTCAGGCATTCGTTGGGCCTGGGCGAAGGAACTGTATTAGCTCCACAGGCCAATAAAGGCATTAAGGAGCAATAAGAATTAAGAGAGGGAAATGAAAATGGTAAAGAAAATTTTATTTACGATTGCAGTTGTAGCTTTCCTGACAGCTTCAGTACAAGCAGTGGACCCTGGAAAAAACATGCAGAAGTTTGACGGTATGTGGCCCTATGAGTACATATATGTACCCGTATGTTCTATACCTGTATATATGGATGTGGGTTACTTTGTACAACTGGAGAAGTGCGGAGACTATAAGATCAAGCTAAAACAGATACCCTGCGACAAAGAGCCGTACAAGAAGAGCACAACAAAAGACTTCCCGTGCTACGAGGATTGCGAGGAGATTAAGATAAGAGCCAACTTCGATGCAAAACTCAGCGGCAAAACGGCGAACAGGGTCTCCTGGTGGCCAGACGACAAGGAAAAAGTCTATTATGAAGCAGTTGATGAGGGTGATGTTCCCGATGTAATCCCCGGTGACGGCGAATGGCACAAACGTAAGGTTTGTATCAAGGCCTGGGATATCGCGGTCTGGGATGCCGGTCAGCAAGGTGACGAGATCAAAGTTGCAGACCTTTGGATAACTGTTAAACCCGACCAAAGTTATGCGACGTGGGAAGGTACCTGGCAGGGAGGTGGTCCGACAGCTCCTCAGGGGACATAAGACCTAAAGGTGTGACTGTTAGGAAAGTATGTAGATGTTGATATAGGGAGGGACGGATGTAAAATCTGCCCCTCCCTAAATTTTTACAAAGATTTTTGTTAATTTGGGCGTTTTGGGCAAATTATACTTGACATCCAAGCCGGAAAGTGTTAAACTTGGTAATAATTAAATGCAGGCTTGGGAAGGGAAGGTAATGTAAATGTCGTTATCAAGCGAGGATATATTAAGTGGCGGGTAAATGCATAAAATTGGGGATTGGCAGTGCTTATGGGGATTTTACAAGGAATTATAAAAAGTAAAGATGTTAATTTGCCGAAAAGGTAAAAGACGCAATATTGGTGCATAATCGCGGAAATTTACCATAAAAAATGCAATAATAAACTCAGAATGGCGAACGAACAAGGAGCTTTGAAATTGTCTCTTCAATAATATTATTCGACTTTATAACAAAGAGTGATCGGTTGGTGGAAATTAGCTTTTGGGAGGAAAAAAAGTGAGAAAGCAAAATGGTATTCAAAGCCATCATATAGCCCTGGTTATCGCAATAGCGGTACTTGCGTCTGCTGGGCCTGCGTTTGGCCAGTTTTTAGTCCAGCCGATGAAGATGGATCTTGCGGTCCGCCCCGGTAAGATATTCAAGACGCCCCTCGACCTTCAAAGCCTCGACCCTAACGAAGCCCACTCAATAGATTTGTCGGTAGTCGAGCTGACACAGTATGAGGATGGTGAGTGGCGAATTCTTGAGGACCCTAACGTTGATTTTGACACATCAGCTCTTTCTTCGTGCAAGGAATGGATAAGATTTAGACCTGAGGGTGTTGACCTTCCCCCAATGAGAGCACAGTCTGTAGATGTGTTTTTAAGGGTGCCGCCTGGTATCCGTGGATTTTACACTGCGGGGATTTTAGCCACCCTTAGGTCCAGGCCCGACGCGACAGATATTAATGTGATCCTGCGATTTTTGGTTCCCGTTCTCGCTGAGGTACAAGGTCGGCCAATGCGCCACAATATAGAGCTTGAGGACATCGGGATGGAGCTCGTTGAGGCCGTTGGAGACAAACTTCCAACGACAACAGTCTCAATGGATATTTCAAATAATGGTGGGACTTATTCCAACTTAAAGGCCTTCGCAAAAGTCAGAGGTTTCTGGGATGGGCACTGGCGAGAAGTTACCGATGCGGAATTCAGAGGTGTCAGTATCATCCCGGGGGCCAAATTCAAATTAAAACATAACATCGGGCGGTCTCTGCCATCCGGGAATTACAGGCTATCCGGCGTGCTTTATGTGGACGGCCGGCGTGCAGAGAGGATTGATAGGGAGTTAAATTTTGTCGGTGACACGAGCATTACGAAGGTCGCGACCGATGCGCCGCTTGACGTGCTGCCGAGTAATATTCTTATAAATTGCCGCCCGGGGGCTACACGCACGACAGCGGTAAAAATCCGTAACGCTTCGGATGAGACGGTCAACATCCAAACAGGTTTGGCATTGCCGGGTAATCTTCGAGGGGTAGCTTTCGGCGACTTGAAGGGCGATGATTTGGACTGCACCGAGTGGGTGAAGATAGAGCCGGAGAGTTTCACACTTCGCAGCATGAGTCAGCGGAGCATACGCATCACTGCAACGATGCCGAAATCAGCAGCGATGCATCCCTGTTATTATGCGCTTCTTGGTATATTCAGCACTTATCCGGACGGACAGAAGGGCGGCGTAACAACCGCACATATTTGTGTTACAGACGAGAGCATCAGTGCCGAACCTTTCGTCCATGGAATGAAGCTAAGCCCCGCCCTCAAGGAGGGCTCACAGTATTATATTGTCGCCCGGTTTGGCAATTTCGGACGCATCCACTTTACCCCTATCAGGTGCAGGGCCGCAGTTGTAGACGCAGCAGACCCAATGGGTAGGCCAAGAGCATTGACAGCGCTCAGCAGCAGCAAGTCAGATTTAATGCTGCCGCTTGAGGTCAGGGATTTCTCTGGAATTATCGATTTTTCAGATGTTTCTGCGGGTACATACCTTCTTGCAGCGGCTTTAGAATACGCTCCGGGGGAGATAGCGACCAAACAAATAGGTATACGTGTCGTGCCCCAGGGGCAACGGAGGATTATTGAAGTTGTGAAGTTAGAAGAGGAGCTTGGAGAAAAAATAAAGGTTCTATGGTAGCACGCCGGCAAAGTGATTTTTTACTAAAGAAACAAGCTGAATTGCCGATACAAGGCAAAGGAGCTGTAGTTTTGCCGGTTAATGGCTACAGAAAGGGACATTGACTTATGGCAAGGAAAAATATCGGTAGAGTTTTATCGGACGGCGTAGTGGTCCTCTGCGTAGTAACTTTGCTCTGCGCGGTCAACATCAGCGTCCAGGCTGCGATCGAAGGCAAAGCGATAACTTACACCATCTCCGGTTCAGTACCAGGGCTGAGCGGCGTAACGATGAATGGTCTGCCGAACAATCCTGTTACCGACGAGAACGGCAATTATAGTGACACCGTTAAATACGCCTGGAGCGGTACAGTTACACCGGTAAAGGCTGGTTACACCTTCGAACCAGCTAACAGACCCTACCCAAGAGTTACCAGCGACCAAAGTAATCAGGACTACGTGGCAACGCTGAAGACCTTTGTTATTACGGGCACAACCCGTATGGAAGGTGTAGTAATGGAGGGTCTGCCGGGTAATCCGATTACCGGCAGTGACGGCACTTACAGGGCCATCGTGGACTACGACTGGAATGGCACGGTTGCCCCAACGAAGGTTGGGTACATCTTCACGCCAGCCAGTAGGCCATACACTGCTGTTACCAGGGACCAGATGAATCAGGACTACAGAGGTACACTGATTACCTTTACAATTTCCGGTTCCGCTGGAGTGGAGGGTGTAGTAATGAACGGTCTGCCGGGCAATCCGACTTCCGGCGTGAACGGCATTTACAGCGCTACGGTTGAATACAGCTGGAGCGGCACGGTCAGGCCAACGAAGGATGGTTATACTTTTGAGCCGGCTGAAATGACATACGCTGACCTTATAGGCGCACAGGCTAATCAGGATTACGTTGCGAATGTGATGACCTTTACGATATCCGGCACGGCTGGTATGGATGGAGTGGAAATGCAGGGTCTGCCGGGCGCTGCTGTTTTTACCGATGTGAGCGGCTATTACAGCACCAGCATTGACTACGGCTGGAGCGGGACGGTCAAGCCGGTAAAGGAAGGTTACACTTTTGAACCGGCTACAATGAACTACACTAAACTTACCAGTGAACGGACCAATCAGGATTACAGTCCGAAAGTGATTACATTAACCATTTCCGGTTCCGTTGGTATGGACGGCGTAACAATGGATGGACTGCCCGGTAATCCGGTTACCAGTGGGGGCGGATTGTACAGTACCACTGTTGACTATGGCTGGAGCGGTACGGTTGCGCCCATAAAAGAAGGTTACGAGTTCACCCCGCCCAGTAACGTATACAGTCTCATTAGCAAAGACCAGAAGAGCCAGAACTACACTTCGAAAGAGATTACTTTTGCAATTAGCGGTTCTGTTGGAACGGGCTCTGCAATAATGAAAGGTTTTCCGGGTAAAGCCGTTATTAGTAAGGAGGACGGCACTTACAGCGCCGTTGTTAATTACGGCTGGAGCGGCGCGGTCACACCGACAAAGGCAGGTTATAACTTTGACCCGCCTGAGATACAATACCCTGAACTGTTTGGCCCTGAGTTTGACCAGAACTACATCCCAATGTTGTTGAAGCAAACCATCTCTGGTACGATGCGCTCTGACAAGGACGAACCTGTCGAAGATGTATTTGTATTGGCAGACAGTGGCGGAGGTTCCACGACAACTAATGCTAATGGCGAGTACGAATTGACGGTGGATTACGGCTGGCGCGGCACAATAACCCCGACAAAAGTAGGTTATACCTTCAGGCCGACTAATAAACCGTACCCTGTTGTTACCAGGGACCAGACGAATCAGGACTATTCTGCGATACTGCGAACGTTCACCATCTCCAATGCGGTGATGGTCGGCGGAACACCTGTCGAAGGTGTACAGGTCTCAGCAAATAATGGCGGAGGCACCGCTATCACCGACTCCAGGGGCAGATTCACTGTTGAAGTGCCATATGATTGGAGCGGTGAGATTACGTTGTCAAGAGAAGGTTTCGAGTTCCCGAGTAAGTCATACACTAACATTACGGAGAACTATAGGGATGATTTACCGGAATCGGCAAGGCGTCCTGCGCCGCGCGTAGTCGAGCCAACACCAACTCCCTCTGAGCCGACACCTACTGAACCGACACCTCTTGCGCCCACGGCCATTGTGCCGGAAGCCCCTGAGTGGAAAATGCCTCCTGGGACGGAGGCCGTCATTGCGCCTACGCCAGCTCCTGTGGTTGAGGAGGAGCCGAAAACACCTTTAGAGAGGGATATTGCCAAGATTCGAGCACAATTGGAAAACCTTCTGCTCAAGCAGGTAGCTCCGGTAGAGCCAAACCTGCTTGCTCCCCAAGTACCGCTTATCAGCAATGTCTTTGTTGATGCGGATATCGCCATGGCGCTTCAGGACATTGCTTCAACGGCGGGCGTTACTATTATCCCCGATGAGACCGTCATAGGGGTGGTAACCTGCACGCTTGAAAATGTGCCCCTTGACAGGGCTCTCCAGATTGTCCTGGCCGGCACTCCTTATGTTGTCAAGAAGACACCGTATTATTATCTGGTTTGTTCAGGGGACCCAACAAGTGCGTTGTTCCCGGTTGTGAGCGAAACACGCCGGATAAAACTGAACTACATCACGGCTGGGGCAGCAGTGGGACTTTTATCCACTCCTTTCAAGGCCTACGTTCAGGCCGAAATTGGCCAGCCCGGGACCGACACCTACACAGTGGTTGTTACAGCACCGCCGCTTTTGATGGAGCGTATCGTCTCGGACCTCAAGCAAATCGACCGACATCGACCCCAGGTCCTCCTGGATGCGCGTGTTGTGGTGCTGGAACGTGGCGACCTGCTGAACTTGGGTGTCGAGTGGGGTTGGCCCACGATTAACGCCGGTCTTTTTACCAATGATCTCCTTGGGAAGGGGACCGCGGGGATGCTTGACTTCGGCGGCAGCATAGCGTCGGGTATCCAAATTGGCTATACACCCGACGCAACATTCACCAATTCGCTGACGTTAGCGCTTAACCTGCTCGCTCAGAATGACGAGGTGACTATTCTGGCTAAACCTCAGGTGTTGGCTCAAGACGGCAAGGTGGCGGAAATCAATGTCATGACTGAAGAGTACTATATGATGACCTCGCCGATGACCGCTTACTACTACACCCGTTCTGAGCTGGAGAAAATTGATTCCGGCACCAGGTTAAGTATCACACCCCACATCGGGGACAATAACGATATTACACTTGAGTTGGCCATCGAAGTCAGTGACAGCATACCTCGCGGCAGGGGAAGTGACCTTCCGGTTGTTACGCGGCGAACATCCAACAACACGGTACGCATTCGTAACGGCGGAACAGTTGCACTGGCCGGCCTGACGGAGAACCGAACGCGTTTGGAGAAGAGGCGCACCCCAGGCCTCAGCAACATTCCGCTATTGGGGAACCTGTTTAAAAGTACAAACGACATTGAGTCCAGCAGGGAAATCGCTGTCTTCGTCACGGCAAACATAATACCGGAGTCAAGCCGACCCCTCGATTTCGCCCAACCTCAGATGCCTGCAATTCAGCCTTCGATCAGATCAGTGGGTGGAGATTTTAAGACGAGTCTTCGGGAAAGTTTATCGCGTCCGATCAGATGAAAAACATATTAAGGAGACAAAAGAGCTGTGAAGCCGATGAGTCGCAAAACAAGAATTAGTGGCAGTGGCGTGTTTATTGTGTCATTGTTGCTGGCGCTTCTGGCTTTTGGTGTGGTTAGTTGTGCACAAAGAGGCTTTGAGGTCATACCGTTGAACCACCAAGAGGTACTCACTCTAAGCTCCGATGACATTGTACGAGTGATGCGACGAGCGGGCTTTTCCGATAATCAGATTCTCGAATATGGAACAGACCTTCACGACGCACTATCCCGATCAGGAGCAGCACATATCAAGATAGACAAAAGGCTGCAAGCTGTTTTTGCCATCAATGGTGATAGTGTGTACATCAGTACTCGTCTGAGAGGTAACTTCATTTATAATGTGAAAACAGGTTGGGTTGGTATTGAGTAAGCCCTCACCGCACTGTCGCTATTGAGCCGAGAATTTTCGCCAAACGCCGTCTGGTAACATTCCAGTCCGTCTTCGCGGACCATCCGTGATAAGAAATCCCAAATCGCAAGTATACACTTCACCGTATGAAATATTTGCCCCCTGCTATATGCTGAAATAGCCGGGGTTTACGAAAAACCGATCTGGGGAGGTTGTAGAAATCCGCTGTTTTATCCAGATGCGCTGCAAGTGCGCCGGAACAAACGATTAGACCTGCCAAATTGGCACACACGCAGAAGAACAAGAAAGCTGTAATTGCTTATTATAACGGCAATTACAATTTTGGTTTGTTCGGGCACGCTATTTGCACTTATTGAGTATTAAAGTATGTCTGTAATTGAAATTTCGTCTGCGTAAAAGAAGGATTGGCTATGAAATTCGATAAATTCACACTAAAAGCCCAGGAGGCATTGGCAACTGCTCAGCAGCTCGCGATGGCCAAGTCGCATACTGTTACCTCACCATTGCATCTATTAGGCGCGGTTTGTGGCGAGGACAGCGGCATTGCGGTTGAGATTTTGAAAAAGATAGGCGCAAATGTCCCGCGAATTAGAGAGATGACCGAGAGCGAGCTTGGGCGGCTGCCGCAGGGCAGCAGTGGTAATCAGCTTATGCCTGACCCGGC
>JBGVTO010000122.1:0-8346 GCA_041862635.1 Phycisphaerae bacterium | reverse complement strand
TACAAATAGTGCTTGGCTTTTTTCATTCGATATAAAAGCCCCTGCGGCGTAGAGGATGATAAGGATAAAGTTAGACATCCTGCAGGGGCTTGATGACTAATTTGTTTTGCGTCTGCGTAGTAGCCAGCCAGTAAGCCTGAAAGTAAAAAGAGCACCAACTTCTGGACGTCTTCAGACTACGAAATTAGCGATTTCGATGGAATGCTCGAAGCAATAATGCTCTTCACTCGCTGAGTGTGATTGTACAACTCCAAAAATACAAGTCAAGAAAAATTCTAATCAAAATATTGCCATTTTGCCCCAAATTCAAAGCAGAATATTGCCATTTTGACAAAAATCCTATAGAATTACGGGCATGGAAAAAGTCGAAATTAAGCTAATTGCGGATTATCTCAAAGACCTTGAGGAAGGTTTGTACCTATGTAGCGCGGCCCGGGCGGCTGGTTTGTAGTGCTTTGCCGCTCCTATGCAACCATGGTCGTAGGTTCATAGCGGGGGCGCGTTTCGAACATACGACCTTGTGTCGGGGTTTACGTGGCCGACAATAGATAAGTCTTAGATGTGGAAAGAGTTACAGAAATTCGCGGCTCCTGTGCCTGGAAACGCCGTTCTGCATATCCTCATTCTTTCTGTTTGGAATAGAAAACGGCCAGGAACAGAAAAAGGCTGCCATTGAAGATTATCAATGGAAATATCCAATAGTAAAGCCTAAGCACACGAACGACACCCAACATACTTAGAAGGCGAAAGCCGAAATTTAAAGCTACACCAATCAAGGCAATTAGTGTTGCTGTTTTCAGAGTCATATTTTTCCCCTTTAAAAGTGTATTATTGCTACAAGGTGCTTTTATTTATCAACACATCAATTTTGCATGTTGGAGCGCCTCGATTCAAGAGGAAAATGAATATGACATCAAAATTAGCTGTGCCGATCGTCGTAATAATCGAAAATAATCTTTACGGAACTGGGATAGACTCTTTTATTCCGATTGTTGTGCCCCGCCAATGCAGTATATTAGGCATCGGCCGGATAACTGATACCTGTGTGCCGGACAACGGGAATATTATGGTGTGAAAGTTGATGAATATGATCCTCTCAGTGGACCACAAAGTTGGGGAAACCTGTTCCTCCGTGCTGAGTTTCATTTGCCTGGGCTGAGTAGCACCTGTCCATACCGTAAATTCCATCCGGGCATGAAGATCAGTAATGAGCACTGTGTCTTGACCAGAAGCACGCAGTAGTTCAGGAGGAAATTGCTGACTTGGGGTTCCATCGCAGCCTTTTTGCACCACAGGAATGGCTGATTTCAAATAGTGGACAGGGATTGGGTATCATCACAGACCAATTACTGACGTGAAAAATCAAGCAACTCTCTTGTAAACGTGATGCAGTCCGCCGACTTGTGGGATTGAGATAACTTTGCCTTTTGAGGGTGGTTCAATATCTCGGAGAGACGGCGAGTTTCTATCAAGCGAAAGATGAGTTCTGCAGTTGTTGTAATAATACACATAGTCTTTGAGAATGCGACACAAATGATTTTCGCTTAAGATAATGCAGTGATCCAGACATTCTCTTCTTATTGAGCCGATTACACGTTCGCAATATGGATTTTGCCAGGGTGACTTTGGAGCGATGAGGACTTCTTTGATGCCCATATTCTCAACTCGTTGCTCAAAGAATGTGCCATAGATCCCGTCACGATCACGAATCAAATACTTTGGTGCGGTGTCATATGGAAAGGCCTCAGTAATCTGTTGTGCTGTCCAGCGAGCAGTAGGACGTATAGTGACATTGAAATGGACAATTTGCCGTCTATGATGCCGAAGAACTATGAAGCAGTACAGTATTTGGAACCGGACAGTTGGAACTATGAAGAAATCAATGGCAGCGATCTGTTTGACATGGTTCTTCAGGAAAGATCGCCACGTTTGTGAAGGTGGTTTCTTCTGTCTAATCATATACTTCGCCACAGTAGAATCTGCGATCTCGAAGCCAAGCAATTTCAATTCAGATTGAATTCTGGGAGCACCCCAAGTCGGGTTCTCCTGGGACATTTGTCTGATTAGATCACGGATTTCCTTGCTGACTCTTGGTCGCCCAACTTTGCTGGGCTGTGATTTCCAACGCCAATACAACTTGAAGCCCCGCCGATGCCATTTGATCACAGTCTCTGGTTTGACGACAATCAAAGCTGATTTCCACTGAGGCCATATTCGCGAAAACCATGCCCAGAAAATTCTGTCCTTGAGCTTGAGTTTAGGGCGTTTGATAGTTCGTTGCTGGACAGTCAGTTGCTGGCGAAGAGCCAGATTCTCCAAGATCAAATTGCTTCGGCTGACAAGGAAGCCACGAAACAGCAGAAATAGTGCTTTGCAGATGCTCATCTTTGACCAACTCTTCCTGATTATGGTATCATTTCAGGTAGTTTTTTGAAAGTTGGTAATTGTACGTAAACCCTTGTGAATAAACAAGGACGGAATTTTCGGTAGGGACAACCCTAACACCACAGTTTATATAGGGAAGGTTAGGTATATAGATTACGAAAAAGAGGAATTCACAGGTGAGCTTAATATATTCTCACCATTTTTGACTAAGAGAAAAAGCTTTGAACATGAAAATGAATTACGAGCAATTATTTGGGAGGCAGGAGAAAACACACAACAGGATGCTGATGGGGGAGTTCTGTTCCCGATAGACCTTAACCAATTGATTGAGTCCATATATCTCTCTCCAAACTCCAGACCTTGGGTATTAAATCTGGTCAAGTCAGTTAAAAGAAAATATAGCATAGCAGCTCCTGTTAATAAGTCGCCGCTTCTTGAGGGCCCCTTATATTAAATGAATTAGACAGTATATGGTTATGAATGACAGTTTTGACTAATTTCTAGCTCAAAGCGGGGCAGACGCCCCAGAAAGGAGAAGTGAAATGGCTTGGATAAAAGTAGGTCTATACCATTACGCAAACAGGAAATTACCTTGGCTGATACGTTGGTACGGGGAGATAGAGCCGAAAACCGGCAAACTAAAGAGGTATGGCAAGAGCTTTCGTACTAAGTGGCAGGCCGAGGATTTTCGCTTGGAGAAGATGCAGGAGTTCAAGAAGGGCATCAAGCGTGACCGACCTGAAGAAGTTGCTCTGGGCAGGCTGTGTGATGATTTTCTCAAAACGTGGAATCCTGCGGCAAAAGAAGCAACTATGGATTTGTACCGTTCAACAGTTGAACGCCTTCTGAGTCACTTTGGCAGAAACTGTCTTGTAAGAAGCATCGGACCGAAAGAAGCAGACAATTTCTTGGCAGAGCAAACGCATTACATAAATGAACCAAGCAAGGCATTGTCAGACTGGACACGTTTGCAGATTACTCGGCACTGTAAGACCATCTTTGGTGTCGCACTGCGATGGAAGTGGATTGCCCTGAATCCATTCGCAGATGTGAAAATGCCAAAGCCTGGCACAAAACGGTGGCATCGTCTCGCTGTGTCTGAGTACCGGAGATTGCTTGAGGTTGCTCCAACATTGCGGTGGAAGGTGTTCTATGCTCTTGTTTTCACGAGTGGTGCACGTTTCGGCGAGCTTTTCAATCTGACGTGGGCTGATATTGACTTTGAGCGTGGCAGAATGATTATCGAGAACAGGGAAGTCAGTGATTTTATGCCTCCCTTCTCAGTCAAGGACAAAGAAGAACGTTTTGTGCAATTACCGACCGACACGCTGGATTTGTTGACTCAATATCAGCAGGAGGCTCCTGAAGGCGTGCCATACATCCTGTTGACGAAAGAGCGGTACGAACGTGTGCTCAAGAGGTGGCACATGTACCGTAAAGAAGAATGGTCTTGGCGAAATCGTTATATGGTCAACAATGTCGGTCGGGACTTCAAGTCTCACGCTAAGAGAGCGGGGCTACGATTTAACGGCTCGTTCACGATTCACACCTTCCGCAAGACCTGTGCTCAGAATTGGGCAGACTACCTTCCAGCTAACGTGGTGAAGTTCTACCTTGGCCATAGCAAGTTGGAGACGACCAACAGATTTTACAGCATCGTTGATGAATCCCATACGGCTTGGACGAAGAAGGTCATGGACAAGATGCTCAGCGGTAAAACTCAAAACCATTTAGACACTGGTTGGACACTGGAAGCAAAATCTAAGAAGAAATTGGATATAAAAAAAGGAGCCTCCAAAACGGACTCATCTGTAACTCCCTCTCATAAAAGCATTTCCGATTCCTCTCGGCAATGGGCGGTACTGGACTTGAACCAGTGACCTCCTGCGTGTCGAGCAGGCGCTCTAGCCAACTGAGCTAACCGCCCCCTGGCAGAATGCTCCACTGTCTTGCTTTACAAAGTAAGGCAGTAGAGAATATTCGCTTATAGTATGGTTAAGAAAAATTAAAAATCAAGGATTTTTGTGCAAAACAACTATGTAAATGAGAGATGACATTTCGCTCGTTGATGTAAGATTAGGTATTAAAACAAGTTATGACAAATTATGTCAGTACAACATTGTTTCAGTAAATTTGGTTATGACGAACGAATGTGGATGCTTTGATAAAAGCTATTCGTTCTAAAACGATGATTACCAGCTCAAATTTCTTCTGACGACCGCGGCAGCCGAAATCTTTTGTTGTACATTGCCGCACGCAACCGTTATAGAAATCTGTACGCTTCTGACCTTTTCTATACTTTCAACAATCACCGTGTCCTTTGTGAAAGTCATGGCAGTGACGTTGTCACAGAGCACATAATCAGGGTCGGACAAATCATCATTTGTAATCAGATAAAGTTTGTTATCTACATTGTTATATCGATAAGTTATATCATCTCCGCCGGCGGTAATCAGGGTGCATTCATTGGCCGGCGAGGTAGGGTCAACTGCATCTGCTGTGCGAAGCTGACTTGTCAACCGGAACAGGGATTGTCTGGCACTGTTGATTACCTTAAACATATCTTCGTTTTCCCGATAATTTATAATCGAGGCGTTAAATGCAGTAGCTACGGTAGCGAGCAGTATGCTTGCTATTGCCAGAGCAAGCAGCAGCTCCACAATGGTAAAACCACTTTCATATTTCGTATCTCGTTTTTTGTATCTCGTATTGTGCATTTCGCATCTCGCAATCTGTGTTAATCTGTTTCAATCTGTGTAATCTGTGTTTTAGTATAGGGCCCTGAGCCATCTGGCTGAGCTGATTTCCCTTGAGTTCAAAAAAACCTTTATAGTTACTCGAACAAAGTAGCTGCCATGGTCACTTACAACCTGCTCAAAATCCGAAGCATCGACATTTTCAACCGTAATCTGCTGGCTAAACGCAGCAAAGTCGTTCAGAGCGGTTCTGTCGGCACCGATAGGCGGAGAAAAACTCGCACCATCAAAATCGTCCAAGTCGTCATAATCAGCGAGGGTCTCTCCCGTCTCCGGACCAAATGTGGAAACACCGGTGTTTGGGTCGATTACCGGCAGCACAGTAGTCAGTTCCCTTATCTGTTCAATGAGGAACTCGGCGGTTGACAGCTCTGTTCCGGCACCGTTAGCTTTTGTGAATGCACTATTAGCTGTAACAAGAGAGGCAATTGCAAGACCGAGCAGCAGTATTGCAATTAACACCTCGATAAGTGAAAACCCACCCTCGTATCTCGTATCTCGTATGTCGTAATCTGTGTTAATCCGTTTCAATCTGTGTGATCTGTGTTTTCGCATCTTGCACCCCCCATCGCAGTCGCAACCTCCTGAACTGTAACACAAGCGACGAATTTATTTGGCCATAACAACACTGGACATTTTGAATATCGGCAGAATAATGCTCATCGCGATAAAGCCGACCAAAACACCCATCACAACTATCATTATAGGCTCTATCATTGAGGTTACTGCTTTGATAACAGTTCTTAGCTCTCTTGCGTAGTAATCGGAAACATCTTTTAGAACATCGCTCATAGTACCTGAATCTTCACCACTTCTTACCATTTGCACCACATTGCTCGGCATCTGATTATACTGGCTCAGACTGGATGCGATTTTTTTACCCTGACGAACTTCCTCATAGACGCCAAGCCACATCTCTTTATAAAGAACGTTTCCCGCAATTTGTGCTGTAATCGAAATAGTATTGAGTATCGGCACACCGGCTTTTGTCAGTACGCTCATCGTGTGCAGGCTTCTTGTTATATAAAGACTTCGGCACAGCGTTTTTATAAGAGGCAATACCAATTTGGTTTTGTCCCACCATCGACTTCCGCCCTCAGTGCCGATAAAATACCAAAATCCCCAGAGTGAAGCACCAATAACCGGTATAATAAAATACCAGTTTCCCCTCATAAACGCACTGGTGGCCATTAAGGCTTTCGTGGGTCCTGGCAAAAGATGCTCCTTACCCGCAAAGATTGCCGTAAACCGAGGCAGGACAAAACACAACAGGAAAATAGTCACCGACACGGCCATAACTGCTATGATAATCGGATAAACCATCGCGCCTCTAACCTGTGAGCGGGTATCGGCTTCGGCGTCCAGATACTCCGCTAATTTTTGAAGCATTTTACTGAGTGAGCCGCTGACTTCTGCTGCAGCAACCATATTTATATAAAGCTCGCTGAATATGTCCGAATGCTCCGAAAGCGCCTGGGAAAAACTCTGGCCGGATTCGATTCGATTCTTCAAATCAAAAATGATGAGCTTAAATTTTTCTTTTTCTATTTGCTCAGCGATGGACTCAAGCGAATCCTGAAGACTTATGCCCGCCCGGATCATAATCGCAAGCTGTTTCGTAAAATTCAAAATATCCTTTTTGCCCGGCCCGCACTCAACTTTGAAAGTCCTTATCTTTTGCCAGGTGATTTGCTGTCGTTTACTGTGATTTATGAGTGTAGATGCCTGTCTCGGCGTGGCCGCCGGGCTACGGCGGTCTTCGCCCCGACGAGAGCCGCGACGAACAGACTCCTGGTCCTGCTCCGGCGGCACCTGACTTGGCTGCTGAGTTTCGGAAATCGCCTCCGCTGATTCGCGTTTGCGAAGCAAACCGGCGGAGGAACCTTTAGAATTTTGTGCTGATTCTTCAAACATGTGTATATGCCTTATCTTTTTCTTTTTGATTTTACCAGTTCAGGCGCCTGGACAATGTCAACCTTATCACCTTGCACAAGCGTCTTTTCCATCTTTGCAGGATTGCTTGAGCGTATGACCGCCTCCTCTCTGTCGAGGTAACCCTTGGAATACATCTCGGCAATGCTGTAATCCAGATTTTGCATACCCAATCTTCTGGAAGTCTCAATAATATTCGGTATCTCGTAGATTCTGTTCTCGCGAATACAGTTCCTTACAGCGGAGGTACAAAGCAATATTTCCGTACAGGGCACCATCCCAGGCTCATCTATTCGCTTAAATAATGTCTGCGAGATAACTGCCTGGAGTGTATTAGCCAACATTGTTCGAATCTGGTTCTGCTGAGCCGCGGGATAAACGTCTATGATACGTTCAATAGTCTGCGCAGAATTAATCGTGTGCAGAGTACTGAAGACAAGGTGTCCTGTTTCAGCAGCGGTCATTGTGAAACTGATGGTTTCAAGGTCTCTCATTTCCCCGACCATAATGATATCGGGGTCCTGTCGCAAGACATGCTTGAGACCTGACGCAAAATTCG
This sequence comes from Phycisphaerae bacterium, assembly GCA_041862635.1. Taxonomy (GTDB): domain Bacteria; phylum Planctomycetota; class Phycisphaerae; order Sedimentisphaerales; family Anaerobacaceae; genus NIOZ-UU13. The sequence goes on along the minus strand of JBGVTO010000122.1, from coordinate 714 downwards.
GACAGTCGGAACCGACTTCGCGTTGTTCTACCATACTCTCCTTGTTTTCAATGGCGTATTCTATCGGGTCTTCCAGAGTCATTATGCGTTTTCTGTACTTTGTATTTATCAATCCTACCATCGCTGCAAGTGTCGTACTTTTACCTGAGCCGGTATGGCCCGTTACAAGCACCAAACCTCTCGGCAGGTCTGTCAGCTCTTTAACTATCGGCGGCAGGTGCAAATCGTCTATCAAAGGAATCTCATTAGGAATCACTCTAAAGGAAATTGCCATTGTTTCCCGCTGATAATGAGAATTAACACGAAACCGATGGCCGTCATCGAGGCTTGTTGAGAAATCAAGGTCTTTATTTTGTTTGAATTCTTTGAACCTGTCCGCCTCAACCATCGAATTAATCATTTCTTCCACGTCTTTATCACTGACAACAGGGAAATCCATATCTATCAGCTCTGTGTTCCTTCGCAATATCGGCGGTATTCCAACGTTGATATGCACGTCGCTTGCGTGGCTCTCTATAGCCGTTGCTAATATAGTTTTTATATTTACCATTTCACACTTTCCTTCAAATAATTCGCATCACACTTCGGGTTTTTACTCGACATTTTCAACAAAAACTTCATTTTCGTTTTTGCCGTACACTTCAGTTACTCTAAGCACCTCTTCTATTGTTGTCACGCCCTGCTTTACTTTCAAAAATCCATCGTCAAACAAAG
>JBGVTO010000121.1:0-34779 GCA_041862635.1 Phycisphaerae bacterium | reverse complement strand
GCACACCGAAAATTCGCTGATTTGCAAGACTCTGCGGCATAAGTTTAAATTTATCGCGGTCCAAGACCAATTTCGCCAGCTCCGAAGGGTCACGTTTTGTCTTAATAGCAAGAAAATACTCATTTGGCAAGGATAATGCTTCGTCACTGAGAGTTGCTACCAAGATTTTTTGCTCTTGGTCCATCGTAAAAGGAACTTTAAGAAATCTAGCCTGAACTACGCCCTTGAGTAGCGCCCGAATCCTGGTAGTAACCTCGTTGAAGGCAATTGCCGGGCTGTCATGATCGTATTCAGGAATCTCGAACTGGTCCCGGTCAGGACGCAATGCAGCAAGTTCAGCAAGTAGTTGTCTAAGCTCTATATACATTCCGAATGGTGTAACACCGCTGGGGGCATGGATAAGAGAGCTAAGGCTGGCGCTGAATCGATTGAGCGTTCTGAGACGGAGCATTTGCTCGAATTGAATACCACGTATGTTTTCAATGCTAAAACCGCCGCGGTTGATTTGGACTACCAATTCATTCCGGCTGGCCATAACTTGGTTAGTTATATCTCGAAGCAGCTCGCCCAATACGGGTGAGCCACTAATGACAAGACATGCGGGAATATATGCCGGATCTCTACGAGGCAATCCGATATCCTCACCCGCAGCGTGGACAATGCGCAACAACGGTAATACTTCGAGATCTGAACGGTCATCAGTGTCAAGCAAAAGCCTGGCGTTTATCTGGCGAACAAGGATTGGCTGTGGATTTTCACCCGTGTTTTCATCGGGCCTTTCGATCTCAACTACTCGATATGTATGCTTAGTACGCCAGTCTTCACTACCTTTTTCAATGACATTGCCTCGAGAAGGGTACCACACCGGCACACCAAGACCGATGTTTAAAGGACCGCTGCTCGATGCGAATGCTTCTTTTATGTCAAGCGACGGAAGATGGGCATTATCAGGGACGTTCACTTCAAGCCCGCTGGGCATTATAGCGCGGAGTCGGTCAAATGAAACTCGCATATTTTCCAGCTGGTCGTCAGAAACTTTTGCCTCTATCACACCATAGGGATAGCTCCAGCACAAACGGCGTTCCCTTGTAAAATTCTCGAGGATATACCTTTGCATGGACTGGAGATGGTGAGGCTGAAGGAAGAGACCTTCGCACCAATGAATTTGGCCTTTTATCGTCATAACGTACTACCCCATATTAAGGTCAACGACTCGTTCTTTTCACTAAAGACTCCACGTAGTCAACGATGGCCTTTCTTATCTCCGTCTCGATGGTGTCTTCGGTCAATGTATCCGCCAGTTCGATATATTTTCGCCAGCATTTTACTTCGTGACTAACAAGAACACTTTTATGTTCCATTCGGACCAAGGCTGAAATCTCGGAAGGCGAAAACTTGGCGAGATGACTTTTGGCGAACTGACCACCTACTCGACCAACTGCTGTGGTAATAGCTGCAACAAGTCGTTGCAATTCTTTAAGGTCACTATCAACTTGCTCCCGAGATACTTTGGAGTCATTGTATATGAACTGTCCTATGGCATTCTTCAGATCGCCGGGCGGACAAATGGTTGACCGAGGTGACAATTTGCGCCATGTGTTCCAAACCAAAGGCTCAAGCCTGTACACGAAGTCAACAAGTAAGATAATCAGTTCGGTAAGCCGGTTGGTATCGAAAGACGGCCTATCATCAAGCTGAAGCTTGGCCTTCAGTTTTTGAACTGATTCATCAGAATAATCCTGTGGGATTTGTGGTTCTAATTCTCCTTCTTGCAGGCTTTTAATGACAATTTTTTTCTGGTCGTTAGAAAGTGTCGGGGCGATTTCAAGAAGGCTGCGGATAAGAAAATCGGGGTCGCTTAGCTTACTAACCTCCATTGTGGAGCTACCCTTAGCCTCTCGTTCTTCCAATATCGGCTGAGTACTAAAGTTCAAGGTGGGAAATCTTGCCATCAATCTTTCCAAGAATTCATTCCGCTCATCGGGCAGGACCATTTTCAAAGCCCGTTCAACCTCCTCGCAGAGGTACTCAGCTCTGGTTTGGTCGCTCTGGTCTGCGAAATCCACCTGGATCAAACGAAGACGATTTGTCGTCTCGCGAATGCAATTTTCCAACTTTTTATTATTTTTCGCAGGCACAGCTTCTCAATCCTCTTGGAACAGAATATTAGTATCTAAATAAAGACTATTATCTTCAGTTTTTTCGCATTGTCAACAATAATTGTAAGTGCAAATTTAGTTCTTAGTGGAACACCGCATTTATGAAAATATGTTAGGCAACCAAATTTCTCAGTACAAGATTATCTGCATCCTTTTCAAACTTCTTACTCCTAAGCCATGTCGACCATCCCAATTGGCCCATTTTCCCCAAACAAATACTTGGTACCTCTATAGCTCTTAATATCAGCTGAATCTCCCAGCTCAATTCATCTCCGATGTAATTCTTGACCCATGCGATAAGCCGCAGAATACTATCGCCTCCTGGTAACATACGCTGGTATTCAGAAAAATGCATAGGCCCAAACCTAATCCTGAATTTTTGCTGACACTCCCAAAAACGAGACCCTATAATCAATGTGGATCCCATTTTTCCGTTTTCGACAGATTTTCCTAATCGGCAACAATGCTCTTGTGGAATGTCGATCCACTGTCCAACAAACTGTTCAATGTATACTGTTATTCCAAAATAGTCCTGGAGAATCTCTCGCAAGCCTTCGGCATTATTGGTCTCGCAAGCAAGACGCCCGGAATAGTGAAGTTTCCCGACGTCAGGGACAGCATCTCTGTTACGAAATGAATCTTCTCCTATTCCAAATAGACTCCCGATGTAAACTGCGAACGGGTCCTTTTCTGTGCGATCATGGCTCACACTTTGCTGGTTACATGCCCATGCTCGATAGAAAAGAGATATCATTCGATGATTAAAAACATTAAGGAAGCTTGCAAGTGTTTTGTCTTTATGGTTTTGCAATCGGTCATGGACATATTCAGTTATAGGCAGAGGCAGAGGCCCGTTTGTACCGAGAAGTCCGAAAAAATTAACGACCATCCGGCTGGGATATTCGTCTGTAGCTTCGGAATAGGCTTCGATGGATGAAGGCGTAAACGCTAAAGACACATTTTGGCAGAATCTGACGGGATCATACTGAGGTCGCTGTGAATGTCCGATCCGCGGCAGATCCGGGTGAGCGCATTCGAGCCGTCGAACCGCTTGGAAAAAGTCGAAACTATAGGGTTTGTCCCGTAATGCCTGCGTTACAGAATTGGACGCAAGCCGTCTCTCATTTTCCATCGCATAATCTCTCCACGTTCAACTGTGTTCACTACGGTTTCGGTAAAAGAATTAATCGAAACATATTTGGCGAAAAATTGTTCAAGAACAGCACCAAGCAGGAACACCCCGCTCCCCTCGAATGCCGCTTCTTCGAGAGTTACTCTTACCTCCAATCCGCGTGCAAACGCCATTGATCCCGATGTTGTGATTCTACGAGTGATCGGCTTGCAACCTATCGATTTGATGCCATCAATTTGCTTGTGAGTTTGCAGATCACCGGTGTCACTATATAGTCGCAAAAGGTCGCGGAGTGCTGACGCACCTTCACGCTCATCAGTATCGGTAAGCGAAAGATAGTTTAGTGACAGGTGATTAATAATGCGCCACGCAATTTCCCCCTCGGCGTGAGATGGCTTGGGCAAGGTCGGGGCCCCAAGGCAGCGAATTGATGTGCAAGGCGCTGTCTTGTCCATAGTAAAGTCGGAGCTTCCCAGTCCGATTGGCATATGGAGGGGCAGATCACGGTTTGTACACAGGGCCTCCACGCCTAACTGCTTTAGATCGGTACTATACGGTGCGGCGGTTGAATCAACAAGAGATATGTAAACTTCGCTGCCTGTATAACTTCTCGATCTTCGGCCTTGCAACCTTGCCTCCTGTGACTGTGGCCTTGGAACTCGGTTCGTAACATAATAGCCGCCTGTACTGCTGTCTCCCAGATCTTTAGCTAAATAAAAAGGAAGAAACTCTTGTAGCTGGTCTGACAGGGCCCCATAACCCATTACCTTGGAAAGTTTGTAAACCTCGAAGTCCCGTGCTCTGGTTCGGTCCGGAACAACATGAAACTCAAAGACTTTGTCTGATACGAGTATTCGGTCCAGCCGTTTTTCAAACAGGTTTATTGCCGGCGAACAGAACAATCCGAAATTATCAGCATTGACTGCTCCCTCAAGTTCAATATTCGATTCTCGGAACAAGATGATGATGTCCAATTGATTTTGATCACAGCTTTGAATTGCAGTACTCAAATCTGTAAGTTCAACGAACATAAATCGTTGAGGAAATGCAAAGTACTCATGCAAAAGACGATATCCCTGAAAAGATCGCGCATCGTAAGGTAGTAGTTTTTGTTTATTTTCGAAACCCACACGCCGAATACAAGAAGCATCAATGACCTTTTGCCACTTTATGGGCTTAGTCGTTGGTTGGGCCACAACCGCCACGGCATCTGCAAAAAACTGTTCGTACAAATGCATCGGGATCCCGCCGGCTCCCATAAGGTACAAGGTCAAAGAATCCAGTTTCAACTCGCCAAGGCTAAGCCCCGCGGTGGATTGGATCCGGATTTTAATTCCAGCTTTGACATTGGAAAGTTTAGGGACTTCGAGCGAGGCCAGCTCGCGTGTATAGTAATTTGCCTCGTTCACCTGAATGGGCCAGAGGGTCACGTCATGTGCAGTACGGTATTCGCATCTGGTTTGGTCCGTTTTGCCCAAAGTGCTGTAAAGCGAAGAGCCACGGGGAATTAAAAAGCCGTCAGCTAATCCACTCTCATCCAGGTCTGGCTTGAACTGGACAGTACACATAGATGGTGTGGGTGCCAAATAGTGGGGATAGATGGTTTCGAGCAAAGACTGTGTAAACCTCGGAAACTCTGCATTGAGTTTGAGCTGCACTCGCGCAGAAAGAAAAGCAAACCCCTCAAGCAATCTTTCAACAAAAGGGTCCTGGCACGGTTGAAACTCATCCAGTCCACCAAGGCGGCCTGCTATTTTCGGGAACTCCTTTGCAAACTCCGCTCCCATTGCACGAAGATGCGCAAGTTCGCGATTGTACAAGTCCAGTAGACGTCTATCCACTTGGCTCACCCTTAAATTTGTGGTGACCGGTTTCCAAATCGACTTCTGTCTTAACAAAAAGATGGTCCGGCAACGGTTGTGCCCACAGCTCACCCTCTATTTCGAACGAGATGGTACGAATGTGTGCCGAATTCAGTGGAGTGACAATACGAACAGACAGTTGTTTACGCGAAATTCGCGGCTCAAAACATAGAACGGCTTGCTTCACTTGTGATTCAAACTCAGCCGGACTGATTACTGAGATAGTTGCACCGCATACATCGGGTATACCGTAGTTTAGCACAGACCGTGCTGCTTCGCTAAACTCATATATGTTGTCGTGCAGTGGGTGTCTCTTCGTATTTAATATCATCTCCAAGTCGCGAAGTACTGCACGTTTGTATCTTCGTATTGATACTACGCGTTGGTCACGGCTTTCCTTGCTCACCCCTGGCTCATCGTCGGTGAGGCGATCAAGCAGGCATGGTTGCAGACGATCCATTGGTGTAAGTTCAGCCATTATTCGTCTCACCACCTTGTTGGTCTGTTTCTGGGTGGTCCAAATCTATTTGTCGTATCTGGAGCAGCGGGAATTCATCCTTGTCAGTGGCAAACATGCGCTGTCCCAAGCCAAGGTACAGATCGCCTGGTTGTTCAACCCACTCGGTCTTGCGCGCCAGTAGAATGGCACTATCTTCGCTGGCTTCCGAGTCTGGGTACCGTGTTGGTATCAGGCCGGTCGTTTCACCACCGTTGACCCAGGTGAAGTGGGCGGGAAGCCAGACTACATCGCGCAGATCGGCTGGTGGTTCAATTTGGATTCGCTTTATAGCTGTGAAAGGCACCCAGTAGTATTTGCCGTCAAAAATAGCCTCGAGTACCGGGCCAAGTCTGGAATCAGCGTCACAAATCCACTCAAAGCGCTGACTATCAATAGAACCCGCAATGGCAGTTGCCGTTTCAAATGCGCGCTCTCGCAGTTTCTGCGACGCCTGGTATTTTCCTTCCGCAGTCATTTGGTTGGCCTGTACCAACCAACTAATCCACTCAGCCGGCTCGCCGAAAATAAGCGGTGAGCGTTTGCCGGCAAATATCTCAGCCCGCAATGCCTCACAATTGAGCGCCGCTCGGCATACCTGGGCCATAAGCAAATTCATGGCGTCAAGTTCCGCCGCCAGGTTTAGCTGGTTCAGAGCTCGCTCCCAATCTCCCAGAACAGATAACAACTGGAAAAGGAAAACCCGAAGCTTGGCATTAGCAGGATCGGAGCGTATCTGATCTTCCAGAACAGCAAGCGCCTCAGTAAGCTGACCAGCTTGCAGTAATTCTTCTGCTTGCATGGCAATAAACCTCCGTCGCTGAACCGAACTCCCTCCCTCTTGGTACTATCCAAGAGAACGAGCCAGTGACTGATTGTTAACCTTCAATGCAGCGGTATCAGCCGCCCTTGTTGAGCTCCAAGTCCCAATGGGTCTTAATGTCGCCCTTCGGCTTGCCTGTCGCGTGGTCCGTTTCAGTATAGATCCATTCGATTTTGCCGTAGTTGAAAGTAACTTCTTCAAGAGGTAAAGCTTCACCACCCTGAGCTGAACCCCCTGGGCGGACCGACGAGACGATCGAATCTGTTAATATGTATTCCATGTATTTCGTCTTGTCACCTGCCGCACGGCACAGTTCCATCTTTACTTCCTTTATATGTGTCCCATTGCAGCAGAATAACGCTAACTTGGGCGAAGCCTTGTCAAGTGTCTTCACAACGGAGAAATCCTGGTGGTCGCACCGCTCCGCGCCGCGTCCGCCGCCGCTGCTTACTGCTCCTGAACTCGACTGCGAAACGCCGTGACTGTACGACAGCAGCTCAATCCATTCCTTGTGTTTGTCGTCGGTGCTCTCACCCGGCACTCCTTCAATCTTCAAAAAACAATCAAAAGCCATCTTATCAACTCCTTACAAAACAAAGTACTTCTCTTGATTCCTATTCTTAACTTAGCTGTCTAAAACATCTTAGTCACACTTCATCTTTCATCAATGTAGGCTCGATCTATCAACCTCCACCCTTAGCCGAAGGCAGCTTGGATACCAATCGCAGCGAAACGGACAAACCCTCGAGCTGGTAGTGCGGCCTCAGATAGAATTTGGCGGAGTAATAGCCCGGATCTCCTTCCACTTCGTCAACCACAACTTCCGCCGCTGCCAGAGGATACTGTGCCTTGACTTCTTCGGAGGCGTGAGGGTCGCTGGTGACGTACTGTGTGATCCACTTGTTAAGCCAGGTTGCCATATCCTCGCGCTCTTTGAAAGACCCGATTTTATCCCGCACGATGCACTTTAGGTAATGTGCGAATCGGCAAGTTGCGAACAGATACGGCAATCTTGCCGCAAGATTTGCATTTGCGGTTGCATCGGGGTCGTCATATTCAGCCGGCTTTTGCAGCGACTGGGCTCCAATAAATGCCGCATAATCTTCGTTCTTCCAGTGTGACAACGGCATCAGGCCGTTCTTCGCTAATTCCGCTTCCCGTCTGTCTGTGATGCCAATCTCCGTTGGGCACTTCATATCCACTCCACCATCATCGGTTGGGAAAGTATGGCAGGGAAGCCCTTCGACTATTCCGCCGCTCTCGACTCCGCGGATACTTGCACACCACCCAAACTGCTTAAAAGACCGGTTAATATTCACACCCATTGCGTAGGCTGAGTTTGTCCAAAGATATTTTGAGTGCTCGCCTCCAGCGGTCTCCTCTTCAAAATCAAAGTCTTCGAGAGGATTCGTTTTGGCGCCGTAAGGTATCCTACCGAGAAATCGCGGCATCGTTAAACCTATATACCTGGAATCTTCAGACTCACGCAGGGATCGCCATGGTGCATAGTCCGCAGTTTGGAAGATTTTCGTTAGATCACGAGGATTACTAAGCTCCTGCCAGGAATCCATATTCATCAAGGTTGGGGCGGCCGCGCTTATAAACGGGGCGTGGGCCGCAGCGGCAATCTGGGCCATCCCATTAAGTATTTCAACATCTGGCGGACTGTTATCAAAATAATAGTCACCCATGAGGCAGCCGTAGGGTTCGCCGCCCGGTGAACCGAACTCTTCTTCGTATAGCTTCTTGAAAAGCGGGCTTTGGTCCCAGGCTGTACCTTTGTACTTCTTAATGGTTTTTGCTAAATCTTTTTTGGGGAGATTCAGCACACGTATCTTCAGTGTTTCGTCCGTTTCCGTGTTATTTACGAGATGATGCATGCCTCGCCAGGTACCCTCAAGTGCTTGAAAGTCCTCGTGATGCATGATTAAATTAATCTGCTCAGACAGCTTCATGTCTATCTCAGCAATAATCGCTTCGATTGAGCTGACCGCATCTTCGGAAATGAGCGCTGTTTCTGCCAGGGCTTGTTCAGCTAAGGTTCGCACTGCAGAATTGATGGCCTCTCTTGCGTGGTCGGATTTCGGTTTAAACTCTTTCTTTAGGAGTAAGTCGAACTCACTTGGTTCTATTGCTACAGCCTCAGGGGCCTGTGCTTCTTCTTTTTCTTTCTCTTTAGCCATCGGACTGTTCCTCCTTACCAGTGTCAGTAGGTTCATCTTCCTGTTTTGGTGCAGAAGTCAGGGCACTTAGCAAGGCCTTGTCTTTAAGGACCTTCGCCATCAGCTCTTCGGCGCCACTTTTACCATCCATGTACGACAAGAGGTTTGACAATTCCGTCCGGGCCTTTAACAGCTTGTTTAAAGCGTCAACCTTACGCGCCACAGCCGCTGGGGAGAAATCTTCCATACTCTCAAAGCTGATATCGACGCTCAGATTGCCTTCGCCCGTCAGTGTGTTCGGTACTTGAAAAGCAACTCGGGGTTTCGTTGCTTTGAGTCGTTCGTCAAAATTATCTACATCAATCTCAAGGAACTTGCGATCTGCAATGCCAGGCAAGCTCTCAGCTGGCTTGCCGGATAAATCAGCCATCACACCCATTACGAAAGGTAAGTTGATTTTTTTCTCTGCGCCATACAGCTCCAAATCATACTCTATCTGCACACGGGGGGCTCGGTTACGAGCTATGAATTTTTGACTACTCTTCTTTTTTGCCATGCTTGCTCCTTTCTCAACAAGAAATACTTAGCGCCGAAATCGTCGGCAATCTTAAACCTACAGAATAGCAGAATATTGGTTACTAACCCGGCTGATCCGTACCTGAATTACTACTGCTAACTCCACCAATCATTTCAACTTGGCTCATGCCATCCGGACAAAAATCCTTAACGACTTCCAAAAAGCTTTTCGAGACTAATCTTTGCGCTCTTCGCAGAAGTAGGGGGACCGGACTGGAGGGTTCGTGTCGGTCAAAATACTGGCAGACTTTATCGAGAGCCAAAAGGGCTTCTTGGGCGGATTGGATATCACCCGAAAGTGATATTGCGTCTTTCTTTTGTTCGGTACCAGCTACTGCAGTGCCCTCATCGACAGCTACACCGTGTCCCCGCTTTGCCAGATATTCCTGGACACGTTTTTGGATATTTCCAAGAACTCCTCGGGAACCACTAACGTCCGGAGTCTGGCCTTGAGAAGCGCGTTCGGAAAACACACTCATTATAGCGGCGATATGTTCAATAGCTTCTTGTGTGGCTTGAGATGTTGCAAGGAGCTCATCAGTTGCGGTATCCTGAAAAGCCGCATCAATTACCGACATATCGGGAGCTTTTGCTCTCTGTTCATCTGGAACCGCAATCTCCCCTTTTGCTATCTGGATGTCTCTAAGGCTAAACTTGCCCATCTGAACTGAATTACACAAAGGCACTTCTGCCAGCCGTTGCTTGAATTTCATAGGGTCCTGTGCACTGACCGAAGTTGGGGACAGCGATTGTAAAATATTGATTCGCTCAAGAGGGTCGTTATTATCCTCCGGGTCAAGTTGAGGGTAAAGATGGTCCCAGAAACGTTCCAGCAATTCGCGGAGCAGAGCCAAGCCATCACGCAGACCGTGGATCCCCTCCAGCTTTAGAAGGGAAATAGTAAGGTACATTGCAACCCTAAGGTCTTTCGAGCGTTTTAGCAGCTCGGAGCTTTTTTCGCGAACCTCCCGCCAGTTTGGCTCTTCCGCGGCTTCCTCCACACCCGCCACGACCCCGCCGGCGGCCTTGGTTCGCAGCATGTCTTCGAGAGCCAGGAAAGAGGCGTCGTAGGAAAGGTCTTCGCCGCAAGGGGACTCGGCGCTCACTTCTGAAAGCAGGCTTTGAATGTCAGATTCATTCATGGCACACTCATCAAATTAGATTTACTTTGATACACTGGCTTTACAGCCGACCCAACTACATCGGACTAAAAAACCAAGAACATTAAATAATCACGGTCAAAATCGCCCGTAAAAATCAAGTGCGACGAGTGTTATTTACCTGCCGCCCTGAAACCTACAAATAATTTCCAGCTAACCGGTGCTTATTTTGAGACTACTCAAAGGAGGACTTGAATCTTCCAGAGTAGATAACATCTATCCAGTATTCAGGAAAGCTTCTCTAACAAGTTAAAAAAATTCTACTATGACCGGGATAGAGTGTCAAACTTTTTTCTTTTTTTTCAGAAAAATATATAACTTTTTGCTCAATAATGCCTTACGGCTCTCATCAGAGAAACGTAGGTTGGTCTTAGTGCTTCTGTTATAATTCGCCCTATGTTATCCCTGAGATCCCAAATAAAGTAGAGTTTTCAATATCATTTTAGTAGGATATAGGAGTATGATTTGATATTTTGTTAACAGAAGAGTTCGGCCTCGGTACGCCGGGATAAGTGAAGATTACAAGGATGTTGTGCCAAAAATGTGGTATTCGGCCGGCACGGACGATAGTAACCAGTTGTGATGGTCGTGAGTGTTATGAGCTCCACCTTTGCCTTCGGTGCCGAAATGGCGTTGAAGTATTTCCTACTCCCTACGAACAGCAGAAAGTAGTGGCATCGGCTATGGAATCTGCCAGGCAAATAGGTTTGGACGAAGAAGGCGTTTCTGACGCTCTCGGCATCGATGCCGAAGAAATTCGAAGTGTTTTGCGGGGAGAGGGCGTTTCAGACCCCACCGTCTGGCAAATCATCAAAAAGCACCTGAGGATGGATTAGAAGAGAAAAAATGTCCTTGAAACTTTTGGTTCTATTGCTACTTCGCGAACTTATGCTTCAATTCCGACAATAGGTCTTTTGATACTGTTCGCTTGTATGCCTTACCAACGGCGACACGACAGAACAGACAGTAAACATCGTCATAGCGGTTTAATTTATGCAACGCTTTGAGGACCAGCTTAAGGGTAGTGGGGGAGCCTGATATGATTGTTACGACGTCATACCCCTGCTGCTCGACACACTCACGGATCTGGCTTTGTGTGTCTGCCGAGTAATAGCTCAATACGTGGTCTGGAACACCGGATGTGCCTTTCGGCTCGGTTAGGAACTCCGAACTACTCATCGCAGCTACCGAGGAGACCTTACCATGAGTTGGCCTGTTGCCGTGCACCATGAAGTGCAGATTGAATGGTATCGATTTCGGCAGTGATTTCTCACCGTAAAGGATACCGCCGTGGGACGAGATGATGACATTCTTGTTGTTCGTTTCCCAGTACAAATACGATCTGTTAGTCAGATAATACAAGTTCATGATCTATTCCTCTGTTTAGCCTGCCGATTAACCAAATTACCTTATCGTTGTTTTTTGTTTGTAGAGTCTGGTTTTGTTTTTTCATCGCTGAACAATTTGTCATAAGAAAAAACTTTAATTTCTATACTTTGCACAATAATTTATATTATCAAAATATAGAATCGAAAAAATGTTTTTTTTCGTTTAATTTAAAAAATTTTATGAATCAGTATCAACAGGTTGTCAGTGATAATAGAGAACAAAAACAAAAAAATTGCTGGATCAGGCAAGAAAAGTGATTCGGCTGAAGCATTATAGTGTACGAACGGAAGAGGCATACCTGCAATAGCTGCGACGACACCTTCCGCCATGCACTGGTTCATTTTGCTTTCAATACCGCTTTCTGCAATGATTGTCGGGCCGAAAATCCATCGTGAGTTGTCAGCCGACCACATCCTCGGCGTGGGTGTGGCATCCTTGACTCTGGCCGGGCTGACAGTTCGCCGAAAGGTCAAAAACAGCCCTTGACAATGGCTTGCGGTCGCCGACATCAATATTTTTGTAAGGCAAGTCCCAGGTAGCAGCTAGCGAATGGGCAGATAAATTCCACAAGAAAGACCCCGGTCGAGTCCACCATAGAACAGGTGATAATAAATAACACACAGGTCGCATCGGTACCACTGGTACCTGAGATTCAGGTCCGCTTGCTGCTGGACGACTCACCACTTTGGCACTCATTCGCAGATCAGCCGGAATCGCGGAACCTTCCTCGTCCGTACTGGGCTTTTGCTTGGGGCGGTGGCCGGGCACTGGCTCGGTACGTTCTTGATCACCCGGAAGTGGTTCAAGGCAAGTACGTCCTGGATTTTGGCGCAGGTTGCGGGCTGGCATCGATCGCGTCAGTCAAAGCGGGCGCGGCAAGGGTCATGGCCTTGGATATCGATCCGATCTCCATCAAAGTAATCGGTTACAATGCCGCACACAATAATGTTAAGGTAAAGACTGTTTGCTCGGATCTTATATATAGCGAAAATTAAGGATGGGAAGTGATTTTGGCTGGCGACATATGGTACGATACACAGCTGGCCTGCCACGGTCTAAGTTGACTTAGAAGTCTTGCCGCCGAGGACCTCGTCGTTCTAAGTGCTGACCCAGGACGAGCATACTCGGTCTCACAAGGTATGGAGGCCCTTGCTGACTACTCCTGCCGAAGCGTACCCGATCTGGAACATCCAAACCTTCAGAGGGTCTTCGTTAACCGTGTTCTGCCGAAGCGCTGAAAAACATCAAATGATCGGATTGTCGCTTGTGTTGACCGGAAGAATCGGGTTTAATAGCAAAAAGGTTTAGACCTGGTGTGCAGGCATAGCTAAGTAGAATTCGTATGATAAATATCCGGCAGCAGTAGCAGCGAGGAAATCATTATGACACAGAGAGGTAATGCAGGAGTATTCCATTTGGACCGGTCGTTGGACGGGAAAACTTTCAAGAAGGTTCTGGCTGAGGCAGGGTATTCGCAGACGGCACTGGCCGAGACTTTGGGCATATCTTGCGCACATGAACGGCAGGATGTAGAGGTTGTTTATCGCCGCGTTAAGACAGACAACCCATATAATATCCTGGTTCGCTTATTCTGGCTTGGACGGGCGGTCTCTGAGTCAGACCTTCGTGAGCAGTTGGCGGGTCTTGACATTGAGGAGTTGATAGGCATCGGCCTACTGAATAGTCAAGATGGGATGGTTCGGTCTGCTGCTAAATTGACACCCTACCATGACCTGTTGTTAGCGAGCGATTTCGCGCCGGAAATCCATCGTGAATTGTCGGCCGACCATGTCCTTGGCGTAGGCGCTGCATCTTTGACTCTTGCCAGCTTGACGGTTCGCCGAAAGGTAAAAACGGCTCTTGATCTGGGCACCGGCGCCGGCATACAGGCCTTTTTGGCTGCCCGTCACGCTGACCATGTCATCGGGACAGATACCAATCCACGGGCGTTGAACTTTGCCAGGTTCAATGCTTTATTGAATGAAATAAACGGCATTGAATGGCGCGAAGGGAGTTTCTATGAACCGGTTAAGAACCAGCGTTTTGACTTGATTGTGTCCAATCCTCCCTACGTGATTTCCCCAGAGTCCCGGTTCGTCTTTCGTGACACAAATCTACCGGGTGATACCGTCTCAGAACAAGTAGTACGCGGGGCCGGGGAGAGGCTAAGTGAGGGTGGTTTTGCCTGTATATTGTTCAATTGGCATCATCAAGACGATATGGACTGGAATTCTCGACCGAAAAGCTGGATGTCGAATACCGGCTGTGACGGCTGGCTGATATGTTTCAAGTCCGCGGATCCTTTAACCTACGCAGCCGACTGGCTGCGAACCAGTGTAGGGCAGAGTTCGCCGGAATACGGACGGCATCTGGATGAATGGATGGCATATTATAAAAAGATGCAGATCGGGCGGATTAGTGCCGGCGGAATGATTATGCGCAGACGAAGCCGGCAGGCCAACTGGTTCCGAGCCCACGCGATCGATAAAGGTCGCTGTACCGGCTCTTGCGGAGAACAGATTGAACGTATATTTGCTGCCGAGGATCTACTTCAAACCATCACTGACGACCGGCAGTTGCTGGAGCAACGTTTTCTGTTTGATGAACACCACCGCTTGGAGCATCAGTTAGCAGTTCGGGACGGCTGTTGGGCTGTCAATAGTGAGCACCTTTATGCCTCCGAGGGGATTCCATTTGCCGGGAATATGGACATGTATATTGCGAACTTACTGGCCGGCTGTGACGGCCGGCGAAACTTACGCGAGCTTATCGAGGCAGTGGCCGACCGAATACAGACCGACCCGGAAACGGTAGGACCCGCCTGTTTAGCCGCTGTTCGCAAGCTTATGCAGGCCGGCTTCCTAAGTTCAGCTATTGAGCCTGAGACGGCGAATCCATAAGAAAAAGTGTACAGACAGACACCCCTTGACTGCATAGCAAGTTCGGTTTACTTATGCGGGTGTCTTATTCGGAATTCCCTGTGTGTCATCTCAATTGCCACCTCAGACGCTGAACTTCAATAGCAACAAGACGTTCGGAAGGAAATTTATGGTATATCAAGTGTAATGTCCGGCCGAATTACGTCGGGATTGTTACCGATGAGACCAAAGTTGGATAAGTAGATCACATCCCAATACCCAGGATTACCGTAGTATTTTTCTGATATCTTAGACAGTGAATCACCAGGTATAACTGTGTACTTACCGGGCGGCAGGAGGCGGTTGACGCCGTGAAGCGGATCTTCATCCGAGCCACCTACAGACTGATGAAGTGCCATTTTATTTAACAATTTCTTGAAGTTTTCCTTTGTGGGAACGCGACGAAATTCCTTTTCGGTTTTGCCTTTTATTATCTTGGTGGCTTTGACTGCCGCTTTCATGGCCTCATCTGTCAATCGCTCTTCCTGCTCACTCCCTAACAACTGAGATGCTGCCAAGTCACCAAACATGACACGTAGAGTCTTCTCGGATGGATTTGCATTGACCTCATCTATCGACTTCTCGAGCATCTTATCTGCTGCCTTGCTCGCCGCTTTGAGAAGTGATTGCACCTGTGGGTCGTCCTCATTTGCCAACATCTTCTTCTCCGCTTCGAGAAGTGCTTTCTTTATTCCTTTTTTTGTTGGCTCGACCACAATAGAAGACGGTTGCGTTTTTGACTCGGGCTCTGGAGGTGATTGTGGAATTATGCCGACCGGACCTCGTGGTGTCCCTTCCGGAGCACCACGTGGGCAGAGTGACGGCCGTTTCGGGCCGGCAGAGGTCTGTTGTTTCTTAAGAGCTGCTAATAGCCTCTCATATTCTTGTTTGGCAATCATATAATTCTTGAAGGCGTCGAGGTAATCCCGGACCACCATTTTTTGTGTAAACTCGTCAATAAACTTTAAATTGGGTGATCCTTTGTGCATTGGTTTGTATGAGTCCGCAGGTGTAAGCTCCTCCTTATAGTCTCGCAGCCTCAAACGCGCTTCGTCAAGCAGGCTCTTTGCAAGGTTATATTTCATCTCGGCCAGTTGTACACGTCGTGTCAACGGCAAGTTATGCCACGTTTCGCGATAGTTGGTACCCATGGCATTTTCCTAATATATAAGTCAAGATTTCAAAAATACTCCGCCGCCAAAACACTTCATGAGCGGTGATGTTAGCATTATAAAGGCGATACTTAAACCTCGCAACAAGGATTTTGGATGCCAAGAGCTTTGGCGAGTTTCAGATGGAATCTTACAGGAAAATTAACCAGCACGAAACTTCCGTCAAAAGACGCTATTAGCGAAAGATCTGGAAAAGCCATCGGTTTTCACAGACTAAAACACGCTTATCTTGCAGGAAAGTTGACACAGCTAATGATTTCCTACCGTTCGCTGAATTTTTTCAAAAAAAGGCAATTATCAAAAAATATCTGATTTTTCAGGGACAACTAAACTAAAAATTGGTTGACATAGTGGAACATTTTAACTAAAAAATGTTTTTAAACGTTATATTAACCTGATAAGAAAGACCTCAATGCGAAGTATTAATTTATAAACATACGCCAGGACGACGAAAGGGTATGGAAATGGCTGAAATAAGTCGCACATCTCTATTTGGCAAGCTCAACAGTTTATGCTATAAATCTATCGAAAGTGCTACGGTTTTCTGTAAGCTGCGAGGCAACCCATACGTGGAATTAGTACATTGGTTGCACCAGATTCTGCAGTTACAGGATTCGGACCTGCACCGTATTATACGGCACTTTGATATAAATCCTTCCAGGCTCGCTAAGGATATGACCGAGGAGCTGGATAGGCTGCCGCGAGGGTCCACATCGATTTCAGACCTGTCTTCTCATCTTGAAGAGTCTGTAGAACGGGGATGGGTTTACGGAAGTCTGCTATTTGGGGAATTGCAGGTTCGCACAGGCCATTTGATAGTTGGCATCCTCAAGACCGGCGGTCTCAAGAATGTTCTTCTGCGCATCTCAAGCGAATTCAGCAAGATTAAGCTCGAGCAGTTGACGGACAACTTCGCGAAAATTGTCGGCGGTTCGCCGGAAGAGACGCTCACACCAACCGATGGTTCCTCCCTCCGAGCTGGGGCCGAAGCCGCTCGTGGTACCGGAGAGATGGCACCGGCTGCGATGGGCAAACAGGAAGCGTTGGCGAAGTTTTCGGTGGACCTTACCGAAAGGGCTCGGAGCGGGGAAATGGACCCTATTGTAGGACGCGACGACGAAATCAGACAAATAGTTGATATTCTGATGCGCCGCCGTCAAAACAACCCGATTCTGACAGGTGAAGCGGGAGTTGGTAAGACAGCAGTTGTTGAAGGTTTTGCACAACGTATCGCTGCTGGTGATGTGCCCCCATCAATTAAGGATGTGTCGCTTCGTGTGTTGGATGTAGGTTTACTTCAGGCAGGTGCGAGCATGAAAGGTGAATTTGAGAACCGCTTGCGTCAGGTTATAGAGGAGGTTCAAAGCTCGCCCAAACCGATTATTCTATTCATCGACGAAGCACATACCCTCATTGGTGCCGGGGGATCAGCAGGTACAGGTGATGCCGCAAACTTGCTTAAGCCGGCGTTGGCTCGCGGTACGTTACGGACTATCGCGGCCACTACGTGGTCGGAGTATAAAAAATATATTGAGAAGGACCCCGCACTTACCCGTAGATTCCAAGTGGTCAAGGTTGATGAACCCGAAGAAGAAAAGGCGGTAATGATGATGCGAGCAGTGGCTTCGAAACTTGAGAACCACCACCGCGTTCAGATATTAGACGAAGCCCTGGATGCAGCAGTTCGTCTCTCGCACAGGTATATTCCTGAACGGCAGCTGCCCGATAAGGCCGTGAGTCTGACTGATACTGCAAGTGCAAGAGTCTCCATAAGCCAGCATGCAGTGCCGCCGGAATTGGAGGATTGCCGCCGGCGGATTCAAGCACTGGAAACGGAAATGGGAATCATCAACAGGGAGACTGCGACGGGCGTAGACCACAAAACCCGCGAATCTGAAATCACTGAGAAACTTGAAGCCGAACGCGAAAGATTGGCCAAACTGGAAGAACGATGGACAAAAGAAAAAGAGTTGGTCGATGCTGTTTTAGACATTCGGGCCAAATTGCGCAAAAGCGGTGAGGGCACTATCGAACAAGCAGAGATTGCCGAAAAGGAAACGTCAGAAACCGTCGGGAAAACTGAGGCTGCACCTCAGGCCGATACGGGCGAGCCTGCCGAGCCAGCACCTGAAAAATCAGAAGAGCCGGATAAAGAAGACAGAGAAGAATTGCTCAAAGAGCTCAAATCACTGCAGGAACAGCTCAACAATCTGCAGGGGGAAACGCCGCTTATTCTGCCATGCGTGAATGCTCAAGCCGTCGGTGCGGTAGTTGCTGATTGGACGGGGATTCCGGTCGGTGGTATGGTAAAGAATGAAATCGAATCGGTTCTGAATTTATCGGATACGCTCAAGCAGCGCGTTATTGGCCAGGACCATGCACTGGAAGCAATTGCCAAGCGCATAAGGACGTCCCGCGCCGGCATAGAAAACCCGAACAAGCCGATCGGAGTAATGTTCCTGGTGGGTCCCAGCGGCGTGGGCAAGACCGAATCGGCACTTGCTTTGGCCGAAGCTTTGTATGGCGGCGAAAGTAACTTAATCACTATCAATATGAGTGAGTTCCAGGAAGCCCACACGGTTTCAACACTTAAAGGCTCGCCCCCCGGATATGTCGGCTATGGCGAAGGGGGTATTTTGACGGAGGCCGTGCGACGGCGCCCTTATAGCATTGTTTTGCTCGACGAAGTTGAGAAAGCTCATCGCGATGTGCACGAGATATTTTTCCAGGTATTCGACAAAGGCCAGATGGAAGACGCTGAAGGCCGCCTGATTGATTTCAAGAATACAATTATTCTCCTGACGAGCAATGTCGGCACGGACCTGATTATGGATATGTGCAAAGACCCGAAACTAATGCCCGATGTCGAAGGGATATGCAAGGCTCTTCGCAAACCTTTGCTGAAGGTCTTTCCGGCAGCCCTTCTCGGCCGGCTTGTTGTCGTGCCCTATTATCCAATCAGTGATGAAACACTGAAGCTTATAACTCGCCTGCAGTTGGGCCGAATTGGACGTCGTACACAGCAAAACCACAAGATACCGTTCAGTTATGACGATGACGTTGTGGACCTTATCGCCAGCCGGTGCACGGATGTTGAAAGCGGGGCTCGGATGGTCGATTCCATCCTAACCAATACTCTGCTTCCGGAAATAGGCCAGGAGCTGCTGACCCGGCTTATGGAAGGTAAAACCGCAAAACGGGTCCATGTCGGCGTTAAAGACAGCGAGTTTACTTATTCGTTCGACTAAGGCAGTGCTTGGTGTAAAAATGAATTCTGTTTAAGGCAGTTACTAATGGCAGAAACTCAGAAATACAGAGAGATAGAGATAGCTACCCCCTTGGGAGAGGATGTGCTCTTGCTGACGAACATGTCCGGTACCGAGCAGCTCGGTCGGCCGTTCAGGTTCGAGTTAGAATTAACCAGCGAAGACCACCAGATTAAATATACTGACATTGTGGGGCAGAACGTAACAATTCGGCTAAATCTGTCCGAAGATAAAACTCGCTATTTCAACGGTTTTGTGAGCCGTTTCACACAAACACTATCTGCAGGCGGGCTGGCAAGCTACCGGGCAACAGTGGTGCCTTGGCTGTGGTTTCTTACACGAACCGCGGATTGTCGCATCTTTCAAGAAATGACAGTCCCTGATATTATTGAAAAGGTCTTTCGCGATCACGGGTTCACGGATTTTGAACGCTCCCTCAGCAGCAGCTATCGTACTTGGCCGTATTGCGTGCAATACCGTGAAACAGACTTTAATTTCGTCAGCCGACTCATGGAGCAGGAGGGGATATACTACTTCTTCAAGCACGAGAACGGCAAACATTCGTTGGTCCTGGCCGATTCAGCAAGCGCCCATGAGTCTTATCCTGAGTTAGAGGAACTCGAATACCATCCTGCCGACAAGGGGACCAAAGCCAAAGAGTGTATTTCGGACTGGGTCGTGGGAACCTATCTCCAGCCGGGCTCATATGCTCTGAAGGATTTTGATTTTGAGAATACTAAAAAAGACCTGCAGGCAAGAGCAAAAGTGGAGCGTGAGCATGCTGCGGCAACTTTCGAAATCTACGATTATCCCGGGGAATACACAGAGGTTAAACCTGATGGAGAAGATTATGCCAGGAAACGTATTGAGGAGCTGCAGGCTCAATATGAAGTGGTTTCGGCTGAGTCTGATGCCCGAGGTGTCTGTACGGGCTGCACATTTAAGCTTATCGACCATCCTCGTGACGACCAGAACAAAAAATATCTTATTACCTCTGCAAACTATAATATCAATGCCGGCGAGTTCTACTCAGGTAGCCAGACAGGTGGCGAGGGTGTTTATTCCTGTAGCTTTACCGCTATCGATGCCACCCAGCCGTTTCGGTCGCCCCGTATCACTCCCAAGCCATCAATTCCAGGCCCGCAGACAGCAATGGTTGTCGGCAAGTCCGGTGAGGAGATTTGGACTGATGAATATGGCCGGGTTAAGGTGCAATTCCATTGGGACCGTCGTAGCAAGGCTGACGAAAACAGCTCCTGCTGGATTAGGGTTGCGCAGCTCTGGGCTGGCAAGAAATGGGGCGCTATGTATATCCCCCGCATCGGCCAGGAAGTCATTGTTGAGTTTCTCGAGGGCGACCCCGACCAGCCCATCATAACAGGCCGGGTTTATAACGACCAGGCCATGCCACCGTACGAACTACCGTCTGAAAAAACTAAATCGACCCTCAAATCTAACTCCAGCAAAGGCGGCGGGGGCTTCAACGAAATCCGCTTCGAGGACAAAAAAGACAGTGAGCAGGTATTCATACATGCCCAAAAGGATCATGATGTTCGAGTTGAAAATGATCTAAAAGAATGGATTGGCAATAATCGTCATCTGATTGTTACAGCAGATCAAATGGAGCAGGTCGATGGCGACAAGCATCTAACAGTTGCTGGAGATCAGAATGAGAAGATAGACGGCACGATATCAATCGAGGCCGGGGAAGATATACAGGAAAAAGCAGGCAGTAATTATGGATTTGAAGCCGGAAGCGATATTCATATTAAGGGCGGAATGAACGTAGTCATAGAAGCCGGGACGCAGTTGACCATCAAGGCCGGCAGCAGCTTTGTAGACCTTAGCAGCAGCGGTGTGTCAATCTCGGGCACGATGGTAAACATCAATAGCGGCGGCTCAGCAGGCTCAGGGGCCGGCTGCTCGCCCGATGCACCAAAACCACCCGAAGAAGCTGACCAGGCCAAACCCGGCGAGACCTCTGAGCCGCCCATAGCCAGAGAATACAGTCCCCAGGCAGTAACGCTGACGCAGTGTTCTATAGATGGCACGCCATTTTGTGAACAGTGTGAAGCCGCAAAAAAAGCTAAGAAAAAATAATTAATCGTCGTGGTTGGCGGAATATAATGAACGAAAAAGTGATAACTCAGTCGCTTGTCAAACATCTGTTTTCGCAATTTGAGACTAACGTGTACATGGTCCTTGATGGTGCCTCAGTGCCGGAGCTGCCCCAACTGCTGTGGGAGCACGAGCCGGAAAACATCTGCCTGTACCGCGGTGAGCTTGAGCCCGATATGGCCGCAGTCGCACCGTACCTGGTCAAACTGGAATACGACCACCCTTTCACCAAACTGGTTTGCAAGCAGGGCTGGGGCAACCATTGGGGCATCTTCGCTATAACCCCGGCTGAAATCAATATTCGTGATATGCGCAAGCATTTTCGCAGGTTTTTGATGGTTTACAGCCCCGAGGACAAACTCATATACTTTCGCTACTACGACCCGCGTGTGCTGAGGGTCTATTTGCCAACTTGCAATTCTGAGGAAATAAAGATTGTCTTCGGGCCGGTCGGCAGCTATATTACCGAAGACGAAGATTCGTCTGAGCTGCTGCGGTTCTCGCTGGATAACGGTAAACTCCAAAAGGAAAGGAAATCTCTTAAACAACCGCAGTAATTATTTGGAAAAGACCATGCTAAGAATTCGCCAAGAGCAGATGGATATTTTCCAGCAACAGGCCGAAATTAACTTCGTCCACTACGTTGCCAAAAAACTCCACAACAACCATGCCGAAGCCGTGAAGGATGTGCCTGAAAACAAGCTCTATAAAAGGATAGAGTACGGGATACGACGCGCCAGGGAATATGGACTTACCTGGAAGAACAACCTCAGCACGTTTGTGACACTCATGTTCTTGATTGCTCCGGATTTCGACAGGTTCCCTGCATTTAAGAAATTTCTGACAGACGAGAGCGTGCCGCCAAACGAGAGAATGGGCGTATTACTGAGAGAAACAACTGAGGTCGATTGGCAGAATGCCCAGCAAACCTCCTCGCCGAACAACTGGCCGGAGGATATCATGTGACGCGCCACGCCGGAAGCTAAAAGGAAAAAAACTATGCCTTATGAATGCAGCTATCCGAACTGTCAAGTTCTTGTGCAAGTTGCCGGAGAGATGTGTCGGAAACACAAGATGCAAAAAGAGCATGAAGAAGGACCAAGGTGGGACGTTTCAGCCAAACAAAATTGTCCGCTGGTCGAGTTGGTGGAACTCGTGGAGGTCGTTACCGAAGGCAAAGGCGAAGTGCCGGTGACGGGCGTGGCAGATACGCCGAAGGATGGAATTCCCATACCTTGGAAGTCCGAATTGGCCGGGTTGAAGAGACCGACAAATCCAGAACGCCAGTACATCAATCTACCTCGAAAATTTAGAGGCTTTGGCCATGGAGGGGCCCCGCACCACGGCCGCTACATAGAGTTCCGCGCACGCGTTAATCCGAAGGGAGATGCAAGCGGGTCGCTGGCGGGCAAAATGGTACACTTCAGTTACACGCCGACTTACGGGGCGGGTCGCCCCGCGCCAATATACGAAGGAGGAAAAGAGGGGTTCGGACATCAAAAGTTAGCTACCCTCAGGACATATACCAATAAAGACGGTTGGACGGGAGTTGTCAGGTTTAATATGTCCATGTATGGCGGAGACAAATTCAAGATTGCTGCCCAGGCCGATGAAAACAATGACGGGCAGCCAGAGGGAACAAAGCTCGAGACAGGTGACTATGAGGTCTGGAAAGAGATCCGATATACATTGGCCTGCATGAAGCGTCCTGACGGTTCGGACTATTCTGACCGCGTCAGAGAAGCCGAATTCAAGAGCGAGTTCGAGAAGTCATTTATCAAAATGACGCGTACCGGAGGATTATCTAAGCCAGCACATCAGCGGTGGATTGAGAAGGATGATGCCAAGTCTTGGGCCACATCCAAGCTGCCTGCCCAAGCTGATCGCACACTGAACTTCGCGTTGATAGATACATTGATAGACGGGCAAAAAACGCGTCCATTCAATTACGAATTCGACCCCCCCCGGTATGAATGGTTCATACGTCGCTTAGGAGGTGCTAATTATACTTTTGATCTCTCTGCAAAAAACAAATGGTTGATTTCGGCAAAGTACTATGATAAGAACCAACCTTCGGTTTCACATGCCTTACCGAACGACAAGGTGAATCTTACGCTTACGCAGAGCGGACTCTACTATGAGCTAAGCGTTGATTTGCGTGGAGTTGTGACGGGCGGCTTAGCGCTCAATCGTATTAAAGTCGTCCTCGCCCTGCAAGAACGAGGCATTGGATCTGGTCTGGCGGAGGGACCGAATATTTTCGTGGCCATGCGCTGTCGCGAAGGCAAGTACAGTGGAAACCCGGAAGACTCGACGCTACATACCATGTTTCATGAATCGGGCCATTTCCTTGGTTTGGCTCCCAAGAAGCTTCCTAATAAGTCTCAGTCCACCAATCCTTACTACTACGATGAAGACTCTTTGCGGGTAGGAAGGGGTCCTCATTGCAGCTACGACAAGGAAAATCCGGCAACAAAAGCAGACTTACCAGCGACGCCTGATTGTATTATGTTCCACGATTTCACATTCACGTTGAACTTCTGTACTAATTGCTCGAATTCGCTTCGGGGTCGCGATCTATCGAGTCCTTCAGTTAATGGTAAAACAGCGGGTTACTAATATGATAGATTCCAAGCATTTTATTTACAAACACTCTCGAGCGCCGGCTCCGCTTTTCTCCGGCAACTTAGTTCGGGATTGTGCTCTTGTCCTTTGCTTTTCACAGTTTTTTGTTGCTTGTTCCATGAAGCAGCCGCTTCCTGAACCGCATAGAAAGGAGAATGTCATGATACAAAACGTTCAATTCAAGATTCCTGAGATTATATGGTATGGCGAGACACCACAATCTCCGAATATTCCGGAGAAACCAGATCTCGTATTTCGGGTGGTGCAAGCCACCTCAGATCTTGGTCCCACAGTTGCGTTAATGGCGGCTTATTATCTCGGCAGCCCGTTTACCGAGTACTATGGAGGGCAGTTAATGCGTGCTATTTGGATTGTCGCAGTGGATGAACAAAATGGGCGGGTCTATCAGGCCGATCTAAATGGCCCGGACCATCTCCCAATCATGATCGAAGCCTCAGATGAAGTCGCGGAAGCAGCTATGCCAGGCTGGTCTTTCGAATCAGCCCATTTCAATGTGGATCTTGCTGCTTTGCTTGGCCTGCCGGAGCAGTCTGGCCGATACCGAGTATTCTTATGGCTTGATGACATTGTCAGTTCCATCAAGACAGTCGATGTGCCCGCGAATCCGGCCCGAGGAAAAGGCCGGCCTGTTGCCTCACAAACAAGTCAACTTGTGCAGTTTGGCCCCGATCCTAAAGCTCCTAAGGTCCAGGCGGACAACATTGTGTTAGCCCTATCCGGTGAGCCTGACGACATGTCTATACATGGTGCATGGACACCCCAAAAAGGTGTCGATCCACACCAAGTTGTTCTCTGGATATTGGCTACAAGCCACCGCGATCGGAACTTTGGTTGGGTAGCAATTCGTGCCGATGAGTCACCAACAAACATAGCCTCGGCTTCGTTCTGTATTGATGCGCTCAAGTTGGTAAGAACATCTGGCATCGAGCAAAAAATCTTTGTGTTGGGCCTGTCAACTACGAGCATTTCAAAAGTTGTCGTCATGCGAGCCAAGTAAGCTGGTGTTATCTAAAAGAGGTCTGTGCTACACTATTGGTGCAGTCTTTGAGGATAGCCTAGCATCTATGCTCAAGAGGCTGCAAGTGTAGGATAAACGGTGCTTATTAACCCATTGACTTCGACTTGCCCGCAGTCGTTCTGAGCCCCTAAAGTTAAATAATGTTCAAAAATACCTTGTCAAGTTGATATTCTACTGATACAATTTTATTTATCCTGACAGATAATGACAAATAGATGGAGAATTAGAAATGCCTCCGGCAGCAAGAGTAGGTGATATGCACACGTGTCCGATGTTCGATGGCCCCAAACCGCATGTGGGAGGTCCGATTCTGCCGCCCGGCTGCACGACGGTTCTTATTGGGGGTCAGCCGGCAGCAATTATGGGCGATAAAGCGGTCTGTGCCGGTCCATCGGACAGCATCACTAAAGGCTCGACCACGGTGCTGATTGGCGGCCAACCCGCCGCTCGCGTAGGCGACAGCACCGCTCACGGCGGCGTCATCACCCCGCCGGGCTGCCCCACCGTTATGATCGGAGGATGATACCAGTTGAAGGATGGGCTATAGAGCCTCTGGACAGATGGGCGGATGATTCTTTCGATATGGATTGCCTTCTGCATCTTACCTCTAAATGCCACATCTAAAAACCACTTTTGCAATATCGAATTCCACTTGACAGCACGATATTAGTCGGTAACATTAGTCTCGAATACCCATAAAAAGGTAGTTGCAGCCATGTGGGTGCGTGGGTTATTATGTAGAAAATATAGAATTGATTGTTTTTAAGACGAGTTGCCTGTGTCATTTTCCAACCCAAACAGAGGCCGTGCAGTGTTACCCGAGGGTTATATTGTTATACCCATTGCCGACGACCAGAAAGCTGCGGCGCTAAAGATTTGCGTTCTTGTAAGGCCTAAACCTGACCCTGTAGGTGGTAACCTTGTCGTGCTTCGTGATACGATCGATGCTAAAGTATTTTTAGGATGCATCGTTGACGTTTCCAGCCAGGTATTGGAATGGCTCGAACTTTGGATTCAGAACACCGAAACCCTCATTAACACAGCATCGGCGGCTTGCCAATCACTTTCAAACGCCATGCTGGATAATCGCTGGCGTCAACAATCTCAGGCGTTTGGGAATCTCGAAGGAGCCGCCATAGTAAGAACCGGCTGTGAGTCTGAACACCCGCTGCCAACATTTCTGGATATTTCTGCATGTTCACCGATCCATCCGATAGACCCCAACTCCAGGACACCCTGGAAGCTGTGCGTGGATGAAGGTCTGCTCCAGCAAAAGAATTTACCAAGCTATGCCAGCTCGTTGCATCGCTACTTGTATGTACCGGCATTAGGCGAAGAGTCACAACTCGTTCCCGTTACTTCAGGGGCACCAACGAACGCTTCCACAAAACCGCTGTCTGAGATTTGTGGTGACTCCGCTCATATCGTCTCGTTGAATCCAGGAGCTGGATTGATGCTGGTAAAAAAGCATGTCCCAATTGGACTGGAAGCTTTTACTGACATTCTCAGTGGCGCTGCGTGGGACGGACTAAAACATGGAAGGTCCGTACTCGACCTCGGTGAGCAGCTCAACGCATTGAGGAAGGACGAAGCCGTTTTGACAGCCGATGGTCGACTGTTCCTGGAAGCCCACGGTCAATGCGGCCGGCTGGTTGAAACATTTCACTTGAAGCTTCGATTGCTTGCCGATATTGTATCTTCGGTGCATTCTATGGTCTGTCATCTTCAACGGCCGCTTCTAAATATTAGTCCGGACAGCTGGCAAGTTAAGCTTGGAGAACCGGGACGTGGATTACCTTTTTTATGGACAGCCAGGGCCATGCTCAGCGACCCGGGTGATGCGATTCCGTTGGCGATAGAAAGGAGCGACCTACAATACTATTTGCCCGCAGTTGAAGGCCGAACATCGATCTACCGTCCGCTTGTTACCTCTCTACCGACAAAAGGGCGGGCATCTGTTCGCATACGCCGGGTCTTACCCGACACCAGTGATACAACATCTATTGAGGGTACGTTTACAACCCAGGAACGCATCGATATGGCGAGAAACGATCTTGTCTGGTTTCGACTTAATCTTGCTTGTGGCGAGGTCAATCTTTACGCTCATCTCGAATCAGATTCGGCAATGGCGCCTGGCGAATGGCGATTTCGAACAGTAGCTCAGAATATGGATGATACCAAGGTCTCGGATTTGCGCGCCGCTGAAGGAGTACCAATACCTGAGGTGCCGTTTGAGGTTATACCACTTTTAAGCAGCCCCTGTGACCTGTACTCCTTAGCTGTTATAGCTGTAAGAATTCTTCTTGTTGATAATACCAACAGTCTGCCTGTGGTCCTTGATGAAACATTAAGTCTGCCTCGCCAAATTGAAGCCGATTATGATGAATCGACAAGCTTGGAGATGCGTATAAGTGATAGATTCAACAAGGATAGCCGGTGGCTTGAGTCGTTGGGGCCCCACCATTTAACCTTCGATAAGATAACATCTGACGAGGCTTTTAGTCTCATCCCTTCTGAACTGTGGTGGACAACACTGGCCATAATCTTGCGGATGTTCCCTGGATTAGGTCCCGACACCGAGTGTAAGGATTACGGCGATGCTCAACAGGGAGGTCTTCACAAGGTTTTTGAACGAACGATCACTGATTTGGACAACCTGATATTAAGAACTCGCAGCCTTATCGTCGCAGACTGGAAATCTAATCAGGAAATCTCCGGTGTGATCCAAAGGTACCTCACATAGATAAGCATTCACAGCGGGAGATACATAACCTAAGTAGTGCTGTCGAACTAAGGAAATGTTGGACAAATAGTTATAAGAAATGATAAGGAGTTTACTATGAAAACAGGATTATTGAAAGGTCAAGTGTGTGGATTGCTTTTGGTTGGCCTGCTGGCGGGGGGATGCTCTCAGCAAGTTGTTAACGTAATAGCAGCCGATGACATTTGTAAAAAATCCGTAGAGGTTCATTTAGTGGGAGTCAACAGGTACGAGAAGGATACTTGGGAAACGATGTCAATGACCGAATACTGGACACCACCCGAAAATGAACTGAGAAAAAGTGCTAAAGCCTATACACATGTGATCAAATTCGGACAAGGGCCCTGTGAAATAGCACTCGCCAAAAAAGATCCCATTCAGGGTGTGTGGAAAAGCAGGAAAGCTGAGTACTTGTTTGTTTTGGCAGACCTGCGAGGCATATTTTCTGATCTTCCTGGTAACGCCGATGCAAGGCGTCTGATGTTGCCTGCTGTAGGTTCAGAGGAATGGGGATTTGTTCCAAAAACAATCAATATCAGGATTGAGGGCGGCAATATTGTTCCTTTGACCATTCCGAAATAAAAAGGTGGTTAGAATTTGGTCCCATTTCGGTTTAGAAAGGTAAGGGTTGAATGACAAACTTTGGCCGCTATGAGACCGTTCGTGAGCTTCACCACAGTGGATTTACTGTACTTTATAGTGGGCGGGCTGCAGACGATCCTGCAGAAAAATTTGCCATCAAGGTTTTTCAGCCATCCACTTTTCTGCTGGAAGCAGAGCAAGTAAAAACCGAATCTGAACTGTTTCTCAGCAGTGCCCACGTCCAGCAAAAAACTGCCGCCGGTGGTGCTCAATATTGGGCACCCATTTATGAGTGCGGCTCAATCCCTGATGGAGCATTTTACGTCACAGATAAATACGACCATTCGCTTCAACAGCTCATTGATGTTCGTGTCGCGCTTACCTCACAGGCCCTTTGTGAGATTGTCGAGTCGGTCGC
Organism: Phycisphaerae bacterium; assembly: GCA_041862635.1. Taxonomy (GTDB): domain Bacteria; phylum Planctomycetota; class Phycisphaerae; order Sedimentisphaerales; family Anaerobacaceae; genus NIOZ-UU13. Next base: position 6,121 of record JBGVTO010000121.1, on the reverse strand, counting down.
CAAGGGCTTGGTTGAATTAAAACAAGCATGTGGTCGACCACACGGGAATCTCAAAGCTACTAATATTCTCATTGCCGGCGAGGGAGATATTTCGCAGACGACAATAGCATTGTCTGATCCGTTGCCGGATGAACACATCGATACGGCAGTACACTGGGATAGCGATCTGCGGGACATAGCGGAATTCATTTATCAGCTCATAATTCACCGACCATCGCCTACCGTGGACGGCTGGCAGGTGCCTGACACAAAGGAGTGGGCCAAACTGGGTAAACTGGCAAAGGATTGGAGAAACCTGTGCAATCGGTTGTTGAATGCCCACATTAAGCCAGGTTCGATGACTGTTGAGACGCTCATTGAAGAGCTGGCTCGATTAAAAAAAATAAAACCGGTCATTTCATCTCGTCGCTTGCTTATTGCTGCAGGCCTTGTAGTTATTGCCGGTGCCGCTGTCCTGATCATAAAACCAGACATCATATTTCCTCCTGAGCCTCCGAGGATAATAGAATGGAATCAGTTATTAACAGAATATGAGAGCTGGATCGAAAATCTGAGAAATGACTTAGGAGGGTCTACAAGCAATCAACGAGAAAAGCAATGGAAGAACAATCCACACCTGGGGATCATAGTGGATAAAATCAAAAAAGAAGCATCATATCCCTATTTCGTAATAGATAAAAACAATTTGTTGATAAGGGATGTGAACAACATAGAGACAGTAGCAAAGCTTAAAGAATTAGGAATTGGTAAGCCCAGAACCGACGCCGCACTTATAGCAATTGAAATTATCAAATACTTCTTTGATCCAAAAGCCGATCCAAACTCGTTCAGATTCTATAACGACCCCAACTCGCCGGCGGACAGAAAAGAGTATCAGAAATGGCCTTTGCTGGTAGAGATACATGATGCTGCAGATAGTTTCACAAAACGCGGCTGGCAAAGGTCTGCCACATATCTCCAAAATTTGGTCGATGATGTAAAACCCGACCCAAACATTGTTGCCGAAAATGTGGATAAAATCCTCGAGCTTCAGCCCAGTTTGGATGATATTAAATCTCTCTGGACGAAGATCGAAAACAATGAAACAACCATTGCGAATTCAGGCAACCTGATTCTTTCTCGATTTCGTGATTACATTAACCAAGAACCAGCTTTGGGTCTCGGTGAGGCCGGCGAAGCGAACATTAACGACGTCTGCAAAAAACTACATGATGAACTGTGGAAAATAGAGCAATTGAGCAGTGCTCTTGCCAAATCGATTGGAGATAATTGGAAAAAACTCGAAGAAAACCAGAACATTATCAAAACCACCGGTAACCCGGCTCTTGCCAAATTTCCCGACTACATCCAATCAAAACTTGCTTCTGCCGATATTGATATCCTCGGCAGCGAACTTGGACAGATAAGCAGCTTAGCTGATAAACTTGCCAAATTTATTGAAGATAATTGGCAAAAACTTGAAGAAAACCAGAAAGCTGTTGAAAATACTGGTGACCCAATTCTTGCAAAATATCCCGATTATATCCAATCAAAACTTGCTTCCGCCGATATGGATATCCTTGATCGCGAGCTTGAACAAATAAGCCGCTCGGTTGATAATCTTTCCAAATCTATTGAAAATATTTGGCAAAAGGCTGATAAAGAGGCTTTTCTAAATGACCATGGAAATGACTCTACAGAAACCTTAACGGACAAAACTTTCACTGAAAGGCTTGATATAATTAAGGACTATTATTACCTGGTTCCTGATCCGCGTGATGAGCTCTTTGACTTAGTGAAACGGACCGGTAATAATATTGAAGAAGCAAAAGGCTACAATCCCCAACCTGCTGACGAATGTGCAAAGAATCTGGAACAAGTGCAGCCGGATATTGAAACAATGCGAAAATTCAGAGGTATAAAAAAAGAACAAGATCAGATTGAAAATAAGATTAATGACCTCCAGCCTGTCATTATGAAAATCAACGAAATAGCAATCTCTTTAATAGAAACACCCGAAGAATGGGTCCGGAGGATAAGTGAAGACTCACGGATCGCTTCGTCTGAAGCATTAAATGAGAAGTGGATTGAGCTGCGAGACAAAGTGATCAAGGGACTTACAGCAGACGAACTTGATAAAAACAAGATTTTATACCAAACTCTCCGGAAAAGGGTGAAAGATACAAAAGAAAACCTTGTCAAATTAGATGGAGAATTACTGAGAGGATTGCCTTTGCAAATTGATGCTAAACTGGAAGAAAAAGGTTGGAACAGACAACTCAAAGAAGTTTATGATGAAGAAAGAAAGAAAACGATAGAAAGTATTTTAGAAAAAGTGCCATTGCATAATGAGGTTCCAGAAATAAATGACCCATTGCTTGAGGAGTTTCGCCAAAACAAATTCTCTGAATTTGAAAAGCGGCGGAATGATTTCAGTGGAATCCTGGAAGCGTTTAATAAGATAGAGGACGGTCTCGACGGTTGCTATCTCCTTAGTGACGAGCTGCCGGAAATTGATGAAAACATTCGGTCATTGTGGGAGAAATGGCGAAACACCGTCACTGTTAGAGAAGCGAAAATTAGCGAGGTGCTTGCAATCCTGACTGAGAGGCTTGCAAGACTTGAAGAGATCGAAGTATCCAATGATAGACAGAAACTTGCAGGTATGGCTCTTGAAGATGAATCGTACACCGAAGCAGTGTATGCTGCTTGGCTAAAGCTTGGCGAGCTTGCAGCCCTACCATGGCCAGATACAGACCAAGAGTGGAATAGGGAAAAAGAAATCCAAAAGATATTGAGGGCGAAATTGCTAACAATCAAAGGTGAAAACCGAGCAATTGAGCTCAGAAACGAAGTTGACGACGACAGCCTTAAACGCGAAAAAATATTTAGAGGAGCGAACATTAGGCGATATAAGACTGTCGTTAAAAGTAAGAGTTCTGCGGATCCTGTTCTTACTAAATTTGAAACATTAGAACCGTATGATGCCGATGCCGATTTGAGTGAAGTCGTGGATTTTGAAAACTTTGCCAAAGTTCTTGCAGAATTTGTCACCGACCCAAACTGGCCGACGAAATTCCGCACAGACCTTTTTAGTAATGAAAGCTCAATCTACCAAAAAGCTTCTTTAACAAAAGGAGATTTTCAAAAGTGGATGGAAGAAGTCAAAGACTATAGCAAGTTGGAGAATGATCCTCGCAATAGCTATACCTGGGCTGAGAAAATTACCAAGATTGATGGACTTATCGGCAAAGAGTTTGCTCGTAAGCAGGCTGAGGAATCTTTGAGAAATATCCGGGACCTCAAGAGTGACTTTGACAATGCCAGACTGACAATCGAAAACATGCTGAAATTGCATGCTATCGACAGGAATAGGGTGGAAATTGGTAAGAGTAAGGACCACTGGCTGAAGCTCGTGGAAATTGAGGGTAAGCTTAAACCCGATTACTGCAAACGCGTGGATCTCAAAGACGAACGAATTATTTTCAATACAGATTCCTTGAACCCGAATTTGTTTGAGCCCGTCAATGTTAACAACAAAGAGCCGGTCACGCTCGCCGCCGGTTGGGAAGATATAAGACAGGGAATCAAAGACAACCAGAAAGAATGGCTGGATTTCTTCCATACGATTGATGTCAGTGATACCCGCAATGTGGGTTGGCCAAAATTTATCCGCTCAAAGGAAGACCCAAGCGTGATACTTAGATTCATCCCCGCCAGCTCCAGCAATCCTGAGCCATTTTATATGGCTATATTTGAAGCAACTAACGCCCAATATCGGCTGTTCCTGGAAAAAACACCTGCTGCAAGGACAAGGACTGCAGGGTTGTCTACTCTTTTTGTGGACCAAAATAACAATGTACTGATGCGCTCACGTAAATATGAAGATCCGGTTCGTGCTTGTAAGATAATATGGGATGGTAAAAGTTTTAGTGTAATTCAAGGAAACGACGATATTCCTGTAACTTGGGTGACCCATGCTGGAGCACAATCTTACGCCAATTGGCTTGGCGGACAATTACCCACCGCTTCACAGCACGAATATGCATGCAGGGCAGGCACAGATAACATACATCCTTGGGGAAACAATCTGTCAGAGATTGCAAACTACGCGCATGTAAGAGGGAGTCATTGGAGGGCTGTGGCAGATGCTTATAACAATCAACTAATAAATAAGGGCAAAATAGAAAGTCTCGTTGCTGAAAAGGTCCCTGCCCCAGTGGGAGCTAAGCCGGAGGATTTCGTCTCGCAGAAAACTCGCCTTGACTCAACCCAGACCAGCCACGAAGTAGAAGCTTATGGCTCGGCTTGGCCGATCGACCACGCTGAAAAAACCAATAACTGGGATCTTTACGATATGGTTGGAAACGTGTGGGAATGGTGCCAAGATGGCACCCAGTCCGTAATCTGTGGTGGTTCCTGCCTGGCTCCGCCGGAATACGTACTGCTGACCGACCCATCCAATTATATCGTAGAATTCAACGAAACAGCCTGCGACGTCGGATTCCGCGTCATTGTGCCGGCTCGGTAAACCAACTCACAGGCTGCGTATCAAAACGAATCTAAAACTTATATGGTCGCAAAAAACGTTTCTCAATCACCGAATTCTTCAATCAATTTGTGCTTCAAGGAAGGCCACTGTCTGGTCCTGAATTAAGCCCTCTTCTGCTTGCGGTATTACATAAGTTTGCATAACCCACAGAACAGATGCTGTCTTGGAGCGGCCGACCATAGTGCTCATTACGTCTACATACTCCGTCAGAGCAGCAACCCATTCTTCGGCTGGGGTTCCTGACATTCTTTGAGCAATCATAGCCTCTTGTTCCGGGGCGATCGGCTGGTCCACATCTTGCCAGATTTCGACAACTATTCTGTCGAGGATAGCAATCCTACTGTTGTCCCTGAGGATTGGCACCAATGCGTAAAGTATTTGGGCTGCCTTGTCCAGATTCAGGTCGGTATTAAGCGAAGGCGGATAAGCCCTGGCCAGTTCTGGCTTATCTGGCAGTCCCAGTAATTCCGCATCTCTTCTCTCGATCTGTACCTGGCCCTGATCCTCCGGTTCCAAAGGCTTAGGCAGCACAAGCGGAACAGGCTCTACCTTACCGAGAACTTCTGCTAATACTGTGTCTTTGCCACGCAATATGTATGTTCTGCCTCTAAACCAGGATGGAGCCGTATCTGAGAGAGCCTCCTTGGCATGAGGTAGTCTATTTTCTTTTGCAGCCTCGTCCAAAGTGTATGTTTTCCGCGAAACTACCTCTAAACTATTTGTTATGTCGCTCCAAGGAGCGGAACCTGTAAAATTACTTCCAAAAGGCTGAACTGTATTATGCGCATCAATAACCATTGTGCCATTAGCAGGAGTTGGAAGAATTGAAACAGTAGAATCAACAGTTACATTACCTCCACCAGGTGACGATATATCGTGATTGAAACTACCTAAATAAATTGCAACATCAATCGGCTCACCTGCTTCAGCGCTCTCTGGTGGAGGGGGTAAGAAGCTAATGCTCGCACGGTCATCAAATAGGCTATCATCATACGACCCGTTAGCTGTCAAAGTAGCACTTGAGCCTAAATTCAAGTCCTGTTTCTTACTCAAAATCACAATTGCTGCTTTGCCGGGCTTTGAAGTTGGATCAAGGGGATCAGCAGGCTTAAAAAGGTCAACACCCGCCGTTCCATCTGAGAATCCAGTTATGGCAACATTATCAAGGATGGTGACACCTGCTGTACGGACTGTGCCATTATCCGATATTATAGATACTCCACCAGAATATGAGGTTAAATCGCCACCAATCTTTATATCTTCAACAAGGTCGGAACCTTGAAGTACGATGTTATTCTCTGCCGTTGCCGTTATTGAATTCCACTGATCAGCTGCATTATCATCCTTTCCGAAGTTGGCGGTATCAACTGCTGTTATCGAGCCAGTGTAACTCTGAAGCGTAAGATCCGTGTTCAGTTGATTACCGAATGTAAGAGTAGCCAAATCCAACGCATTACCTTGTCTTAGTGTCAAATTGCCAGGACCCGTATTAATAGATTGTATCTTGCCGGCACCACTTATATCGCCTCCAGTTGCGATCAGCGTTAGCGTCCCACCACCCGTCAAGCTCGTAGCTATTGTTAAATTACT
>JBGVTO010000120.1:0-24085 GCA_041862635.1 Phycisphaerae bacterium | reverse complement strand
AGAACGCCTAAACGTTTTTTTTCATCAAAAGGACCCGTAGTATAATATATACCAGCTACGTGGTCGATTACATCGGTTCCTGGAGGAAAAGATACCTTAAACATATCTGGTGTTGTTTCAATGTTTACTCTTAAGGATTGGACGTGAAACCTGTAAAGTCCATACCCGTCTTTGTCAATGATCTCTTTACTGGCTTGCTCAGGGAACCATATTTTGCCCGTATCGGTTTCGACAAAATCGACTTTTGTAATGGTGATCCTCCTGGTATACCTCTGCGTATACCTCTCAAATTTCATTGGCAGTCCACACTTGTCGGCTGCTAACCAGACAGTTGCGTAAGGCTTTGATCTACCAGGAGATATTGAATCAACAACATGGCACCATTCGCTGCCAACTTGCTCAAGTTGTGGGCGCACGCGAGATTTATCTGAAAAACAAAATCGTATCAACGGCTCGTCCGGCTTTTCGTACGGTTGAGGTCTGTTGAGTAGCATATAGGACCAAAGCATACACATTTGTTCTCCGGGTAGCACGTTCGTTCCGGGATTAATGCTCCCGAATTCAGTTCCAGGATAATACTGTGAGGTAGCAGAACCGTTAAATGCCCTTTCACTTGGAGTTCTATCAGGATCTTCAAAGCCTTTGGGTGCAGTGGACCAGCGGCTATAATATTTCTCACATCCTTCTTCTTCGATAGTCTCGGTCGTATCGAAGCGTGTACGGCGTTTGAGTCTCGGTGAATCGCCTTTGGTTTCTTCTAACATGTTAGTATAAAGAACATGCCAATTATGAATTTTAGAATACATGCTCTCATATAGGTCCAGTAGTTCCTCAGCGCTGAGATAAGCTTGTCTCGAAGGTCCCGCTGTCAAGGAGGATATTGATAAGAGCAAACACATAGCCAATACAAAATTCGATGGGCATATAGTATTCTTAGACATAATACAACTCCGTATTTTTAAGGAATTTTCTTGTTTCGTTGATTATAAACCCAAATCGCCCGGCCATCAATCCTGAGTCTGCCGCTCGCCAAAGAACCTGAACAGGCATAAAAATACCATTACAGTGTTGAGAATGTGGTGGATGCTGCTGTTTAATGAAAGTAGAGAAAAGTATAGACAGTAAGCCTGTTGAAAAAGTTTGGGGGCTGTTTTGATTATTTATCGATTCGCTGCTTTTAGGACTCCTTGGAAGGCTGTGTCGTCTGGGATTCTTTCTCCTGCTGCTCTTGAGCTTCCTTTTTCTGGCTTTTCTCACGCTGAATTGCGTCGTATATTTCTCTTCGATGAACTGGTATCTCTTTCGGGGCAGTTATACCCAAGCGGACCTTATCCCCCCGGACATCAACTATGATAATCTCAACATCATCGCCGATCATAATCGACTCATCTCTTTGTCTGCTTAGAACCAACATTTCTAACTCCTTTTGTCGGCTGGTTTTACTATCATATATGTTACGAAATTTCTGGTCAAGTGTTCGTCCAGATACTCATCAAAAACTTTCAGATATACGCCATTATTATCAGAACTACCGAGTCTAAAAAACTACATCCGGCCGACAAATCTTAACACAACTATATTTCGGCTAATTTCAAGCCCGAAAATAACCATTTTTGTTTTTTTTGGGCAATGAAGATTTATTATAAGACGCTATATGTATAACTGCTTAAATTATATAGAGTTATATAAAATGGAAGACTCAAAAAAAGATGTGTTGAATTTGCCAAATACTGTAGATTTTGCTATTTGCTTTCGTGTTTTCGCCAATAGCCATAGCGGACCCCCATCCAATAGCCGGCAATCGAGCCTAATGTTCCAAAAGCAACCATCTGCAGTGGCAGTACGAAAACAACGGTGTTAGGGAAAAAGGTTGCGGGCCATCGCTGAACAAGATATTGCAACACCTCTTGATTGGCATAAGCACTTGCAGAAAAGGCAGTTACCAAAGTACAGGCAATTGCCGGCCAGATATAGCTGACATCGAGAAATTTTTTTACTACGAAAGCGGCGAGTCCGAATGAGACAAATACGGCAAAAACTATCTGTCCAACAGAAGGCTGGGCCATTAGCGAGCCTAAACTGTTATCGAATACTTTAACATCCTGAGCAAATATTTTGATGCAAAAATAAGCTATTAAAGCCGAGCCAACCAAAGCGATTATTGCGTTTAAGTACTGAACCGGCTTAGAGTTAGATTGTTTCTGTTTCTCAGCCGGCCTGGGGCTTGACAGTATTTTCTGCCCTAAAAGCACACCGGCGAAACCGGCGGAGACAATAACCAGCCAGAAAATGGAATCCCACTTAAACGTGGCAAGGAGCGCCTGGCGCTGTTCAGCGGCAGGGTTTAGCTGTAACAAAGCAGCCATACTGCCGGAGCGTACAGCCCAGATTGCCAAGCCGGATGGCACGGCCAAAATGCCGATTTCTCGGCCGTAGGGCCAGCAAACAAAATAGGCAATGAAGCCTGCCAAAAATGCCAAAATCACCAAAATTATTGCGCCGCCGAGACTTATATCACCAGCACGCACAGCACTGAGGGGCTCGGAGGATGCTGCTAACGGCCAGGCTAAAATACCTATCAAAACAACACCCGTCACAATCGCAGCAGCGATTCTTAACTTCATTAAACCGGATAATTCCATGATTTAGATTCCTTAATTACACCGGCGATACAGTAACATTAAAACCGAAACAGGTCAATGACATATTCGTATTGCTTTGGGATGTCCAGGGAAATCACATTTTATCTCAAGATTATGCTTGACGGGAGGATGGCTATTATGTTATAAACAAAATTGAGCTAATCTGTGGTTTTTTTCTCCCGGTGGAAAGATTTCTGTATTTTTTAGTTGAATTATCTTGGTGGGAGGATTAATATATAAGGTACAAAGTAATAACGGAGACCCTGAGGTCGGCCGTTGAGATTTTCACATTTCAAATTAACTGCTAATATTAGGCTTTTGACAGCTAATATTGGGTTTTGAAGGAAGGAGGTAGTGTCAAATCAAAAAAACTTATCGTGGGCGATATAAGTAAGAATGTAGTGAGTCCGTAAATTATTATCGGTCGTTTTGTGTGTAGTTGCCTGCACTCCCTTGTATGCTGCCCGCACCCACGTGCTTTCTTGCCTGCACCCCCGTGTCTGCTGTCGCAGACAGCAAAGGGCCTAACGCAGGCACAGGTGCGAAAGCAAGAACGGGAGTATCGCAAGCACAGGTCTCGCAGACAGCAAAGGGGCTAACGCAGGCGCAGGTGTTCGAGACAGGCACATAACATGAATTCAGAAGTCAGAATCGAAAATTATCTTATATCCTACATTCCGTATTCTGTTTTCTGTATTCGATGCTTGTTGAGGACAACGAGTGTTTTGGTGTGTGGCCAAAGCACAGTGAGTTATTACTATAAATTTTTAAAGGAGAATTATTATGTGTAAGAAATTGATCTATCTAATTTCTGTATTGTTGCTGGCCCTTTGCCTGATGCCGTCGGCCCAAGCTGCTAATATCACCTTGGTGACGGAAACCCAAGACTACGATGCCGATGGTATCCAGGATGACCAGCAGTTAATTGACTGGCTTGTGGCTGAAGGACACGTCGTTGATCTCCAGCCAGACTACTGGATCGCCTTCGGTCGCACTACGCCAGCCGAGCTTAATAGGGCTGACCTGATAATTGTAAGCCGCTCTACCAGCAGCGGTAATTATGCCGATGAGGATGAGCCGACCAAGTGGAACTCCCTCACCTCTCCGCTGATACTAATGAATGCGTACGTGGTCAGGAACACCCGTTGGTTGTGGTTCGATTCCGGTTCTACGCTCGGAGATGGCGGTGCTCCCATGCTGGAAGCCGTAGATCCAGGCCATCCTATATTTACCAACGTGCCGCTCAATGCGAGCAATCAGGTGCAGGTCCTGGACCCAGCCATAGGTTCGGGCAACACTTCATTCATTGATGCCGCTGATATGGGCAACGGTACACTCATCGCCCAAACGGTCGATGGGTTGCCCTGGATTGTCGAATGGGACGCCGGAGTCGAATTCTACGCCGGAGCCGGTCAGGTTCCAGCCGGTAAACGTATGATGTTTGCCGCCGGCACACAAGAAACCGACGAGCCTCTTACTCCCTGGGGAGCATTTAACTTAACCGCCGAAGGTGAGATATTGTTACGCAACGCTATCAGTTATATGCTCGGCGAGCGCATCGCGGTCATCGAGCCCGAACCCCCGGCATTGGTAGCACACTGGAAGTTTGACGACGGCGAAGGGACCGTAGCGGTTGATTCAAGCGGTAACGGGAACGACGGCATCCTTAACGGCGACCCACAGTGGGTGGAAGGCAAGATAGGTGGCGCGCTGGAGTTCAACGGTGACGACTACGTTAACTGTGGAAATGGTCCGTCGCTCCAGCTCCAGGATGCGATTACCATGGCGTTCTGGTTTAAGGTCGAGGCGTTCCAGAACACATGGGAGGCATTCATGGCCAAGGGGGATGATTCGTATAGAACCAGCCGCGGAGGCGGCACCGGCGATGCCACCCACATGGGCATTTCGGGCACTTCAGTCGGCGGTGGCAACGGCTGGTTTAATGGGACCGTTATCGTAACGGGCGGTCAGTGGCACCACATGGCTGCAACATACGATGGGGCCGAGGGGAGAATTTACATTGACGGCGTGTTGGATGTGACCAGCCCAGGGACGGGACAGATTAACATTAGTAATTACGATTTCTGGATCGGCAACAATTCGCAGCAGACGGGCCGTTTCTTTCATGGTCTCCTTGACGATGTGCGTATCTACGACGGGGCCCTGACCGAAGAGCAGATTCAGGCCGTTATGATGCCTATACCTGAGCCGGTTGACCCCGGCACCGAGGGTCTTTTAGCTCGGTGGCCGTGTGACGAAGGGGAAGGTGCCGTTGTGAGTGATGCTTCCGGCAACGGCCGCGATGGGACCTTCGTATTTGGTGACCCGGCCTGGGTTGAGGGTAACCGCGGCAGCGCCGTGGAGCTGATCGGGCCCACTTTGATTGAAGTGCCCCCTCTGGATGTCGAGCTTACGGAAGCCACAATGGCGGGATGGATCTTGCCGTACGGTCCGCAGCCTGACTGGTCCTCGATCATTATGACCCGCACACCTGGTCTTGCAACCGGTTTCAACGTACTCGGTTATCAGTTGGCCTATCACTGGAATGATACTTCAGACTCGTGGAGCTTCCGTGGAGGCGACATGATAGCAGAAGATGATTGGACCTTTGCCGCCGTGACGATCGAGCCCGATAAGGCAACGTTCTATGTCAATGGTAAGGCAGGTTCCGTCAATGAGATTACTCATGGCCCCTGCTTGTGGAACAGTAACATCTATCTCGGTGGTGATGGCAATGATAATTGGATCGCGCGCAGAATGATTGGTGCCCTGGATGATGTTCTTATCTACGACAGGGCTTTGTCTGAGGCTGAGGTTATGTACCTTGCTGGTAAACGGGCCACGCCGGTTGATCCCGGTACCGAAGGTCTGGTGGCTCACTACGCATTTGAGAACAACGCGGATGAGAGTTCCGGCAATGAGCTCCATGGTACCTTGGTTGGCGACCCAACCTTTGCAGAAGGGCCGGCCGGCTACGGCATGGCGCTGGACCTCGATGGCGACGGTGACTACGTGGATTGTGGGGCTCCTCCGCAGTTCGATATCACCGAGCAGATCGCTATCACATACTGGATAAAGGTTGTCGCATTTGACAAGGGCTGGAACACTGTCCTTTCCAGGGGTGACGACTCCTGGCGGTCGTCGAGGGCAGGCACGAACAACTTCATGGAGGCCGCTGTGAGCGGCACGACTGGGGACTGGACTTACGGCGTAACTCCCGTGGACGATGACAAGTGGCACCACGTCGCATGGGTGTACGATGGCACGATGAACTACTTGTATGTAGATGGTGAGGTGGACGCAACTGAAGAGTCAACCGGACTGATCAATGTCAGCACCTATCCTCTCTTTATCGGCAACAATTCTCAAAATACAGATCGCGAATGGACAGGTCTGATTGATGAGGTCTCGATCTACAACAGGTCTTTGTCTGCGGGTGAGGTTCGTTACCTCGCCGGTTTTAGGCCGATGGTTGATCCCGGCACCGATAATCTGATTGCGTACTACCCATTGGATATCGATACGCTCGATGCTTCCGGCAACGGTAACGATGGTACTGTTAATGGCGACCCAATCTTTGTCGATGGTGTGGTTGGAACGGCGATGGAATTTGACGGTGCAGGCGACTTTTTGGACTGTGGGAACAACCCGATTTTGGCTCTTACAGACGCAGTTTCCATCTCGGCGTGGATCAAAGTCGCTGTTCTGGGTGCTGACCATAAGGTTGGAGGCAACCAGGACGGTGCCAACGGCGGCTACAAGATGAGCGTATACAACGACAAGATCGAATTTGAAATTCGCACTTCCGGTAACTCAGCCGTTCTCAACAGAAGCGTTGCAGGCGGAACATTGCTCGATGTAGGTGTCTGGTATCACGTTGTCGGTGTCTATTCTCTCGCGGACGGCTACATAAGGACATACGTTGATGGAAAGCTGGACAGAGAATTGCTGACAACTGAGGCGCTTGGCGCTTCACCAGGAGCTCTTATGATTGGTTGTGAGCCCTTCTCGACCGGCCAGTACAATTTCAACGGCGTAATGGATGACATTCGTGTCTACAACAAGGCTTTGTCTGAGGATGAGGCTCGTTACCTTGCGAACAATTAGTAACATCGCCGTTCTCGATTGAGGAAAACCTGAATCAGGACGGGATGATTGCTCTGAAGAGTTATGCTCTTTGGGCCCAGAAGTAGGCTTAATGTAGTGATGTAGCCGAAGCCAAAGAGTGTAGCCGCAAGGGCAAAGAGACCTAATTGTTGTTTTTAGGCCATTTAGGGGCCTATACCAATTCGGTATAGGCCCCTTTTAATTGATTATTTTGCAGTCGCCGCGGCGCCCAGACAGGGGAGATTGTACTGCTCTGCGAAGTGCTTACTATTAAGCGAAGAACGAATTGCCCGTTCTATTTGAAGGTATTAAAAAAAGGGATGCAAATTCGAGAGATTTCCCTTGACGGGAAGGTAGATAATTTGGTATAGATAATATTAGTGAAACTTGTGCCTGCGCAGTCGGGCATCTGGGGATTTGAGGTCATCGAGCGGGCAAAATTCTTGAAGTTTTTCGATAGAGGAGGAGTTATTATGAAAGACATAGAGTTTTGGTAGAAGCGTTGTCCTTCAAAGTTATTTTTTTACATTTCACTTAATGGCCCATTTCGGGCTTTTACAAGGAAGGAGGTGTTGGCAAATCATAGCCAAATCGTAAAACTTATCCTGGGCAGATATAGACAATTTACGATTTGTAATTTTGACCTTCGATGTTTATTTATTGGAAACATCGAGTGCTTTGGTGTGTGGCCAAAGCACAGCGAGTTATTACAGTAACATTTTTAAAGGAGTATTATTATGTCCCAAAGTGGTTTCTGCCGGTTTCTGTAGCGTTGTTTTTCTTTGAAAATTCTTAGTTTGGGAACAGGAAACTTTATTTGGAGGAAAGAATTATGTTTGAAAAAAAATTTCTAATGCCCTTACTCTGTCTGGTCGTAGCACTTAGTCTTTCGGCTGCTGCAACCAGGGGGGCAAATATTCTATTTGTCTCCTCGATGTCAGCAGATCATATGGTAGGGGACGATGCCCTTAAAGCCTTCATGGAAGGCCTTGGGCACACGGTAACGTATATCGATGACGATGAAGATGAAGCAACTACTGAGGCCGCCGCTGCTGCCGCGGATTTGGTCTTTATTTCCGAATCGTGCGGTTCAGGCAACATCAAAAACGAAATCACAGAACTGGAAGTTCCGATGATCGTTGGCGAGCCGTACGCCTGGGATGAAATGGGTTTGACAGAAGGTGGTGGCGGAGACGACCCTGTGGTCACTACAGACCTAGAGATCGTTGACCCTGGACACTATCTGGCCGCAGGTCTCAGCGGGACCGTGGCCGTTCTCACTGACATTACCAGTGCTCTCGGCGTGTGCAGTCTTGGCAAGGGCATCGTAGGGCCAGAGGCCACCGTCATTGCCACAGCCACACTTTCTGACGGGCAGACCTACGATGTTATTTTTGTTTACGAAAAGGGAGCGGCTCTGCCTGTAGCTCCGGCAGACGGCAGTCCTCAACTTGCAGCGGATATTCGTATTGGTTTCGGCTTTCACTTGTATTGCGACCCTGTGCTTAATGAGAACGCTTATGCAATGTTAGGAGCGGCGGTTGACTATGCGCTGGGTCTGACTGGGCCGCCGGTAGGGGCGAATATCATCTGGGTCTCCTACCATGGAGCGGATGATGCGCCTTCGGGCGATGCTGCCGGTGCCGGCTTCACCGAGGCTCCCGATAAGGGGTACACCGACCTGCTGAAGGCCAACGGCTACAACGTGACCCGCTACATCACGACGGGCACTCCCGACGTGAGCGTGCTCAATGCGGCGGACCTGGTGATCATAGGTCGCTCGGCCGCCAGCGGCCATTACCAGAACGACGCGGCCACGACGTGGAACGCCACGGTTACTGCTCCCATGATCATCACCTGCGGTTACAAGCTGCGGAGCAGCCGCATGGGCTTCACCACCGGCACCGACATGCCGGACACCACCGGAGACATCAGGCTGACCGTCGCTGACCCGACCCACCCGATCTTCGATGGGATCGCTCTTACCGACGGCACCATGGACAATACGTATGCCGGCGTTGTCACGCATGCCGACGGGACACTGGCGCGGGGCATCTCGATCAATAACAACCCCGTCGATGATGAAGGGACAATCCTGGCCACGATCGCGGAAGCATCAGCGGACACAGGTCCTGTTGGTGGCATGGTCATCGGCGAATGGCCGGTTGGAGCGACATTGACACATGCGGGCGGGGCCGAAACAGACGTGCTGGCCGGTCCTCGGCTGGTGTTCCTGACCGGCAGTCGCGAGCCTAGTGGCATAAGCTCACACACGGCGGGTATCATTGACCTATATCCAGATGGCGCACAGATGCTCCTCAACGCGGTCAACTATATGATACCTGTCAAAGCCCCCGCTGGTCCAGTGGGGCACTGGATGCTTGATGATGGCGAAGGGGCCGTAGCGGTTGATTTGTCCGGCCGTGGCAATGACGGGACCATCCACAACGCCGACGCCGGCGGCCTGGGTGATGGCGGCTCGGTATGGTTCAACGACCCGGAGCGTGGCATGGTCATCAGTTTTAACGGCGAGGCGGACGGTGCTTATGTTCGCGCCGGCGACATTCCTCAAATGACACTGACCATCGACTTTACCTGGGCCTTTTGGGCCAAGCAAGACGCGGGCAACACGACGCCCAACGATATCATTTTTGGCAACCGAAAGGACGACGCTGGTGCCGACTTTGTGCCGCGGCAGTTCATTAAGTTCACACCGACCAAATTCGAGTGGCACATGAATGGCAACGGCAACGACAACCTGGAATATGACGACATTCCCGCCGACGTCTGGCTCCACCATGCGGTAGTGAAAGCCGGAGATCAGCTGACCTATTACCGCAATGGCATTGAAGCCAGCTCAGGGACATTCACACAACCCCTGGACTTTCCTCAACCACTTTTCTTTGGTGGTGATAACGAGAATGCTGCGGGCGAGAATTGGCGGGGATTGATGAGTGACGCGCGTATCTACGACAGGGCGTTGTCTGCGGATGAGATTCGTCAGCTTGCTGGAACGCCGGTTGACCCCGGCACCGAAGGTCTGCTTGCGGCCTACAAATTCGAGACCGACGCGACCGATGGTTCCGGCAACGGCAACGACGGCACGTTCTTAGGTGATGCACATGTTGCAGACGGCGTCTTGGTCCTGGACGGTGAGGGGGATGCTGTAGCAATTCCGAGGATTGGCGGCGCCGATGCCACCTTTAGTCAGTTGACTTACTCAATGATGGTTTATCCTACTGTGGATCAAATCCCACTACAGTTTTCTGGCGGTTTGAACACTAACGACTGGAACAGCGGTGCTGTCCACATTAAACTTAACTACGGTAATATAAATGTGGGTATCAACGGACTTGCAGGCGGTGACCTGGTGGGTACGACTATCGTTTTGCCAGATATGTGGAGCCACATGGTATTGACAGTATCGGAGACAGAGGTAGCCCTGTATCTTAACGGCGTACTGGAAGACTCCAGGGCGCTCGATGCGCCACTTACGAACCTCATTGTTGGAGGTGGAGTAATAGGCGGATGGGCTCACCCTGATGTCGACAGGGAGCTTACCGGTATGATGGACGATGTCCTTATTTACGACCGGGCTTTGTCTGTTGGCGAGATTCGTTACCTTGCCGGTTTTCGTCCAATACTTGATCCCGGCACCGAAGATCTGGTGGCACACTGGACATTTGATGAGGGCGATGGGACCATCGCAGTTGATTCAAGTCCCGGTGGTGGGAACGACGGCATCCTAATTGGTACTGCTATGTCCTGGATGCCTAACGATGGTATGATTGGCGGCGCGCTGAGTTTTGACGGAACTGCAAGCGATGCCGACTATGTTGAAATTTCAACCGCAGACATTTCTCTCGCGGCGGGAACTGTCGCCATGTGGGGTAAACTCGGACCAGATCCGCAGTTACCAGCTACCAGATACTTCTGCGGCCATACCACAATACCTGCCTGGAGCGATAGAATTCAGCTATATATGGATGATTCTGATACTATCCTCGATCTGGGACTTGGTGATTCACATAACAGACACAAAGACATCATGAGCTTGACTACCGAAACCTGGTATCACGTAGCTCTAACATGGGACGGCGGCAATTATGTCGTCTATGTGAACGGCGAAGAGAAGGCAAATGGAACCTACACAGGCCTGGACAGTCTTAATCCGGTAGCAGACATCGGAAATGATGGAAATACCGATGGCAGAACAGAGGCTTTCAATGGTCTTCTCGACGATGTCCGTATCTACGACCTGGCTTTGTCTGAGGCTGAGATTCGTTATCTTGCCATTAGAAGTGAACCCGTTGAGAACTTACTACAAAATCCCAGTTTTGAAGAGGATGAGGCTGTCCTTGACGACCCGGATTGGGTAAATTGGTGTACTTGGAATCCGGCAGAGGGTGCAGGTAGTAACGCCACGATTGTCGATACAGAGGCCATTGATGGCACAAGAAGCCTTAGGATTGAGCCAAAAGGAACTGAAAACTGGCATTTCATTGTGCTATATCTACCCATATTCGTCGATATGGACAAAGACTACAATATCAGTTTCTGGGCCAAAGCGGAAGAACCACGTCCCCTGACCATGGCGTTGAAAGCAGAGGATAACTCAATTGATGCCTGGGGAGCAACAGACTTTGAGCTAACAACCGATTGGGCGGAGTATCAATATACCTCAGAAGTCTTGATCGACATTGTCAAACTTGAGATATGGTGTTCCGGCTCTGAAGTTCCATTCTGGTTGGATCTTATTTCTGTCAATGAAGCCAACTAAGCACCTTCTGATTTAGGAAAGTGATGCAAGGCTAATTAGATTCCTGCTCCTTCGACCTTGCTCAGGACGAGTTTAGTGCGAAGGATATTAGGTGTTGTATTAGTTCGGGGCCTATACTGAATTATTCGGTATAGGTCCTTTTTTAATTTGCTATTTACTATTTATTATTGATTATTTGGATTGTGGGCTGTCAGCTCAAACAGTTATCGGCTTTTTTCTTTTTTGTGTCTGATTTCTGTGTTAGACTATCTCTACTTTTATTAAGGAAAGAATACCACAGAAAGGATGCTATGAACCAGCCGAATGAAGAAAATTACAATAATATGGATTCCCTCCCCCGATCGGAGTCGAGGACAGGCCTGCGCGGGAATGACAATGGGAGTGTAAGAGTTGCTAACGAACACGGAACGGCAACCATACACGAAAAACTAAACGTAGAGGGGATGAGATTTCACTTCATCGGGGCAGGTGGTGTCGGGATGAGCGGGCTGGCGCAGCTTCTGATGAAACACGAGGCGATTGTGACCGGCTCAGACCAAACACTAAGTGATGTTATAGATGGACTTCGGCTGAAGGGAGCTGACATAAAAATCGGCCATCGGGCAAGGAACCTCGCACTTGGAACGAATGCGGTCGTTATATCGGCGGCGATAAAGGAAGATAATCCGGAATTGATACTGGCGCGGGAGCGAGGATACAAAGTCTATAAATACGCTGAGGTTTTAGGGGAGCTGATGAACAGCTATGAGGGTATCGCTGTAAGCGGCACACACGGCAAAAGTACTACGAGCGGATGGCTTGTCTATTTGCTCAAACAAGCCGGTGTCGAGCCGAACTTTATCATCGGGGCCAGAATCAGTCAATTGGGCAGCTCATCAGGTGTGGCAGACAGTAAATACTTCGTGGCCGAGGCGTGCGAATACGATAGAAGCTTTCTGAATCTAAAACCGAAAATCGCCTGCATACTGAATATCGAGCAGGACCATCTGGATTACTATAAGAATGAGGACGAAATAGTCGAGGCATTTGGTGAATTCGCTCTTGGCGTAAAGCCCCAAGGCGTGGTGATTGCCGACGGGAAAGATGCAAATGTGGTAAAGATTATCAGGAAGACGGCATCCAATCTGCGCTATGAGACTTTCGGGCTTGATGAAAATTGTAATTTCTACGCTAAGAACATTGTGTTAAATGATGGACTTTATGGCTTTGACGTTTATCATAATGGTACATTGTTAGGAGCAACTCGGATCTCACTGCCGGGCAGGCATAATATACTAAACGCACTGGCAGTGGTAGCAATGGCGGTTAACGCAGAGCTGGAGCACGGGCAGGTACTTGAACTGCTGCCGGGCTTTACAGGAATCGAGCGTCGGCTGATGTTTAAGGGGTGGTTCGGCGATATCACAGTTCTTGACGACTACGCACACCACCCGACGGAAATAAGGGCATCGCTGCAGGCGATACGGCAAAAGTATCGGCCGAAACGAATCTGGTGTATTTTTCAGCCGCACCAGTACAGCAGAACAAGATTTTTGCTTGATGATTTTGCGGAAAGCTTTAAGCTTGCAGATATAACTATTGTGCCGGAGATTTATTTCGTCCGGGATTCGGCCTCGGCAAAAAAAGAGGTTAACGCCCAGATACTTGTCGCAAGGATGCGAGCCAACGGCACTGAGGCGTTATTTATCGACAATTTCGGGGCTATTTGTGATTATTTAGAGAGCAACGTTACCGCCGGCGACGTTGTAGTTAGTATGGGTGCAGGCGATATTTGGAAGGTAACAGATGAATTCATTCAGCGGTTTAGAGGAAATAGTTGAGACAGATTATCCGTTGGCTAAGAGGACGTGGTACGGGCTTGGGGGATCGGCTGATTATTTTATCAGGCCGAAAACGGTTGATCAGCTCAAAGAAGTAGTCCGGCGGTGCAGCAAAAACAATATCCGGATTTACGTGATGGGATTCGGCTCCAATCTGCTGATCAGTGACAAGGGTCTGCGGGGGGCAGTGATAAAGCTCGAAGCAGAACAGTTCTCACTGATAGAGTTTGAGGGTGAGGAGGTTACCGCCTGGGCGGGAGCGGAATTGAGCAAGCTGGTTTTAACGTGTGTGGAAAAGGGGCTGTCGGGCATCGAGGCCCTGACAGGGATACCCGGTTCTGTCGGAGGAGCTGTGAAAATGAATGCGGGGGGCAACTTCGGAGATTTCGGTGCAGCGGTAGAAAGCGTTACGCTCATGGACGGCCAGGGCCATGTCTTTGAAAAGAGCAAACCGGAACTGGTATTCGACTACTGCCGAAGAAATATCACTGCAAAATTCATTCTCAACGCCCAGTTGAAACTTAACGCGGCTGACTCTGAACAAATCATGCGGACGGTAAAAGAAATCTGGATTTATAAAAAGAACAATCAGCCGTTGAATACGAAGAATTCCGGCTGCATTTTTAAGAACCCAAGAGGGATTTCGGCCGGTGCTTTGATTGACAGGGCCGGTCTAAAAGGGCTGCAAATCGGCGGGGCTGTGGTCAGTGAAAAGCATGCAAATTTCATAATCGCCGAAAAAGGGTGCACAAGCCGTGACGTCAAAAGATTGATAGAGGCCATAAAACAGAGAGTTCAAGAACAGTTCGACACCGAGCTGGAACTTGAAATTGAAGTTTGGGATTAAGGAACTGAAAAAACAGTGAACAGCAAATTAAAAGTAGCTGTCCTTACGGGGGGAATAGGGTCCGAGCGCGAAATAAGTATTCAAAGCGGTGAGTGTGTTTCAGAAGCGTTAAAAGAGGCCGGCTTTAATGTGGTAACAGCCGACGTTCGACCGGACAACCTTGACATCCTGGAAGATAGCAGCGTAGATGTGTTCTTCCCCGCCCTGCACGGCGAATTCGGCGAAGACGGGCAGCTCCAGCAAATACTACACGATAAGTCCCTTGTCTATACAGGAAGCGGGCCAACAGCAAGCAAACTGGCGTTTGACAAAATGGCGAGCAAAAAGCTCTTTGCCGAAGCCGGTGTGGCTACACCTGCGGCGATTGAGTTTAATGGCCAGATTGATATCAAGCAGCTTGAAAAACAATTGCATTACCTTGCAGACGAGTATGTTGTCAAGCCCGTAAAGCAGGGCAGCAGCGTTGGTGTCAGGATTATCGCCGATGTGCAGGAAGCTATCGGCGTCGCCCAGAAAACCTTCCGTGAGTTCGGCGATTGTATGATTGAAAAATTCATCCGGGGCAAAGAAATAACCGTAAGCATCCTGGAAGATGTGGCGCTTCCAATTGTTGAGATTAGAAGTCAAACCGGCTTTTACGATTACCAGGCAAAATACATCGATGAGCAAACGGAGTATCTGTTCGATACGGTTAGAGACCCTGCCCTGACAGCTCAAATCGAGCAAGCGGCGATGGATTGTTTCTATGTGCTTGGCTGTCGGCACTTCGCGAGAGTTGATTTTATGCTGAGCGATGAGGCAATCGCCTACGCACTGGAGCTTAATACAATTCCGGGTTTTACAACACATTCACTTTTGCCCAAGGCAGCGGCGAAAGCGGGACTTACGATGAGCGATTTGTGCTCGAAAATCATCAAGGCAGCATACTCGCCGCTCGTGAGGCGCCAGGCGTGAAACGAGATTATGACAGCGAGAAGGAAAAGAAAAAAGAGCAAGACGAAAAGAATATCATTTAAGCCCGGCACCTCAAAAAGAAAGAAGAAAAGACAAGCCAGCCGAGCCGGTCCGAGTTTGATAAGAATTCTAAAAATATTGGCAGTGGCCTTTGTTGTTGCGTCCGCAGCAGCCTGCATTGTGGTGGGGATAGTGGCCGGCTTTTCCTTCTTAGAAAAATACGTAAAAGAAACTACCCCCATTTCGGAGCAGACAATCCGTCTGGAATTGGCGAATGTCCCAGCTTGGGTGAACGACCAGCTTAAGCAAAAGGTTCTGGTCGCTGCCAGAGGTGACGGCGAAGATTTAAGACTTGATGAAAATGCCGCCGGCCCGGTGCAGCAGAATATCGCCAGAGAGGTCGTATGGCTGGATGAGGTAACAGTGCAGAGAACACATGATGGGTTCCGCATCGAAGGACGGTGGCGAAGACCTGTGGGACTAATCAAGTCAGGTTTGAGCAGATTTTACGTGGACGCTGAGCAGGTGGTGCTCGATTTTTTGGCGATGCCGCATCTGCCGATAGTAAATATAACAGGACTGCCGCTGATAACAAAAATACCACCTTTGGGTGAAGTTTGGGGGCGCGATGACCTCGCTGCGCCCATAGAAATAATAAAGCGACTCGAACAAATGGACAAACTTGTTACACCTGACAAGCCGTTGCTGTATGAAATCGACAGGGTCGATGTAAGTAATTTCAACGGCCGGGTAAACAGCAAGCTTCCACATATTGTTATGTATGCGAAGGACAATACGCAGATTATATGGGGAGCTGAGGTGGGCAAATGGCAGCGGTATCTGGAATCTACCGATGAGCAGAAATTGGCGAAGCTTTACGGCTATTACAAAGAATACGGCACACTGTCAGGCGGAGCAAAATACATCAATTTGCGGGACCCGCAGGACAATATCCCACTGCCCATTGATAAATATTAATCATTTGCAAGGTCGTTTAATGCAGTCGCAAGGTCGGTATAACGATAGGGGATTTGGAATTCTGTGCAGATGGATTTAAGCTTCTTCAGGGCTGATTCGCTCAATTTGCTTTGGAAATCCACATCGGCATTGCAATAAAAGATTCTACAGCTCGCGAAACGATATTCATATATCGTGCACTTGCCGTCAATGTTGTAAGGGCATCGATTTGTCGGCATTGACTTGATGTTTTCGGCGCCCAGGTTTTCAGTCAGATACATCAATTCCGGCGGAGTAACAAATAGACGGTGGTCGAACCCCTGCTCGGAGTCAGGGGCAGGCCCACCGAAATCACAACATTTACCACAAGCTTTGCATTGGCCGGTCAGCTTATTATTATCGTGAATTTGGGTATCCAGCCAGGCGTAGATTTCAGCTACTTTTTCGAGGACTTGGCTGGTTGTTTGTTCCGCATTCTGCCACCATTTTTTGCTCCTTTTGATTTTTTCTATTTCGTCGCAGGTGTAGAGTCTGCCGTGGTTGATGCCGGGACATTTCTGAGCGGCTTTGTTCCAGGCATTCGGATTGATTAAATTGTCAGGCCAAAAGGGCCAGGTCCTGCACTGGCTCGGGCGAACAGGGTAAATGATACATTTTTTCTGGCTTCCCTGTAATCCGCGCAATCCGTGGTTCAGTAATATGCAATCTTTGGTGTCGGGGTGTTCGATAAGCGTTGTCCGCAGGCCCACGCGCTTCAAGTATTTTTGTCGCAACTGTTCAACAGATATTTTCAGAAAATCTGCGATGAACTCATTCTCCGGCTTAGTAACCCAGATATAACCTTCACCCGGCCCGGAGCAGCATCGCCCGCACTGCACACATTCAAAATGCAATCCCCCAACATACCAGGGTATACTATTATTACCATCAATCATCCGACAAATCTGATTTCAGCCACTCTGCAACTTGGTCAACAAATCCTCGGGCACTTTCAAATGCATGGCGGGCATTATCTTCTGATATTGAAAAGTTAGACTCGTAGTCCCCCAATTGTCTCTCACCAAAAATTATATTCAGGTCTCTACCCATCTGTTTATCAAAAATCCCTGTTTTCACAAAATACTGACCAAAAGCAGAAATAACAGCTTTGTGCGAAGTAAAAGTCATTTTCTTTTTAAGCAGCGCCGCCTCTGCCGAATAAAACATCGCATAATATGACCGCGAAACAGCGCAGTCTATCACCGTCATGAATCAATAACTCGGCACTTCTCAAATATCTGCGGGCTTTTTCAATAAGCGCTTGAATCTGGCTCATACGGTTATACCTTCCCTACGGACATTTATAAGAAAGGGACTTTCGATTTTATCGAAATTACTCTCGGAGACCGGATATACCGCTATCAGAACATTATGCTCAAGATTCAAATCTGTAAATATATCAGCCATTCGGTTAATCTCTTTGCAGGGATCAACCGCCCCTGCCAGCACAACGGCCAGATCGATGTCCGAATGTTCATCATTGGCCTGACCTCTTGCATAAGAGCCATAGAGCACAACTTTTTTAAGCCGCTGACCGTAAAGCTCGGATATCTGCTGTTTGAATTCTTTAAGTACTGGTTCTATTTCCATAGTGTAGCCCCGAGAATTCTCTCTTGGTTACTTGAATTATACAAAAATCCGCCTGCTATAGCAACCGCCCTACTGCACACATTCAAAATGCAGACCATCAATATACTACGGATTTTTCTTAACCACAGATTTCACAGATTAACACTGGAAGACCAGAAATCAAATTTTTTATATCACCATTTCAGGATGGCTCCGGTATCGGCGCTGGTGGCCATTGAGGCGTATTTTGCCAGATAGCCTTTTGTTATTCTCGGCTTGGGTGGCTTCCAGGCCTTTTTGCGTTCGGCCAATTCTTCATCAGATAGTTTTACGTTTATCGTATTGTTGGGTATATTGATTTCTATTATGTCACCATCTTTCAATAAGCCAATAGGCCCACCTACAGCTGCTTCGGGACTGATATGTCCTATGGAGGCACCTCGCGTTCCACCGCTGAATCTGCCGTCGGTAACAAGTGCGACAGACTCTACTAATCCTGCTCCGGCGATATAACTTGTCGGCCAAAGCATTTCCTGCATACCAGGGCCGCCCTTGGGACCTTCGTAGCGAATCACCACCACATCACCTTCTTTTACCTTGCCTGCTAAGATGCCAT
This sequence comes from Phycisphaerae bacterium, assembly GCA_041862635.1. Lineage (GTDB taxonomy): Bacteria > Planctomycetota > Phycisphaerae > Sedimentisphaerales > Anaerobacaceae > NIOZ-UU13. The sequence goes on along the minus strand of JBGVTO010000120.1, from coordinate 5,754 downwards.
CGCAGGCGTCTTCCTGGCTCTCGAAAATAACAGCCGGGCCGGAATGAGTCATCATGGATTCAGGAACACCGGCAGTTTTGACGACACAGCCATTCGGAGCAAGGTTGCCTCTTAAAACAACCAGGCCGCCAGTCTTCGAGTACGCATTATCTAAGGGATGGATAACTTCAGGATTTTTAATCTCGGCATCTGCTATATTCTCGCCAAGTGTCCTGCCGGTTACAGTCATGCAATCGGGATTAATAAGGCCGGGAATCCTGCTGATCTCTTTTAGTATTGCGCTCACACCACCGGCGGCATCAACATCTTCCATGTGATATTTACTCGACGGCGAGACTTTGCAGATGTTGGGACATTTGGCTGAGATTTCGTTTATCCGTTCGAGGTCATATGCTATGCCGACTTCGTTTGTTATGGCTAATGTGTGCAAGATGGTATTTGTCGAGCCACCCATTGCCATATCCAGGATAAGGGCGTTATCCAATGATTTTTCGTTGATTATGTCCAGCGGTTTGATGTCTTTTTCGATAAGCGTCATAATCTGTTTGCCTGCCGCTTTGTAAAGCTGCTGGCGTTTGGGGTCAACGGCCAGGATTGTTCCATTGCCGGGCAGAGCCATCCCTATTGCCTCGCAAAGACAGTTCATCGAGTTGGCAGTGAACATTCCTGAACAGCTTCCAATCGTTGGACAGCCGGTGCATTCGAGCTCTTTCAGGGTCTGGGCATCGATTTTATTGGCGTTGAATTGGGAGACGCCTTCACCTATGGTTATAAGGTCAACCTTTTTTCCATCCTTTGTTTTGCCTGCTGCCATAGGTCCGCCAGAGACGAAAATCGTCGGGATGTTCAGCCGGACTGCTGCCATCAGCATTCCGGGGGTGATTTTATCGCAGTTGGGGATGCAGACAAGGCCGTCAAAACAGTGGGCCCGTGCCATAGTTTCAACTGAGTCGGCGATGATTTCACGTGAGGCCAGAGAATATTTCATGCCGGTATGGCCCATAGCAATGCCATCGCAGACCGCTATTGTATTAAATTCAAAGGGCACTCCACCAGCGTCGCGAACAGAATCCTTAACCACCTGTGCCACCTTGTTGAGGTGGACGTGGCCGGGGACTATCTCGCAGAAGCTGTTGGCGATACCGATGAAAGGCTTATCGATATCGGCGTCTTTAAGGCCGCAGGCGCGAAGCAGGCCGCGGTGAGGGGCTCGCTCGAAACCTTTTTTGACTGTATCACTTTTCATAATCCGGTTTCTCCTATAGTGGTTGGCAAAATAATCCGAAAAAACCAAAAGCTGGATTTTAACCGCTGGTCGAAAGCAAATAAAGAAAAATCGGTTGTCTTTGAAAAAAGCAAATGTATAATCGGAATTTGAATTTGCCGCAAAATTAAAGTTAATTGGTTAACTGGTTAATTAGTTAATTGGTCATTCTCCACTCACTAATTGACCACTCACTACTAACTACATTCGTGCTTGGGAGAATAAGTGATGAGCCAAGCAAAAATTTATAGTTTCGCAGCTTGCGCCGTAATTTGCGTACTGCTTTTAACAGCAGGCTGTGTGGATTCTACCAGGGAAACTGCAACAACCGAAATCAAATCCCAGGATACGACCCAAACCAGGGTCGAGCCGGAAGAAACCACTGAGGCCAAAGTTGAACGTGAAGAAACCACCGAAAGAAACGTCGAACCCGAAGAAGTCGTCAAGGCCGAAGTCGAGCCGGAAGAACAAAAGCCAACGGTAAAGCTAACATTGAAATTCACTCCGGAGGATTTAACAGCTTATAAGGTAACAACAGAAACCGAACAAAGCGTTATATGGGAAGGCCCCGAGACAAACAGACCCAAGCACTTTATTGGCGGTCATAGCGGCAACAGAATCGAAATGACCTTCACCCGGCGGATACAAAGCGTTGATGACCAAGGCAAAGCCGTTGCTGAGATAACAATCAAAGGACTGAAATATTTAACCAAGGTCAGGGACAATATCGTTCTGGATTTCGACAGCTCGCGAGAAAAGGACCGAAACAACCCTTTAGGCAAGTTAATCGGGCAAAGTTATACTATAGAAATCACCGCTTCCGGGGAGGTTTCAAAGGTTATAGACGTAAGCAGTGCCCGAACTGCCGTCGAGGGCAGCGCCTCAGCCAATCAAAGGGCGGCACAACTGCTTTCAACTAAGGTAATCAATGAACAACACAGCATTCCGGCACTGCCGGCAGCCGAGAATAACCAGTTACAGACGGGCGGGAGCTGGAGTAATATAAAGACCTTCTCTTTTGGTCCGTTGGGTTCAAAATCATACGAAAGAATTTACGAGCTAAAAGAAATTAAGGATGCAGATAAGAGCCGGACCGCCATTGTCGAAATGAGCGTTGTCCCCTCCTCGGAAAAAGCGAAGGAGCTGCATAAAGAGCAGGTAATAGGTTTCTTTTCACAAATGTTCGATAATCCTATCGAAACATATACAGGGCAGTTAAAGTTTAATTTGACTGCGGGCAGAATCGAACAATACTTAGAAGAATTCAGGTCCGAATGGGTTGCTGTTGATACGATGCCTGGAAAAGAAAGCGAAGAGCCCGATACCCTGCGAATGGGTGCGATTCGTCTTTACCGCTTTGAAAGAATTGATTAGAGCCGTTGATTAGGATTGTAAGACTGGGATACATCGGGTAAGACCACTCGGGGCATTGAAAAGGAGTGAAACTGAAAACTGCACTAACAATTCTGATGATTGTCATTATGAGCATCTTTGGAGGATGCAAGCCTGGCGTCGGAATAAAAGAGCCGTCAATTAAAAACAAAGAGCTCTTGACCGTAGATTGGCAGGAAGGTCGGAGGCTGGAATACAAGTTCATCTCCAGAAGAGAGATAATCCTTGATTGGGACCCGACAGAAAAGCTATCCAAATCGGACAAGACCACTCCCGACAAATCCACCGAGTCAATGGAAATGGTTGTAGCGTATACACCAACCAAAATAGACCCGTATGGGCTTAGCACTATTGAGGCAACGTGTAAATCAGTTAAAGTGACACGAAGCAAAAAGCAACAAAAAGACGCTGTAGAACATCTAGCCGGTAAAACTTTTACGTTTTCAGTTGGGCCTACCGGTAAAATAGAGGACTATTCACAGTTGGATGAGCTGGTCAAAGAGGCCGGCAAAAAAGCATTTCTATCGGATACAGGCAGGGGCAGAATTAAAGAGCTTGATATGATAGGCGATTTTGTCGCGACTCAGTGGTTTCTGTGGGATTCGGTATCCAGTCTCAAAAACCCGTCCGAAGGGGTGGCGGTGGGGCAAAGCTGGACGTCAAAACTATCCGTGCCTTCACCGATGGTTATGCGAAAGGCAAGAGATGTTATGTACCGGCTCGATGAAATTCGGCAGAGCGAAAAGGGACGATTGGCTGTGATAAGCAGCTCTTACAACGTAGCCGACTCGGCTCCCCAAAGCTGGCCAATACCTTATTCCGGTAGATTCCAGATGAAGGGGACGTTCGGCTTTCTCAGCGGCTATAAGCTTCTTGGTTTAGAAGGTCAGGGCGAAGAGCTGTTTAACATCGAGGCCGGGCGAACAGAGCAATATAATCAGCAGTACCAGATGCAGTTAGAGGCCTCTATACCGATGGGCATTAGTGTAAAACCGATGATAACTATCAAACAAAACCTGACGATGGAGCTTCTCGAATAGCATAAGTGGAGGTAATAGCAGATTGGAACGTAAAAATTTATGGGCGCCGTGGCGCATTAAATATGTTCAGGGCCTGAGCGAGAGCAGCGATTGCTTTATCTGCCATAATCTGGAGAACCCGCAGGATGACGAGAAGAATCTGGTTCTGTGGCGAACAGAAAAAAGCATCGCAATACTGAATCACTTTCCCTACAACAACGGCCATTTACTGATAGCACCGGCCAGGCATATCGGCGAGCTTGCCAAGGTGACCGAAGCCGAGCTGCTGGAAATGTTCAAGCTAATCAGAGAATCACAAAAAGCCCTGTCGCTGGCGATAAAACCGCACGGCTTTAATGTCGGTATGAACTTCGGCCGATGCAGCGGGGCGGGACTGCCTGAGCACCTGCACATTCACGTTGTCCCGCGATGGGACGGTGATACGAACTTTATGAACGTGTGCAGTGACACTGATATTATCAGTCAAAGTTTGATTGAGCTTCTTGAGCTGTTAAAACAAATAAGCGAAGAGCATAATCTGCCCCGACTGTAATGTCCGAATTTGTTATAAATTATAGTGCTCTCGATTGAAAATTCCCGTTTGTGCGCGGGTAAGTAGCTCTACAATGATAGATTATGATTTTACACGCGGTAATTTACAATCCTTCAAGGGTATATTTGGTATATGAATTCTACTTTTTCGCTCTGTCGGCTTTCTTTTTAGATATAGACTTTCCGGTTTTTGTGTCTCCACCAACCTTAGAACCGGCACTTTTTTTTGTATCCCTCATATATAAACTTGCATGAAGCTGTGTAGGAGCTCGGAACCTAATTGCTATTGTTCTCCTTATAAGCTATACTTCTTTGATTGTCTAAAGGATTCTCTCCCATATCGAATCCCTTCAACAATAATCCCTAACAATAATTTTATCAAACGGTCAAGCTCAGTTCCACTCTTATAATCCGCCTGAGCAATAAAATTCACTCTTTCGGCTTTCAATAACTGTTTGCATATCTGCTTACCCTGAGAGCTGTAAGGCTTATAAACTGCAATAGCATACCCGCCATTTTTTCTAATTACCGTCATACATGGAACATCTGTCAGCCCATCGCCGATATACAGGATGTTCTGAAAAGGTATGGGCCGCAGATGCATAGGCATATGAAGATTAATGTTTTCATTCAAGTTTTCTTTGCCTTTATTAATTCTGAAAATGAACTGAGTTTTTAGTGTGTCATTCACTACTACATTTGGGAAAGTTGCTGCTCCATACTCGTTGTAATAATATTCTGAAGCAAATACTTTATAAAAATACTTAGCTATACTCGTTCCTGAGATTATCTCCTTTAAGCCTGCTGAAATTACGTAATGCCTGACTTCTATGCCGCGGCCAAATTGCTTTTTAATATAGTCATTTATTCGCTTAAAATAAGTTTGAACACCCGGAAAATAATTTATCTTTTTCGCCGATTCTCTCAGCATCTCAGCAGTGACTGGAAAATGTCTGGATTTGGATTTTTCAAGCATCAAACGCATATAGGCTACGATTCCTTCCCCGTTCGTTTGCGCAGACTCCTGATTTACCTGCTTCCAAAACTTCTTTCCGTCCTTGATGCCGATTTCCGGCAAAACGGTGTATTCCTGCATTGGCTGGGGAGTCAGCGTCCCATCAAAATCATAAACGATTGCGATAACATTGTGCTTAAATTCTTCGCTCACACTTACTACCCATAGCGTCATCGGGGAATGTAATAGTTCTGAAAAACGAATAGTATCCACTTTAAGGCGGGTTTGTCAAATGCCATTTTTCAAAAAGCAGCTTCTCTTTATTCAGTTCGGTAGGGTGTGCACTGCACACCAACTTTCTTCCGTCTTACGCCTTAATCAATTCGGTAGGGTGTGCACTGCACACCAACTTTCTTCCGTCTTACGCCTTAATCAATTCGGTAGGTTGTGCACTGCACACCAACTTTCTTCCGTCTTACGCCTTAATCAATTCGGTAGGTTGTGCACTGCACACCAACTTTCAAATCAAATTCGGTAGGGTGTGCACTGCACACCAACTTTCTGCACACCAA
>JBGVTO010000119.1:0-13353 GCA_041862635.1 Phycisphaerae bacterium | reverse complement strand
GTTGTTTCGAAATGCCCACTCAGCGTGCGTGTAACCGACGTTCTGGAACAGTATCAACTCACGCCTAAGACCATCTGCGGCAAAGCTGCGATAGGAGTGCTCGGTGAACGCGGGCGCCCCGTCCCAGACCGGCAGAATGGTTTTAAATGTCGTTTTGGGATTGGCCGCGGCGAATTCGAGGATTTCCGGCCTCGCCGGACCGCCGTAGGCGTTCGGGTCGGTCGTTAGGGTTGGGTTAACCGACATAAACAAACGGCCGTCGGAAAAACCGGCGAGCGGACAAGGCTCACGAGTGCGGCCAACCTCATCGACCTGCACCTGCTGCCAGCCACGGGAGTCGCGCCGAAAGAGCATCCAGCGACAATTGTTCAGCGGCTTAAAGTCCTTAAGCGTTTCGATGCCGCTGGCAAAAACATTCTCGCCGATATGCACCAGGCACGTTGAGCCCCGGCACCACATCGGCCCGGCACCATTGTTGGCCGGTGAATATCGGTAAACCTCCTCTTCGGCTTCCACTATCGGTTGCAGTGCCGGCTGCTCCGAGGCGAAACCTAACGATGAAACCAACAGCAGACTCAGCACTTCAAATGTTTGCTTATAATCGGCCATTACAAGAACAATATAACCACAAAAGCTATTACCATCAAATGAAAAAGGTGTGCCGGAAACATGCTACATACCCATTTTATAGTTTCCCACATAATAAACACGACCTGATGCATTCGTTATAAAATCACGAACTAATAGAATGTGTTATTAAGTTTATTGCGTATCGAGCTTCCTGCATAGATAGACATGGAAGTAGTGAAAGAAGAAAGATGAGACCTGAAGAATGTCCATGCCTGCGTTTCTAATTCCTGATTCCAGTTCCTGCCACGTGAAGAGGTACCTAGGTTCATCCACCAATAGAACGCCGCCTCGCTTGAGCACTCTTGCCACTTCGGAAAGAGCCTTTTTCCATTCAGGGATGTGGTGCAATACACCAAATATGAATACGGCATCACATATTCCGCTCCCGGCCTCAATCTGCCTTAAATCGCCGACAAAAAAATAAACTTCCAATTTTCGTTTTCGTGCCAGTCGAATCTGCTCCGGCATATAGTCAAATGCGATAACACGGGAAGGACGGAATTCGTTTACAATCAACTCGGTGCTGTATCCGGAACCGCAGCCGGCATCCATAATGACCCCGCCGTGTAAATCAATACCGCATCTATCGAGATGTTTTTTGAATATCCTAAACTCGATATGCTTTTGAAACCATCGGCGTATAGGGTTATTCATAGCTGCAAACCCAAGTTTGCCTAATCGCATCTCTTTTTCAGCGGCGTTTATAGATTCCTTATGCTTATGCATATCAACGTTGTCCATTTTTTTACTTACAACTGCTGATTATATGGTTTCTGTATAAGAAACGGTAGCAGTTTCACGGTTCGATTAACACGGCTTCAAACGATCTAATTCTCAGCCACGAATCCAGGATTTTCTCGCTCGCTTGCTAATCTATTGTAAAGCTACACTACAGAAGCGGGATTTTCAAGGAAAACCTTTTTTATTATTGATTTTTTGTTTTGAATTTAGCTTTTGGGAAATTCATAATTGTCATACGTAAAGCGCGTACGCGCTTTACGTATGAGCTTTTTTTAAACTACGTCCTATTGAAACTAATATTTGAACCTTTTATTCGAAGACAGCTACCTATTTTTTTGAGATTGCCGCGGCCCCCTGCTTTCCTGTGAAAGCAAGACGGGGGCCTCGCAATGACCCCGCACTAAATTACGGCAGTGGCCTATCCTTCGATTACATTCAGGACAGGTTTCGTGTCGGGCAAGCATTTCAGACTTCAGATTTCAAATCTCAAATTTGGGGTCGCATATAGATTTCGTGTTAAGGAGGGATATAAAAGAAAAAATGCGGAGCATCTTCGGCTAATAATTTGCATAATCCTTAAAACGTTTCATCCATTCCGGCCAGACCGGCAGGCCGGCAGCCAGGCTGTCTTCGGTCCACAATCGATGCCACTTCAAATGCCATAATTCTTTAAGACCTACAGACCTTACAGTGCCGTCCAGAAAGACACTATTTATTGTACCATTATGCCGGTTGACGCAGAAATTTCGTATGGCGTTGTAATCCCACTGCCAATGGCATTGACCATCATATTCCGGCGGCTCATCTGTTGCTTCCGGCAAGCCGTCAACCCACTGGCAATCAAGAAACACCGGTATATAATTACTCCCTTTGACATGGAGAGTCTTCCAGTTCTTCTCAAAATGATAGCCGCCGGAGTCATTAGCAACCCATCCATTCAGGCCAAAGCTGCCATAGTCACCTTGTACTGCCCAGCCCGGCACGGTGGGAATGGCACCTTCGCCATATACACCCCAGCCCACAAACGGACCTGTAAGGCCATCACTAAAAAAAGTAGTGGTCGCCGGGCAGACCCGTATCTTCGGTTCATGGCTATAGTATGGCCGCATCGCAGCTACCCAGCTATTATTCGGGTTACCACCTGCTTCCTTATGTAAATAGCCGTTATTGTCCTGGGCGTACATTGAAAAAGTCAGCCCCATTTGCTTGAGGTTGGCCTGACAAACAATGCTCTTTGCCTGCTTCTTTACCCGCTGCAGTGCCGGAAGCAGGATTGCCATCAACAGGACAATGATGGCAATAACCACTAAGAGCTCTATTAAGGTAAATCCCTTTAGAAAACTTCCGCCTTTCTTGTCAGGAATCTTATTTTCTAATGGGGTAAATCCACGTGCTTTATCCATAATGGTCTCACCATTATATATGTGCATAATTCGACACTACTATACAATTATACCGTTTCCTGAGGCCTAAGTTCAAGGAAAAAACCTGCCCCCCTTCTTGCTTTCGCTCGCACCTGCGGTTACGCCAGTGCAGACGCAAGAAAGCAGGGGGGTGCGAGCGCAGTGCCCTTATTAAGGTGTAACGGCGCGGTTGTAGATTTGAACATCATCAATCAGGCCTGACCAGAAATTAGCTGGGACCCCGCCTTGCGGGAACCCTGCATCAAGGTTTTTTCCAGCGCCAAAATACAAACCACCATCTGAAGGTATCCCCTCCAGCACAACAGTATCCTTAGCAACCTGTATTCCATCCGCATACAGGTACCTAAACGAACCGTCCCACACCAGGGCGATATGGTGCCACTGTCCATCGGTGATTACGGATTCCGACAGCAGGGAAGGTTGGGGAGACATCAAACTGGTATTCAGCCGACCTGTTGATATATCCGTACCAAGCCATGTCGCTCCCGGCCCGATGCTGCCGTCACTCTGAGATATGATTACTTGTCCTTTGGCACCTGTTTTAATCCATACAAAAACACTGAATGCACCGTCCTGGGGATTCAAGACAAAAGGCGTGCTGACATAATCATCGACTCCGTCAAATTCGAGCGCCCCGGCCAACTTACCCCCGGCAGGCTGCCAGAGCGGATTACCATGGAGGGTGCCATCGTAGTCGGCGATGCTATCTTTGGCGATAGCACCTTCCGTCTCGTCGAGCTTCCAGTGCGCCAGGAGGCGATAATCTGTCAGCCAATATTCAGCCAAAACAGCGAGGTCCTTCAAATTCACTTTACCGTCACCGAGAGGTGCCGGAGCAATGTCAAATTGAGATTGCTCCTGGAGCCAGTATTGGCCGAGCTTGCAAAAATCTGTCAGGTCCACCTTTTCATCTCGGTTAAAGTCAACCACCGGCTCTATCGATACCTGCCATAGGTCCCAGCTACCAAATCCGCCGGACCTGTCGGACTCGAAGAATAGCGTTCGTCCGTCAGCAGAGATGCAGGGCCAATCCTCATCATCGTAGCTGTTGACGGCTGAGCCAAGTTTCACGGGTGTCCCCCAGGGGCTTTGTGTCGTTTCACGCCTGGTCATATACAGGTCGCAAAAAACACCGCCATCGAGCTGGTTCGAGCCGAAGAATAGGGTCAGGCCGTCGGCTGAGATATTCGGCCGCGCCTCCCAAAGCCAACTGTTGACTGTCCGTCCAAGGTTCACCGGCTCGCCCCAAGCATCATTAACTGTTGAGCGCGTTGTTACCCACAGGTCGGTTTCACCATAGCCGCCGGGTCGATTTGAGCTAAAGTAGAGCGACAGTCCGTCTGCCGAGATGCTCGGGCCGTCGTCATCGTATTGGGAGTTCACAATCGGCCCAAGAACCACAGGCACATCCCAGTCTGCATCTGTCGTATTGCGCCTTGCCACCCACAGGTCGAAATCACCTGAGCCGCCGGGATGGTCGGAGGCAAAGAAAAGCGATAATCCGTCTGCCGAGATGTTCGAATCGAATTCCTCATATTCCGTATTCATAATCGGGCCAAGATTCACAGGCTCATCCCATTCCTCATCTGTTGCCTTGCGCGTTGCCATCCATATATCAAAACCGCCAAAGCTGCCGAGGCGATTGGAATCGAAGTAGAGCGACAGGCCGTCAGCCGAAATGCACGCACGAGCTTCATGATTCCGGGTGTTGATGAGCGAACCAAGGTTAGTCGGGGTACTGAAAGTGAACTCGGCTGCGGCATGCCTTGCACCAACCAAACAAGCGAGGACAAATCCGAGCGACACCAAGCTAAATTTAGAATCATCAACCAATTTCATTTTGCCGTTCCTTTTTTGCCCGTCGGGACAATGGAAAATCCAGCACAGAAAACAGGCGTTACTTTCTGTTTAGTACTCTTTCGCATATAATTTGAGGAGTTGTCATTGCGAGGGACCCCGCCTTGCGGGAACCCAGGCCCGAAGGGCCGTGGCAATCTCTTGCTTTTGAACAATAGTGATTTAAAGCTGTAAATCCATCTTTTCGCCTCCTCAGGCGATATTGTAGTATATCCAATCCGGAGAAAAACGTCAAGCAAAAAGTGAAGGATTCAGCGGATTCGGACAATAATCCTTGTGACAAAATGTCGAGAAAGCATTAAAATGAAGTATTAAGAGTGTGAGCAATTCAAAAGGAATTGTTGAATGAGAAAGGATATTCTTATGATTTCAAAAGCTATTACGAAGACAGTATTGATGGTCCTTTTCCTGGCCGTCCATGGTTGTGGCAGCTCTTTCTCGGGCGGACCTTATCAAGCCACGGGCATTAAAATCGGTGAGGTGACAGATAAAACAGCGATTGTTTGGACGCGTCTGACACGCTATCCGGAACGTGTGGGCCTGGGAGCACCTTTGCCCGAGATTCTTTATCATGATTCCAAAACCGGCAAACTAATTAAGAAACCCAAAGGAAGGCCCAATCAAACACCTACTGCCAGCTTTCCCGGAGGTTCAACAATCGAAACAATTGAAGGGGCCGTGCCGGGGGCACCGGGTAAGGTGCGGGTTCTGTACAGGATAGAGGGAGCTGCTAATTGGAATACCACCGATTGGAATGCAGTAGATATAAAACGTGATTACACTCATCAGTTCAAATTGACCGGTCTGAAGCCTAATGCCGGGTATCAGGTGCGTGTAGAGTCGAGGGCAAGTGAAGGAGGAAAGAAAGGACAGGTGTTAGAGGGAGGATTTAGAACGGCACCACGTCCCGAACAACCTGAACGTGTCGTTTTCACGGTCTCCACGGGTCAAGCCTATCCAGACCAGGATGCTCCCGGCGGTGGTTACAAGATTTATCCGGCTATGTTGAAGATTGAGCCGAGCTTCTTTGTCCATACGGGCGATATCGTGTACTATGACAAGCTGGCCAAGACTTTACCGCTGGCCCGCTGGCATTGGGCCCGCATGTACAGTCTCCCGACAAATGTTGAATTTCATCGTCAGGTTACCAGCTATTTTATCAAGGACGACCATGACACCTGGATGAACGATTGTTGGCCCGGCAGGGAAACCAGGTTCATGGGAGACTTTACGTTCGAGCAAGGTCAGGCGGTGTTCTTAGAGCAGGTGCCAATGGGAAGCCGAACCTGGCGGACCTTTCGATGGGGCAAAGACCTCCAGATATGGCTGGTCGAAGGACGTGATTTTCGCAGTCCCAATACAATGCCTGACGGCCCTGATAAAACCATCTGGGGTAAAGAGCAGAAAGCATGGTTTAAGCGAACCGTTCAGGAATCAGACGCCGCGTTTCATATTTTAATCAGCCCAACACCTCTTGTAGGGCCCGACCGAAAGAATAAACATGACAACCATTCAAATGTTGATTTTACGCACGAAGGCAATGAGCTGAGGGAGTTTATCTCGAAACAGAAGAACATGTACGTCATTTGTGGAGACCGTCATTGGCAGTATGTTTCGGTGGATGCGGAAACAGGTGTGCGAGAATATTCGTGTGGGCCGGCCAGCAATGAACATGCCGGCGGCTGGAGCAATGACCAGCGATTTGCCGAGCATAGATACCTGAACGTCATTGGCGGATTCCTCGCCGGCATAGTTGACCGCTCAGAAGATAAGCCCACACTGACGTTTCGACATTACAGTGTTTATGGCGATATTCTTAATGAGGACCGTTTGGTGGCTCAATAGAATTTGGCCGGATTCATAGCAATCCAAATATCCATATCGACGGTGGCCCGCGGATAACCATGATAACAAACAGCATATCCGCCGATAAGCAAATACTCAACTTGATGAGCGTCGAGTAACTTCAAGAACTCTTTGAAGTCGGATGGTAGATGAATCGTAGCCATAGATAATTTGCCGCATCAATTCAACGGCTTCCAGGCGTTCGTAAGGGGTTCTGGAAAGCCAATATGATTTCTCATCTGACTGCTCGAAAGCAGATGCTACTGTGAAAGCATCTCTACGCACCTTCGGAAAATCTAATCTGTCCATACAGTAACTATACTAGAAAAAGGCAGAGGTGTAAACAAAACTTCCGGGCTTTTTAGTCTTTACATCCTGCGGCAGTTTCAGTATATTACTGACGTAAATAAACCGTAGAATTGCGCTCGAATACATATTAACCAGACCGCTGCAGGCGAAAAAAATGGTGTTTCAGATGGCAACAACGGAAGTAGTGCGAAAGTGTCGGACTGCTCTTGAAAGTCATTATGGCTCACGGCTTAAGGGCTTGGTTTTGTACGGCTCTATGGCGGGCAGCCGAGCTAACATAGTCAGCGATATTGACCTGCTCGTTTTGCTGAGTAAGCCCTTTGACTACTTCCTGGAACTGCGTCGAATTATAGACTTGCTGTATCCGGTTCAACTTGACACAGACCGACTCATTTCGGCGAAACCTGCTCCTCTCGATGAGTTTGAGAATGGCAGCATTCAACTCTACCGAAACGCAAAGCGAGAAGGGATATTGCTGTGAAGCCTGAATATGAGCAGGAAATAGCAGCCAATCTTGAGCGAGCGGAGAAGTCCATTCAAGCTGCCAAAGAACTGGCAACGAGTGGCTTTTATGACTTTGCGGCCTCGCGCTCATATTATGCGGCGTTTTATGCTGCAACCGCTGCACTGCTGGATGAAGGGCTGGAATTCAGCAAGCATAGCGGGGTTATCGCTTCGATACATCAGCGGCTGGTTAAGACAGGCAAGTTGGATAAGGAACAGGGCAAGGAGTTGAACTGGCTTTTTGAATTACGCAATGTGGGTGATTATGGAGTTACAATCCACGTCTCGCAACAAGACACTGAAAAGGCTATCCGGGTTGCAGAGAATTTCCTGCGTATTATCAAGTCCTTGCTTCGGTAAAGTTGACCAGCCGCGGTATTGAGTTACGGTATTCATAAGAACCCAATAGTATGGGTGTAGCAAAATAGCTTTCAGACGCTTAATGCAATTCGGTGCAGCGACGTATATATTGGAATTCCTCAAAGGTCGGAACAATCAACAGGCATAGACCATTGAGGAACAAACTACGAGCGACAAATTATGAACATAATCGCAGTAGATATCGGCAATACCAATATTGATATCGGGCTTTTTCTGGATGGTAAAGAGCAGTTTATTAAATCCATCCCGGGCAGCTCACGAACAAAGCTTAAGAGCTGTTTAAAATCGGCCTGGGGAAAGATACCAATTGCCGAGAGCTCAAAAGAGAATAAACGCGATGGCGTAATCGTCGTCAGCAGTGTAAAACCAACCTGGACCAGACTCATTCAGCAGATAGCAAAGGACGAACTCGGAGAAAAGGTTTATATCATAGGCAAAGACATACCACTGCCGATGACTCTCTGGGTTGATGAGCCGGACAAAGTCGGCACCGACAGGGTAGTCTCGGCGGCAGCGGCGTATGACGTGGTCGAAGGTGCGGTAGTAGTGGCGGATTTCGGGACCGCTGTAACGATTGACCTTGTTGATGAAAATGGCATTTTTCTTGGCGGCGTTATCTGCCCGGGCTTCGAAATCAGCGCAAAAGCGCTGAAAGAAAATACCGCCCAACTGCCAAAAACAAAAATCACCAGGCCGAAAGCACCGTTTGGCAAAAATACCGCCGAGGCCATAAACTGCGGGTTGTATTATTCCGCTATCGGAGTGCTGGAAGAGGTTATCAGGCGTTACGCAGAAAAAATCGGCAGATGGCCGCAAACTATCATTACCGGCTCAGCCGCAAAAACCATAAAGGACGACTGTGATTTCATAGACTCCTTCGTGCCCAACCTGGTCGTCAAGGGTATCATCCTGGCTTACAAAAAATATATCGAAGAAAAAGCCAGGTCTATCTGACTTGTGTGTTTTGAGTAATGCCCCTTCTGTGAAAAGAGGAGTGGTGGTTTATAATCTTGAACTTCTTATGAATACTTTCGCAGCAGTAATGACGGGCAAAGGTACCGGTGCAATATCGACGGTCCAGGTCTTCGGTGATTCAGCCGAGGACGTCGTAAAAAAAATATTCAAGCCCGCTGGAACAAAAGCAGCGAAGTTCAAGACCGGCGAAATTCTGCTCGGCACAGTTGCCGACGTCAATGAAACCATCGACCAGGTTACTATCGGTTGTGAAGGACCAAAAACTTTCGCAATAAACTGCCACGGCAATCCGCTTATTGTCGCTGATATAATGCAATCACTCCAGCGCTGTGGAGCGATGCTGCTATCCGCCGAACAGCTTTTAACAAAAATCCTATCTGCACAAAAATCTGTCAATACAATCGCAGTTGAAGCTAAGCTGGCCCAGTTGAAAGCCAAAACCATTCAGGGTACAAAAATAATCGTAAACCAGGTCGATGCCGGCTTAAGCAAAAAAGCCGCAGAGTGGCTTGTGAGCATCAACACAATATCTCTTAATCAAATTTCAGCAGAGGCCGAGCGGCTACTTGAAAACAGCCGAACGGCTAAACTGATTATCGCCGGATGCACAGCGGCCCTGATAGGCCCGCCGAACAGCGGTAAAAGCACACTTCTTAATCATCTGGCCGGCCGCCAAAAAGCAATTGTAACCGACATCAAGGGCACAACCAGAGACTGGGTCGAAGCTGTGTGCCGAATCGAATCCCTTTCTCTGAGGTTAATTGACACAGCAGGGCTGGATGAAAAACCGCTGGGCCCGAAAGATACTGTTGAAGAAGCCGCTCAGAAAAAAAGCATTCAGATTTTAGAACAGGCGGACCTGATTCTGCTTGTTCTGGATAACAGCCAACCGAACGAGCAGCTTAACGAGCGAATTATTGACAGAATCACCAATAAAAGAATAATCACAGTCTTGAATAAATGCGATTTACCTGCCGAATTCGATACCGGCAAACTGCAAGAAATTCTGTCAAACACAGTGCAAATAAGCGCCAAGGAAGGCACCGGCATTGAGAACATGATAGAGAAAATCCGGGAAATTTGCGGTGTTGCTGACTTCGATTTGAAAACGCCCGTCGTCTTTACCATCCGACAGGAAAAGCTGTTGCAACAATTAAAGAACGCCAAATCCAAACAACAGGCGGCCTCAATCATAACCGAGTTGTTAAACGGCAAAATCGATTGAGATTGTTTCGCTTCGCTCGCAACGACAAGGCGATTACTCGCGATGACCCATTTTTTAGGAGATGGTTCAAAAAATAACCCCGTAGGGTACATTTATTCATACGCGGCTCGAACTCGCAAGCAAGGTCGTGGGAATGATCTGTGCTCGCCTGGGAGATAGTATGATTTGGAACTGAGAACCGACACAGGGTAATTTTGTTGTCATCTGATCAAATTACTCTCGGCTCATCCGAGTTGAAAGCATTCACAACCACTGGCTACTCGCCCGGATTCTACCCAGATATGAGTTTTTGTACCCTATGGGTACAAAGACATCAGCTAACTTGGCCCTGCGCCAATGCCGATTACGGCTGTGGCCATACTCCTGATGTATCGGGACCGAGTCGCTCATTTGCCATTATCTCAACGTCTGCCATGTCAACCACGCAACATATTGCCACTTTAATTGGCTTATGGCTCTGGAGCCGACGCATACAGTCCAATGTCGTCAAGGTACAATGTACCACCGGCACCATTGCCGTCAATCCCAATAGCCAGCTTCGTGACATTCTGCAGGCTCGCGCTTAACGATGCAAGGTCGATATTCCACTGCTTCCATTCTACTTTCGCTATGTCACCCGCATCACCGTCATAGACCACCTTGGAGCCGTCGATCTTCACATATAACTGCCCGGTGTTGCCCTCAGCGCCGTGGAAGTACAGCACGAATGTCGCAGCGCCGGCTTCAGTCCAATTCTGCGGCGGACTCAGCGGCAGCTCAGCCTCTGAATATGCTGCACCACCAGTGTTGTTGTAGAAAAACGGCATCGACTGCTTACCTCCGTGAACGATGGTTCGCTCGCAAAAAGGAGGATTTTCATAACCAACGAGAGAGCCGTTTGTCGGCACCTCGTATCCGTCTATCCACACGCTAAATATCCTGTTGCTCTCGGGGTCTTCAGGATTAAGGTCATTGTAGCTCTCAAAATCGTCCACGATAAGATGGTCGGTTGTCGTAAAGCTCCAGATGGAACTTTCCCAGGTACTTGGGGTCTCGGCTTCATTGACTTCATTAACCTTCCAGTAGTAAGTCGTATCTAAATCAAGGGCCAAGGGACCATGGCTGGTCTCGGTCATGGTAGCGACAGGGGCAGTACCGTCTATTACAGCCTGCTCGTCCGCGCTAACATACACATCGTGCTTAGCTGCCTCTCTTCCTGCTGTCCAGCCAAGGACCACATCCACGTCCACACCTGTTGCCCCGGAATCCGGATAGGGTTTTCTTGCACTCACAGGTATTTGGAAGAAGCGAACCTCACTGAGACCATATTGGGGCATGATGCCTCCCCAGTTGCTGTTAGCTGTGAGCCTGACGTACTTTGCTCGCACGCCGGCAAAATCAATAGTTGTATTGTGAGCATAACCGGACGTGCCAGGCGCCCGGGCAAACTCGTGAGTAGTACCCAATGTCGTATAGTCGGTGCCGTTGGTCGAATAGTCAATCGTAACATCCTTGACCCCAAAACCGAGAAGAGACTCAACCGTTTGATTAGAGTTCCATACCCACATCTGATGCAGGTTGTAAACCTTATCGAACTCATATTCGATCCAGGCCCCCAGCGGTTCGGTGCCGCTAAGCCATATATCCCTCTCTTTGTTCGAGTGCAGGTCATTATCATCCAGTCCTGAGCCGTTGATGGTATTTTGAGGACCCATTTCTGTTTGGCTTGCGCTGGAAGCTGTGGCGGCTACGTTCTCGATGGGATAAGCAAATAGCTCGGTCGTAAAACTCCAGACTTTGCCTTCGTATACCGTATAGTCTGGGGGGTCATTGACCTCATCGACGCGCCAGTAGTAAGTCGTGCCGAAATCAAGGCGTGGCGACGGAACATAGCTGGTGGCACTCTGGGTGATACCGCCAATGCCATCATTGACGTCGTTGAAGTTATCACTAAGGTAAAACTTGTGCCCATCCACCAGTGAAGCATATTCTCCTGGCGTCCAGCTAAAGGGCACATCTCGTGGCACATCTGTCGCCTCATCAGCAGGGCTTGGGTCAAAAGCCGCACCAGGCGGTATACCCATCATGACCTTCCGAACTTCTTCTGCAGTTAATGCCCGGCCATAGATCCGGGCGTCGTCTACAGTGCCAGCTAAATGGGCGCCCGGGCCACCGCTGTCCCACTCCTGTCCTATTGACCACAGGTCATTGTCGCTAAAAGTGACTTCAGCCCCGTGTGAATTCTCCTCAACTCCATCGACGTATACATGTCCGGTGATCCCGTCAAAGACGAGCGCCAGGAAATGCCATTGGCCGTCAGTGACCACCGTGGTGGACGGCGCAAATACTCCTTCTATTCTGAAAGCGGCCTTGTTACCCTGAATACAAAACTTAATCACGTCGTCGCGACCTGAGGTATTACAGGAAAACCATTCGCAGTTCCTATCGTCTGCCGTTTTGAGCCATGCGCTAAGCGTAATACTTTTGCTCTTTATGTCATCCGCAACAGCATCTATTACCACATAATCGCTTATCCCGTTGAGCTCTATGGCTCCTGAGCCAACCTTGCCGGGCACGAAAGTCGGATTTCCAACAGCGGCCCCGTTGTTACCCAAACCGGAATAATCCAGCGTGCCGCCGTCAAACCTCCACCATCCAATAAGACGAGGCGGAGAACCATTCGCCGCTCTTGTGAGAGCCAGGCCCAGCACCAAAACAAAAGAAGTCAAAAGAATTAATTTTCTACGCATAATAGTCCTCCTTTAAAAAAGTCAAGATAACCATATTTTGGCCACAGTCCCGACGTACCGAAACCAGGCCACCCCGCTGCTTCGTTTTGCGCCTGCACTCGCGTCACCGCAGGTGCGAGGCAAGCAAAACCACGGGGCCATTATCTTCACCGTCTTCACGCATGTCAAAACGGCTTGTCAAATGGCTGGGTCCTGCCGGCAAGCCAGGCAACCTCACCTTCCGATAGAGGATAGTTGTAGAAGCGGACATCGTCCACCGCGCCCTCGTATTCGTCGCTTGGGTTACTACTATCGCTACTATCCCACTCCTGTCCTATCGACCACCTTGTTATCGAGTCTAAACTAAAGCCCGCTAAATACGTGCCTCGCAGAACTCCGTCGACGTAAACATATCCTGTGTTGCCGCTTCTGACATACGTCAACATATGCCACTGGTCGTCATTGACAGGCGGGCCGAATTGTGTATCGCCACCATCATTCACATATGGATTGCCAATTTGAAGGCCAAGCATGAAGGGGTGACCGCTGGTGGCGGCATTAGCTGCAACCAATTCACCTTCATCGCTCTGAGTTGTTTTGACCCATATGCTGATCGTAATATCGGTGCTTGTTATGTCATCAACTACACCGTCAATTACAACATAATCGGAGCCCTGGAAGTCCATTGCGTTCGAGCCAACCTTACCGGCTACGAAAACCACAGGAGTAACACCAGCCGTGCCATGGTTACCCA
>JBGVTO010000118.1:0-7765 GCA_041862635.1 Phycisphaerae bacterium | reverse complement strand
AGGGATGGGCTGGTGCTATTATGTTCAATGATAGGATACGTAATGAATTTAAAGATTTCATCGAACGGCTCGACACTTTCTCCCTCGGTGTCTGCAATGGATGCCAGGTTATGGCGTTGCTTGGATGGGTTCCTTGGCAGGGGATAGATATTAGGCAGCAGCCGCGTTTTGTAAGGAACGAATCAGGTATATTCGAGTCAAGATTCGTCACCGTAAAAATATGCCCGAGTCCATCTATCTTTCTTAAGGGGATGGAAGGTTCTGTGCTCGGAATATGGGTAGCCCATGCAGAAGGCAGGTGCTTGTGGCCCGACCAAAAGATATTTACTCTGGCCGTGAATGCGGCTCAAGAGCTGGCCCCGTTAGAGGCCCGAAAGGAAAAGGCTCTAACGGGGCTGGCGCCCATACGCTTCGTTGACGATGACGGTAAAGAGACAGAACAATATCCGTTCAATCCAAATGGTTCAAGATTGGGTATAACCGGGATATGTTCACGTGATGGAAGGCACCTGGCTCTTATGCCCCATCCTGAGAGGCTGTTTCAAGTTTGGCAGTGGCCGTTCTGGCCGTCTTATTGGTCCGGCCTCAAGGCTTCACCATGGTTGACACTATTCCAGAATGCCCGGAAATGGTGCGAAGAAAATCCAGCGTGAATGTATGAGCAAACAAATACGAAGGATGAGTCGGAAATTTACTCGTTTTCCAGAAGTCTTTGAAAAGATTGCTAAAAAAAAGTTGATTTAGTTTTTGAAGTTGAACAAAATGAAGTAAATCTTATTACAGGCGTGACACTGTTTATTATGAGGAGCTGGCAATGAGACGAACAAACAGAAGAGCTACCGATTTTATCGGGATAGTTGCTTATTTGACGACCATATTTTTTCTTGTGGCCCTGGTAGCAGAGTTTTCCAGCGGCCAGGCAATCCCGATAAACGACATGGGGGGAAGCGCGAATCCCGATGTATCGGAACTCGTCAACCCCATCCCGTCTTTGACGGGCGGGGTCAAGCTGGGCGAGTACGCTCCCGACTTCGAGCTGCCCAAACTGGCGATAAAAACCGACGATGCAGGAAAACCTGTCGGAGTAATAAGCGAAAAGGATACGGTCAGATTGTCCTCCTTCCGCGGCAAAAAACCTGTTTGCTTAATCATGTCCAGCTACACCTGACCTCCTTTCACGTCCCGCGCAGCGGAGATTGAAAGATTGTACGCGTCGTACAATGATTATATTGAGTTTCTAATCGTTTATGTTCGCGAGGCCCACCCTAATCTTTTGAAGGACGGCAATGAAACAGGCATCGTTGGCAGACCAAAAAACCTCGATGAGCGGATTATCCTGGCAACCGCATGTGTCGCTAAGTATAAATTTACCATACCGATGGTCATCGACGGCATGGACGGCAAGGTCAATAGCGACTACAAAGCCGCTCCTGTTCGCGTTACCGTCACCGATATTGACGGCAGGGTTGCCTTTTACGGTGGACCAGGACCATTTGAATTCAAACTTCCCCCGGTGGAAAGAACCCTGAAGAAGCTTATCGCTAACGGGGGCCGCATGCCGCCACCACCGGAGCCACAATGGAGCCTGCCGGTCAACGGCCTGCGCTGTGGGCTCAGCTTTGACCCGGAAAAGCTGACCATCGGTGAAGAAGTTACTGCCCAGTTGAAATTTGAAAACACCACCGATGAACCCATTGACTTTTATTACCAACCCACCGATCCCGATAAAATCGGGAAAGGCTTTGTCATCAATAATGACAATGGACAAACTTTGAAGATAGTCCCGATTTTTATCGGGACTCGTCCAGCCGGTCGTTCTCGTATGCGTGGACGGCGCAGCAATCCAATTCAAACAATAGCACCCGGAGAGGCTTTCGAAACTGAAATCGAAGGTAAAATCGTTGCCGCTTCC
This sequence comes from Phycisphaerae bacterium, assembly GCA_041862635.1. GTDB lineage: Bacteria > Planctomycetota > Phycisphaerae > Sedimentisphaerales > Anaerobacaceae > NIOZ-UU13. The sequence goes on along the minus strand of JBGVTO010000118.1, from coordinate 5,853 downwards.
GACCAGTCCCGATGTATCGGGATTGCCGGTCAGTTCCACGCTGTCTACAACATCGAAGTCGGTGAGAATACACTGACTCAAATCAAACCGGCCCCTACGCAATCCACTTGGACCGGAAAGCTCAGTTCCGGCACATATACACTTAATGTAACCCTGCCCCAACAAGACGGCTGCATAGATTGTCACAGCGACTCAGATTATCACCATGCGAAGTTGCAGGACTGCGCAAACTGCCACGTAGGAGAAATGGGCAACGCCAACTTCGGCGTCAAGGATGAGTCGTGTGCCCACTGCCATCCTCGGAATGGTGTGTATGGTCGCAGACAAATCCTTGGGCCGGGTGGAGAATTTGATATGGCTTCCAAACACATTCCCGGCACGATCGAGGACAAAGACTGCCTGTTATGCCATGACAATAGCCGGCATGGCAATGGGAACGTGAGTCTGATTGATCCGGATTCTGGTGGAACCGATCCCTGGACGGGTACACGTACGAATTTCTGTCTGACCTGTCACGATGGTGATCCGCCTGCTAATATTTCTTTCCCAGCGAAGTCCAGCGGATCCGGTTACGATAAATCGAAGTTCCAAGGCTCAGCTCACGCACTGGGTGAACAAGGTTGTAGCTATTGCCATAACTCTCATGGTTCACCATACCCATCACTATTAAAGAATATGCATAATCGCTGACAAGAATGAGCATAGCAGATGATGGTGAGCGGGAAAGGTTGAAATTCATGTCAAGAATTTGGGATATTTTTCTTGATTTTTGGCCTTAAGAAGTGTACAATTTTTTTCGATTTGCAACTCCGCGAATTAATAAATTGAAGGTATCATTATGGAAAAGCGAAAAGCATTTACATTAATAGAACTTTTGGTGGTAATTGCCATCATTGCATTATTGATGGCTATATTAATGCCGGCACTGCAGCGAGTGAGGAAACAGGCAAAAGTGGTCATTTGTCAGTCTAATCTCAAACAGTGGGGCACTATTTTTGCCATGTATACCGATGACAACAATGGCTTCTTTCCCAAGCGTACAAGCGGCACAGGGCGTTGGATAAATGTCCTCTACGACTACTATTATCGGGATGAAAAGATACGCGTCTGCCCGATGGCGACAAAAATTAAGAACCCGATTTACCCGCCAGGCGGCAGTGGCACACTTGGAGTAGGTGGCGACGCTTTTACGTCGTGGGGCAAGATAGGTGTGACCGGCTCGCGGCCAGCTGGACTGTACGAGCCGGCCGGTACGTGGGGCAGCTATGGAATCAACCACTGGGTCTATGTGGCCGCCGAAGACCCACTTTACGACCAGCCCGCCAAATACTACTGGGGAACGGTCAATGTAAGGGGCAGCGGTAACATTCCGTTGTTCCTGGACTGCTGGTTCTGGTGTGCCGGGCCGGAGAATGATGATACGCCCCCCAGCTTTGAAGGCGAGCGGTTCGACCCGCACACGAATGGCATGAACCGGTTCTGCATCAACCGACATCAACAGGGCATAAACGGCATCTTTTTGGACTATTCGGCCAGGAAGGTTTGGCTGAAAGAATTGTGGCATGTCAAATGGGGCAGGAACTTTAATGTAAATGCCCCCTCACCCAACTGGCCAACCGAAGCGCCATGGATGGCACAATTCAAGGAGCATTGAAAATAACGCCTATCCAAAGACAAAGATAGAAGTCCTAAGTCGGCCGAACCCGTGTAACGGTATTGTGAAAAACCAAATTAATGAGAAAATATGCAAGCACTATTATTGTAAACGAAAAAAGAGGTTTTACGTTAATAGAACTTTTGGTAGTGATTGCTATCATTGCGTTGTTGATGGCAATATTGATGCCGGCCCTGCAGCGGGTAAGGAAACAGGCAAAAGCGGTCATTTGTCAGTCTAATCTCAAACAGTGGGGCACTATCTTTGCCATGTATACCGACGACAACAACGGCTTCTTTCCCAGACGCACGCATTCGGGCGGTCGTTGGATAAATGTCCTGTACGACTACTACTATCGAGAAGAGAAGATACGAGTCTGCCCGATGGCGACAAAAATTAAGGTTCCGTACCCGCCCGGGTCCGCTATCACACTTGTAGTAGGTGGCGACAAATTTACGTCCTGGGGCAAGATCGGTATGACGCCAAACGAAGAGTGGGGGCCAGCCGGTACCTACGGCAGCTACGGGATAAATGGCTACCTTTATGTGCCAGGGAGCGACCCATTGTATGGAAAGCCGGCTGATTATTACTGGAGAACTTCTAATGTCAAGGGTGGATTTAATATACCGATGTTTCTGGACGGCTGGTTCTTTTGCGGCTGGCCAGAGCATACCAATACCCCCCCGAGCTACGATGGAGACAGATGGGCAAGTGACGCAGATGCAATGAACCGTTTCTGCATCAACCGTCACGATGGATTCATAAACAGCCTTTTCACGGACTGGTCGGTCAGAAAGGTGGGGCTCAAAGAGTTATGGACGCTGAAGTGGCATCGTGATTACGACACAGGAGGTCCCTGGACTACAGCAGGTGACTGCAGACCGAGCGATTGGCCGGAATGGATGAGACATTTCAAAGATTACTAAGAAGTGCTCGTTGCATAAAAGAAGATAGAGCAGTCGTGATTTTACGAAATTCATAAAGCAGGATTACAAACAGTAAAAATATGAGGAAAGTATCATGGTGCCTAATAGAAAAGGGTTTACCCCGTTAGAAATAAGGATTTTTAATCGGGGAAGTAAAAGATTTCTAACGGGCCCTGTGAGAAGAAAGTTTTCTAACGAGGCGGGTTTTACGTTAATAGAACTTTTGGTAGTGATTGCTATCATTGCGTTGTTGATGGCGATTTTGATGCCGGCGCTTCAGCGCGTAAGGAAACAGGCAAAAACGGTTATTTGCCAGTCAAACCTCAAGCAGTGGGGCGCTATCTTTGCCATGTATACCGACGACAACAACGGCTTCTTTCCCAGACGCACGCAGTCGGGCGGTCGCTGGATAAATGTCCTGTTCGACTACTACTATCGAGAGGAGAAGATACGCGTCTGTCCGATGGCAACAAAAATTAAGGTCCCGACTTACCCGCCCGGGGCCAGCAGCACACTTGAAGCAGGTGGTGACACATTTACGTCCTGGGGCAAGGTGGGTATGACGCCAAACGAACAGTGGGGGCCAGTCGGTACGTACGGCAGCTATGGAATCAACCACTGGGTTTATATAGCCGGGCAAGACCCGCTTTATGGACAGTCCGCAAAATATTACTGGGGAACAGTCAATTTGAAGGGCGGCGCTATCATTCCGCTGTTCCTGGACTGCTGGTTCTTTTGTGGTGGACCGGAGAATGACGATACACCCCCCAGCTATGACGGCGAACGGTTCGCGCCTCACGTAGAATCCATGAACCGCTTTTGCATTAACAGGCACCAGCAGGGCATCAATGGCATCTTTTTGGACTATTCGGCCAGGAAAGTTTGGCTGAAGGAATTGTGGCACGTGAAATGGGGCAGGAACTTTGATATAAATGCCCCCTCACCCCACTGGGAAACAGAAGCGCCTTGGATGGCACAATTCAAGGAGCATTGAAAGGGATCACTCTGGTACTATTTTTCAATGCTCTCTATGACCCATTTGAAACTATCGTTCACCTAACTTGACAACTCGGCTCGGCGAAGCTGCGCAGGAGCAGGCCGGTCGTTTCATATCGGAGTGATTGCTGCTCTTTCTAAAATCCCGATGTATCGGGATTGACGATTAAAAATGGCCGTGCACTTTTCTTCGAATCGATATTGATGAGTTTGCTGTCACAGCCAACTCGAGCCGGGTTAATCCACAGCACAACAAACTGACGCTTATGGCTGCTCCGTTCCCGGCCTGACCAGGTTCACGCCGTTCATCTGCATGGGACCCGACTGTCAACATCGCTTATGGCAGTAGTGACTCAACTCAATCAATCCTCGGAAAAGAATTCAGCCTCGCTATAGCGGATTGCGAGTACAGGGTACCGCTAACACCCCGCTTAGCACGGCCATTTTTACTCCGTCGTCTGCAACCAGTTCTCAGCCACCAGCGCAAAATCCAGCGGATTCATAATTATATTAATCGATTTGGCTTGGTTAAGCAATTTTTTTATGGTTTTTACCCGGCTACCATCTAAAGCAGTTTGTGGCATAAAGTATCGGCTCAAATGTTGCCGTTTTTTCTATGGGAACAGCTCCCCATGTCGTATTTAAATGTCCGAGCATTCTACTGTTGTTCAAACTTCGGGAATAATCAACCAGTGCCTTTGTAGCTTCTAATTTACGCCAACCAGCCGGCCACACCCGAAAACCCTCTTCCAGAAACATAGGTATCGATTCGTAGGTATCCCGGGACTCGTAGTGCCAATCGCAGATTATTATATCCCTGGGAATCAGGTCAATCGCTCCAGCGGTGTCGTTAGCACTGGCTTCCCACTTACCGTAATCTATTTTGCCGGCATCGATCAAACGGTCGCCCCACATGAACATTTCGAGCTTATGTTTTTTAACCAAGTGCTTATAATAGTCATTGACAGCCTTGGCGAAAAGCTTAGCTTTATCTTTGCCCCTGCAGCGTGGACATGCGTCATGACCTATAAGAAAAACTTCATCCATTCCTACATGAAAGGCATCAGCTTCAAAAGTGTCAATTAACTCATCCATAAGATCAAATATTATTAGATTAACTTCCGGATGAAGCGGACACCAGCTTCGGCAATAAATCCCTTCATTGTTAGTGTATTGCCCAGGCGTTTCGTCAAATTGAGGATACTTGGCTAATAAAGGAAAAGTGCGTTCACGCCACGACTGATGGCCTAAACACTGGAATTGTGGAATAAGTCGAATATGATGTTTTCTGCATTCAGCAACCAGCTTTTTGATTTGCTCTTTTTTGCTCGGATTGCCTGCTTGTAACTCTGGATGAGATTGATATTCATATCCGTAATTGACCTCTGCTATGATTACGTTAATTCCAACATCTGCCAGCTCGCCTACAACTTCAGTTAGTTGCTTAGCTTTGTCTTGAGCTGTCATAATGACATGTACACCTCGCCAGGGCTCAGACTGCTTTGTAGAAAGTGTGCATGATACAAATAGAATCGGCAGGATACATATTAGGAGCCTATTGAATAACCATCTTCTCATTGTGAAATCTCCTAAATCATAAAATCTATAGCAAGAAAAGGTCTTTTAGCCCCGTTAGAGACCGGAAGGAAAAAGTCTCTAACGGGGTTAGCTCAGTAGCTTCGTCAAGCTGTTGGCAATTTTATCAAATTCACCTAACTCATTCAATAAGATATGCAAGTCCTTGGAATATTCTGACCCCCGATAAATCGGGGTTGATTTAGGTCCCGAATTTGTACGTGTTTGGTTTGAGAATGATGGTTTTTAGCCTCAAGCTGCTTTGCTTGGGGATTTGAGAGATTTGTGTAGCTGTTAAGTCCCGATTTTATCGGGAAAGAACTTGATAAACGATTGAGAAGGTCGATGTCCCGATTTTATCGGGATGCATACTCAAATTTGCTTGGGGATTACCTATCGTTCTGTATTATTCGTGGCACCGCCGGCCGGTACAACATCTTTATCCCAAAGTTGGAGAATGCATTTAAGGATATCTGACCTGCTGATAACGCCTACCACTTTGTCATTTGATGTAACCGGAACCCTTCTGATAGAGGTGTCCCGCAAACAGTAGCAATCATCCAGCAAAGGTTCAGTCTCTTCAAAGTGGATAGCAGGCTGTGTCATAAAATCATTTACTGTCCGGTTTTTTTCGTCTTCATAGGTGTGGAATAATCTTAACACATCTTGTTCTGAAAGTATCCCTACCAGAGTCATATCATC
>JBGVTO010000117.1:0-2941 GCA_041862635.1 Phycisphaerae bacterium | reverse complement strand
ACAACCGCTTCAAGCAGAGAGTTAATGCCCCACAGGTTTATAAACAAACACAATCCCAATATCGCACAGTTAGTAGTAATCAGCGGCAAAAATATGCCAAAGCTCTCATACAAAAAAGGGAAGAACTTTCGCAGATACATCTCCACCAATTGCACGGCACCGGCAATAACCAATATGAAACAAACGTATCGCGTAACCTCCAGACCAAGCTTCATCAGGACCCAATTGTCAATCATCCACGTTAGCGTACCACTGAGTGTAACAACAAATGTCACCGCCATGCCCATACCGAAAGCCATATCGATTCTGCCCGAAACTCCAAGATACGGACAGATACCAAGAAACTTCGTAAAGACAAGGTTCTTGACTACTACGATAGATATAAAGCCGATAAGCAGAATGTTAAGAGTATCCATAAACCTTTCCTCTTAAGCTTCTTTTTTGGTAATCACGTTCACCAGTCCTAACAGCAGTCCCAAAGTTATAAATGCCCCTACCGGCATGCCCATCGCCGCCCACGGCACAAACCAACCACCTTCTTTGAGCAGAGCAAGTATCTGTATTTCGAATATCGCACCCGTAGCGAGCAGCTCCCTGACACCGGCCAAAACGCACAATGTAAGTGTAAAGCCGACACCCATCCCCACCGCATCGATGACACTCACAACAAGGCCGTTCTTGCTGGCGCAGGCCTCAGCACGGCAAATGATTATGCAGTTGACGATAATCAGCGGTACATAAGGGCCTAACACTTCGCTCATTTCCGGCTGGAACGCCTTGAGGAACAAATCTGCGATGGTAACAAAAGTAGATATCGTCAATGTGAACATCAGTATCCGCAGATGCGGCTTAAGAAGATTGCGCATCAGACTGACTATAATGTTGCTGCAAACAAGCACAAAGATTACGCAGCATCCCATAGTAAAGGCCGGCTTGACCGCAGCCGTAACCGCCAATGTCGGACACATCCCCAAAAGCAGCCGAAACACCGGGTTCTCACGCCACAATCCCGCTATCAGCGTCTGGCCGTAAAGTGCAGTTCTAACCTCACTTTTATCTGTCATTGCCGATTAGTCCTTTTTGGCATCTGTTCCTTAATCTGTATCAAAAAGTTATTGATTATCTCCACCACCGATTCGCTGCTTACAGTGGCTCCGCTTATCGCAACGATTTCTGCGTCGATTTTCTTAGGGTCGCCCGATGGTATAAGCTTGAGATCCTCAGCCGGCGCCCCCTTAAACTGGTCCCGATAGTAGTCGGATTTTATCTGGTCGCCGAAGCCGGGTGTCTCATTACTTGCCAACACATCAAAACCTGCGAGCTTTTCAAAATCTTTGTCCACAGCAACAACTAATTCAATCTTGTCTGCAAAGCCCGATCCCGCCGCATTAAAGCTCCAGCCGACACATTCACCTGCCTCCGACATAGCCCTAAAGACTTCGATTTTTTCTTTTTTGCCCTGGACTGACTTAATTTCAACTTCCGTCTCTAAAACAAAGTTTTTAGCTTCCGGCAGCAGAAGACCAACCAGCCGATTGCGCTTATTGATTTTGTTCTGCTCTATTCTCGGCGACAGTGCGGCATTAGTCACCGCAATCAGCAGTCCAAAGAAAAACGACGCCACAATCAGCAGCCAGCTTTGTTGGATAAAGTATTTTATTTTAAGCATTACTAAACCTTCTTTGCTACAATGCTGCAAAGTCACGAACTCTCTAATTCCCCGATAACCTGATCTCCTGATAACCTACTACCTGATATCCTGATATCCTGATAACCTACTACCTGATATCCTGATAACCTGATAACCTAATTCCCCTATATCCTTATACCAAAAATTATTGTACACATGGTCTACCTCCCATCGGAATCCGCTTGCAGAGCCTGTCAATCAAAGGCGTTATCGCATTCATCAGGAGAATAGAAAACATCACACCTTCCGGATATTCCCCCACAATTCTTATAAGCATCGTTATCGTTCCTACGCCGATACCGAAAATCCACATTCCCCTCCTTGTCAAAGGGGCCGTAACAGGGTCCGTAGCAATGAAAAAAGCACACAGCAATAAACCACCGCTGCACAGGTGGAAAAATGGCTGGACATAGGCATACGAATCTTTCCAGTATGCTATTGTCGCAAAAACAAAAGCAGAAGCCAAAACCGCCAACGGAATATGAAAGTTTACCGTTCGCCTTATCAACAAATAGAGACCGCCGATTAACAATGCAATCACACTCGTCTCACCCAGAGACCCGCCAACCTCCCCTGTGAACGTTGACTTAAATTGTTCCTCGCTATAGATGTCGGCCCCCAATGAGTTTTTTATCGCCAGCTTACTCCAGGCCAATGGCGTTGCCTGAGTTTTCGCGTGCACTATATTTTCCTGGGCAATCGCGGGCATTGAGACATCCATTGTTGCCGGAACCGTCCAGCTTGTCATCAACACACCGAAAGAGACCGTCAGAAATGTTCGCCCGACCATAGCAGGATTGAAAATATTCGCCCCGAGTCCGCCAAAAACCATTTTACCGATAGCGATGGAGAAAACGCTGCCGACTACTGCCGTCCAAACAGGCAGCTTCGGCGGAAGTGACAGCGCAAGGATTATACCGGTAACTACGGCACTGAAATCGCCCAGCGAATTGGGCTTTTTACGAATTATGTTACAAAGCCATTCGGTCGCAACTGAAGAGATAACGCAGGTACAGATAAGGATAAGCGCACGAATGCGAAAATAATACCCCGCCGCCGCCATAGCCGGCGCCAATCCGATTATAACATCTATCATCACGCTGCGCGTCGAAAGACGTTCGCTGATATGCGGCGAACAAGATACTCTTATATCTTTAAGCATCTTCTCCTATCTCACATCTCGTATAAATCCGAATTCCGAATGTGCGAAACGTTGTTCAATTTGTTTTGGATTTTGTATTTTGCTCATTT
>JBGVTO010000116.1:0-15903 GCA_041862635.1 Phycisphaerae bacterium | reverse complement strand
GTTTTTCTTCAGCAGTCTGATACAATGGGACCATAGCTTAATCTGAAAGACCGCAAATCGACCGGCTTTACCAAGCTGTGTGGTAGGTGTGGATAAAAGCTCCTTGAGCGTTAACATCTTTATACCCTTTCAATTCCAGGTTATATCGGCCAATTCAGGTGAAACCTGTGGTAAAATGGTGAGCTAAATAAAGAATCTTTGCCGGCCTGCCGTGCTTGCCAACGCGTACGTATCGGTCAGTTTGCGTTACTTAAATAACTCTTCAAGGCCCTTTCGCAGCTGGTCTTCCAATTGTTGCCTTAACTGGCCCTCAAGGAGTTTGCCTAAATCAAGTTTGGGCTTGTCGATGGTTCCCTTGAGCGGCAGCGTGATCCTTTGGCCAAGGGTCTCTCTGCCGAGCCTTGCTGTTCTGCCCCGGGTAGTATAAGGCAGAGTTATCGTCATATCCAAACTCTTATCCAGGCCGATAACGCCTTTGAAATTGACGGGAGTATCTCCGACATCCATTTGCATATCATCATATCTGAGAAAACCGTCCCGCAGCACAAACTTCGTCGGACGGATAGTAATATCCGCACCGCTGGCGCTGGTGCCGGCCGCTGTAAGAATCTGCCCGAGCAAATCCGAGGCCTGTAAGCGCACTTTGTCCATTGAAATCGTGCCGACAACTTCAGTTTGTTTTTTGGCGGCGGCACTGAACGGAATAATGAGCTGTTCGCATTTAAAATTGGCAATGCCACTGACATTGACGGCGTCTGCGAAAATGGGATTGACGTATCTCAGAAGCTTTTTGGTCGTCTGGTCGTTGATTTTGATGTCTTTCATTAGCTGTAGTGGTTTGGCCATTTTCAATGTTGCAGGCTTTTGCCTGAAATCCGCCTGGCCGGCAAAGTTGAACTGGCCTTCGTTGACGGTCGTTACAAACGGGGGGATATTCAGCAGGCCGCTTTGCATTTGAATATCTACATCGGTGGGGCCGAAATCCAGACCCATATAGCCGGCACGTTCAAATCCAAATTTAGCGCCGGCGGTGAGATTGGCCATGAGTTTGTCCGTCTGTCCGGCAGGATATTCACTGATAAAATTTATAGCTTCTTTTCTTTTGCCTTGTAGTGTTAGACCTTCCGGCAAATACGGTGCCGCCACGGCGCTAACTGCCGACCAGTCATATTCACACTCCGCTTGCCCGGACAATTTTGTCTTGCTGGCACCGCTTGATTGGTTAAATTCACCTTTGCGAATCTTTATCTGCGGGCTTTCCAACTGCAGTTCTTTGATATTGACGGATTTCTCTTCCGGATTAACCTCGGCCTTAAAAGACAGTGAGGCTTCGCTCGCTTCAAAGGGCTTTTTGCCGGGGGAAGTGAGCTTTAAAGATTTGATTTTCGTCGAGTCGGTTGTGATTTTGTAGATTTTTTTATCGGAGCTTACAGAGATTTTTGATTCGGCGATACCGGCAAGCTGTGTTTCCTGCGGCAAAGACGCGAATAGAACAGCAAACGGCTTGACTTTTCCAAGGTCGATATTCTTAGCGGATATATCCAGATTCATAGGTACTTTAGGTTTTGGGCCGATTGGATAAACGGCCCGCTCTATATTGACCTGGCCGAGACTTGCATTTGCCTGTAAAGAATCAAAGGTCAGGACGTTAGACTGCCTGTCCATAGCAAAAGCAAATTTGATGTCGGCCATTGGCTCTTGCGCCGTGACGCCGGCGGTCGAAGTTATGCTAAGATTTTTGACCTGCGAAGAACCAACGCCTGTTACCTTTTCTTTACCTATAGAGAGTGTGCCTTGCTCAAAAATCTCGCCGGCTATTTTGTATGGACCCAAATCAACAAATTGGCCAAACTCTGATAGTAGTTTTTCAAGATTAACATTGCCATTGTATTTGAGCTTTTCAAAAGGGCCGCTTGCATTGATTTTTGCAAATGCGGCTGAGACATCGAGCTCATCGAAACTCATCTTTTTATCATCGGCTGAAATCTGAAGTTTAGCGGTGAGAGGTTCAGAAAGAGCGAGCTTTTTGTCCTCGACGATTCCGGCCAATCCAGTAAGATTTGCCTGGCCGTTCAGCCTGCCGCGATTTGCCCTAATATTTCCACTCAATTTGCCCGAAGTTACCTTTGTTGCCTCTTTGATACCAAATGTATGCGGCATTTGCGAAAAAATCGCAGCGACATTAAGGTCGAAATCAGCGTCTAAACTGTAATCCGACTCGGACGTTAAAAAGTCGGACCACGAACTAAACGTCGTGGGAACCGTTCCGCCGGCTTGTGCAACGAGCCAGTCGCTATCGAAATGAAATTCTCCAATGTTCATCATTTGCTGCTCGCTTTTAAGTTTCACGACAACATTCAACTGACTTGTTTTTAGCTGGTCGCCTTTTAGTTCGGGGCCTGTTATATCCATGTTCTTTGCTTTGATTGAGCCATTTAAATCTTCAAAACTACCATCTTTGATTACGGCGTTGACATCGGCGGAAACCAGACCTTTGGCTTGAACTTCGATTTTAGCCAATTCGAAAATCGGCCCCAGGGATTCGAGGTCCAGGTCATTGACCTCGATTGTCAAATCGCCTGAGGTGCCCTTCAGTGTCCAGCCTTTTTTGGTCTTGCCCGGTTTAATTTGGCCCGCTGCGTGAATTGGTGACCGCTCAGCTTTTTGGCCCACTACAGCCAGATTGATATCGAAATCTGTTTGCCGTCCCGGCGGCTGTAAGTTTAGCCTTGAGTTTATCTGAGAAAGCTCGACAGTCCTGGCTTTCGAATCTGTTACCTTGAAATTGCCGTCGTTAATCGCGAGATCCATCGCAAGAGCAACATAGCCGGCTTTTGCAGGAACAGGCTGAGCTTCGACGGCAGGCTCAACAGCAGGTTGGTTTTGGAGATTTATATGTACCTTAGGCTGGTCGATTGATGTTTCGCCGAAGGATAGATTTCCCGTGATAATGGAACCGTAGTGGGGTTTTGTTGTTATCTGCTTTACTTGAGCGGAAATTTGACCGACTCTGTCTTTGAAGCCCAAATCCGAGACCTTGATTCCTTTGAACCAGCCCATTGAAAGGTCGGCAAAATCTATTCGTCCGTCAATTGAGTTGTTGATTTTACTCAATATTATCCGACGGCCTTGCCCCGATGAGACAAATGCGGGCACAAGGAAAAGCACTAACAAAATCAGAATCACTGTTAGTGCCAATACCAGCTTGAGTATTCGTATGGCGGTCTTTTTCCGTGGCTTCGCTTTTGATTTCTTTTCAGTCTTAACCATTTTGACCCCCAAAAATAAAGTTGGTGCATAACGACACAATGCGCTTCACTTATGCCTTGTACACTTTTTAGCACAATCAATCGAGCATTATCTCGTCCGATTTATGTTTAATTAGCTCGTCAACCTTGTCGGAGTATTGCTTGGTAATATCGTCGATTTGCTTCTTGCCTTTTTCAAGGTCATCTTCAGTGATGAGCTTGTCTTTTTGCTGCTTTTCGAGCTGCTTGATGGTTTCTCTTCGTATATTGCGAATACCAACCTTTGTCTGCTCGCCGGTATGTTTGGCCTGCTGGACAAGCTGTTTTCTTCTTTCCCCACTAAGTGACGGGACATTAAGTCTGATTATTTTGCCGTCGACAATGGGCGCGATGCTCAGGTCACTGGCTTTGATCGCCTTTTCGATGTCCTTAACCGAAGCGGGGTCAAACGGCTTAATTACAATCATATCCACCTGTGGCGCTGCCAGCGTTGCCATTTGTTTCAATGGTGTTGGTGTTCCGTAGAAATCGGCCTTTATATTTTCAACCAGTGCGGTAGAAGCCCTGCCGCTGCGAACGGCTTTTAGCTCGTCCTGCAGGACTTCGACACTCTTTTTCATTTTTGATTCGCTATCAGAGAGTATTGCTTTGGTGGGCATTTTCAACCTCAACTCATCACTATTTTGGTACCAACCTGCTGGCCACAAATGGCCTTTGTTATGTTGCCCTTCTCGAAAATATTCAAAACAATAATCGGGATATTATTGTCCCGGCAGAGAGTTATTGCCGGATGGTCCATTATTCTGAGGTTTTGCGTCAATACCTGGTCGTAAGATAATTTTTCAAAAAGCTGTGCATCCGGATTCTTCTCGGGGTCATCGCTGTAAACACCTTCAACCTTTGTTGCCTTTATGAGAAGGTCCGCATCGAGCTCCGATGCCCTTAAAGCCGCACAGGTGTCGGTGGTAAAAAAAGGATTTCCGGTTCCGCCGGCCAATATCGCAACCCTGCCGCGCTCGAGGTGCCGAATAGCCCTTCTGCGAATAAAGTGCTCGCACATAGCGGGGACCTCTATCGCGCTGAGGACCCTCGTTGGCTGTCCAAGCTTCTCAAGCGTCTCCTGCAGCGCACAGGCGTTAATAATAGTGGCTAACATGCCCATATAATCTGCTGTGTTTCTGGGTATGTGGCTGACCTGTGAGAAACTTTCTCCACGCAGAAAATTACCTGCGCCGACCACGATGGCGACCTGCGGCCCGAGTTCGCATATTTCTGCTATCCTTTTGGCAATCGACTCAAGCGCAGAGCCGTCAATTCCGAATCCGCCGGGCCTGCAAAAACTCTGGCCCGAAAGTTTCAGCAACACACGATTATATTTGCTCTCTGCCATTTGTTTCTTTCCAAAGGCTAAAGCAACTAATTTACGTTGGTCTTTTGTTTTAACTGTGAGTTAACTCAAAACTCAACACTACTAACTTATAATTATGTCTGCTACCCGACTTCGAATCGGACGAATCTTTTAATTTTAGCCTCTCCGCCGGCCTGTTTGGCAGCTTCAGCGAGGACCTTGGCAACCGATTTGCTGTCGTCTTTGACGAACGGCTGGTCAAGAAGACAATTCTCAGAAAAGAATTTCCTCATCTTGCCTTCGACGATTTTATCTATTATATTTGCCGGTTTGTTTTTGACCTGCTCGGAGAAAATGGCCTTCTCACGCTCAATGGTCTCAGAACCAATCTGGTCTTTATCCAACGCCATGGGCTTGGTTGCGGTAATATGCATCGCTATATCGGAGGCCGTCTGCTTTAGCACATCTGCAGCTGCTACATTGTCATCGCTGGTCTCAATCTGAACCATAGTGCCAACTTTTTCGTTGAAGTGAATATATGTGCTGATAAGCCCCGGGCCGTCGAGCTTGTATTTTGCGTAATCTCCCACCTGTGTTTTTTCGCCGGTCTTACTGACCGTTTCGGTTAGGATATCACTGAATTTTTTGCCGTCAACAGCGGTCTCAAGGATATTCTCTGCGCCCCCGTCGGCCGGACAAGCCAAGGCGTAGTTAGCAAGAGTTCGCGCCGTCGCTATGAAATCATTACTCTTGGCGACAAAATCGGTCTCGCAACAAAGCGTTGCCAGAGCAGCCGTTTTACCGTCGGGGCTGCTTTTGCGCACGACCAGGCCTTCGGAAGTCTCACGCTCGGCGCGTTTGGCTAAAGTCGTAAGACCTTTTTTTCTAAGTATGTCCGTAGCCTGCTCGATATCACCGTTGGCTTCCTGAAGAGCCTTTTTACAATCCATCATTCCCTGTCCGGTCATCTTCCTCAGTTTCATCACCATTGCTGCTGAAATATCCGCCATATTTTAGACTCCTATTCTTGTAATGTGTATATTGTACAAGTACGAAATACTATGCACGAAATGATAACTCGCTACCTGGTGAGTAGTGAGTGTCCTAACTGACCAATTGACCAATTAACCAATTAACTACTCACCAATTAATCATTCGAGTTTCGAATTTATCTTCTCAGGACTGGTTCGAATCCTGCTGCTCGGTTTGGCTTTGTTGTAAGGCCGCCTCTGCGTTCTGCGTTGGATTTTGCTCAACGATAGGCAAAGTCTGTGGTTTGGCTTCGCCGGCGCGGGCCAGAACCGGCCTTCTTGAGCGGGTGCGCCTCGGCCGTTGAGCCGGTTCCTGACGGGCAGCAACCATTGTTTTTCCAATCGCCACAGCATCGGACAGCTCGTTAAGTATCAATTCAATCGCTCTGATGGAATCGTCATTGGCCGGGATGACCACGTCCACTGTGTCCGGGTCCGAATCGGTATCGAGGAGTCCTATTGTTACGATACCCAGCTTCCTGGCTTCCCGCAGAGCAAGATATTCCTTTTTAGCATCGACTACAACCACGGCACCGGGCAAACGAGACATATTCCGAACGCCCTGGAGATTAGCTTTTATCTTTCGCATCTCTCGTTTGAGTCTCGATGCCTGCTTTTTGCTCTCACTATCAAGCGTGCCATCTTCGGCCATAGATTCCAACTGCTCCAGCCTCTGCAATCGGGAGCGTATCGTTCTGAAGTTCGTAAGCATTCCGCCAAGCCATCGCTGGGAAACATAGTGCATTCCGCACCTCTCGGCGACAGCCTCAACCGCTTTTTGGCCCTGACGCTTTGTGCCTACAAAAACAGCGTCCTTGCCGGTAGATACCACCTCAGCAAGAAGCTTTTTGGCAATCAGTAATCCCTTTAAGGTTTTTTTGACATCAATAATATGAATATTGCCGCGCTTTGCAAAAATAAATGGGGCCATTTTTGGATTCCATCGGCTCACGCCGTGCCCAAAATGCACCCCTGCGTTAATCAGTTTCCGAGTCAACTCTTTAGCCACAAAAAATCTCCAATAAATTTACAAAACCAGGTCTAATTTGCCACATACTAACAGATAAACAAAGAAAACTAATGTAAATCCTACAGTATGTCAAGAATTTATGCTAAGAATTTTTACCAGGTGTGGGCGGAATTTTCCGGTCCGCCTCGGGTGGATGACACTGTCATATTATCGGATAACAATTTATTTATTTCGCGTGTATAGTGATAGTGCTGGTTGTTTAGAGGCGTTGATTGCCGCTTCGACGGTAGTGACAGCACGAGGAAAAGCTTTATTCGCTGAAAAATGCAGACACAGACCCAACATCCTCACCTGCAATCATGGCACGTGCTCGTGAGAATTTTGAGATGGTTTCTTAATACCAGACGGTAATTATAATATTAGGCTCGGTCTTTTTGGCCTGGATCTCCCCTGTAACGATGTTTGTTCGCTTTATCGAAACATTCGGGTTTTCCGTCAGCCATTTGGTGATTTGCTCATCAAGAAAATTCATAGCGCCCGGGTGCAGTTTTGTGAAGAAAGTTTTTACGCCCGTGATTCGCTCGGTGGAGACTACTTTTTCAGCCGGCTTCATCGTAACAGGCTTGGGAACCTCAATCTTCGGAGCCTCCACAGGGCTGCTGCCGCCTAAATCAAGGGGCGAATGTGAAACACCCGTACCGCCTGCTTCGGGATCATCAAAGGGAATTGGGTTATCAAGCGGGATGGGTTCATTGAGATTTTGGCCCCCAAGATTAGCGCTGTCAAAATTATCCATAGATTCTCCCTTTCCTAAAAAATTAAATTCTCATAATGGCATCCGGATATGACAAGAGTAATCACCAGATAAAAAACAAACGGCATGATGATTTAGCCGAATATCTCATTTGTCTTATTTGTTTAAGCCTTGTTATGCTTCAGGTTCGTCGTTATCTTCTTCGGCCTTTACTTCTCTTCATCTTCTTTCTTTGCTTTTTCGGCCTCTTCTTTGGCTTTTTCGGCGGCCTCTTCGGCGGCCTTGACTGCTGCATCGGCTTCGGCTTTTACCCTGTATAGTTCTGCTTCTGCTCTTTTGGTTCGTTCTTCGGCTTCTCTGAGGGCGTATCGGCTCTGGGCTTTTTCTGCCTCAGCATCTAAGCGTATTCGTTCAGTCTCCGAGGCTTCGAGCTGGTGTGCTTTTTCACCAGCCTCGAATCCAAAGGGATCCGCAATAATTTCGTCCAGGCCTTCGGAGGTAGGCGATCTATGTTTTCTTTTGACCTTTTCGACCATTTCTTTGTTTGGTATGCCGCCGGTGGAGATAGTCGGAGTCAATATGAATATGGTTTCTACAACTCGCTCTTCAAAATCTCTGCCGGAGAACAGAAGGCCGAGCACAGGTATGTCTTTCAGGAATGGGACGCCGCGGACGACGTCGCGCTCCTCAGTCTTTCTTATCCCTCCTATCACAAGACTTTCGCCCTTTCTGATGCGGTTTTCTTTATTTTCGATTTCCTTCTTGGTAACAATGGGCAGCTGCTTGACACCTTCGGGGGTCAATTTTGACCCGAGAAGGATGCTTGTTTCCAGGCCGATGTAGCCGTCCGCAAAAACGTGGGGAGTGATTTCAAGCGAATCCACCACGTCAATGTATTCCGTTTCACTTTGGGCAATGATTTCACCCGGTGTAGGTATGTACTTAGTTATTTTTTGCAGCGGTACGTGCTGAGTTGATGAGATTGTCGCTGTTTTACCGTTGATGACCTCAAGCGTGGGATTCATCAGAATTTTCAGGTAACCCTTGGACTCCAGCAGGTCCACCATAGCCAGAAAGTTCTCACTCTCGCTCCAATATCCGATCTGAAGACCCATTTGGGTACGCGCGAGGTCCCTGAGCGAGGCCCCGGGAAATGCGGGCAGCACAGTTCCTGCCTCTACGAGCTCGGTAACACCGGTCCCGAAAGGCTGGGCTGAACTTCCCGCCCTGATATCCTCACCAAATAGATTTTCAATTTCTAAAGTGGTTTCCCAGTCTAATGTCAAATCTGCATAAACCTCGGAAATAAGGCAATCAATTTTAACCTGAATAGGCGGCACATCGACCCCTTCCAGCAATTCAAGTACCGCAGTGGCATCCTCCCTTTTTGGGCATCTTACTATCAGCTGGTTGGTAGCAGGATTACTGCTGACGGTGTAGTCAGTGACGGTAGTTACTTTAGGATCTGGTTCTGCGGTGAAAAGCTTAGTTGCAAATTGCTCGTGGACGATTTTTTTAAGCTCATCGGAGGTATGGTACATGCAAAAGTAGAATAGTTTGAACTCCGGCTTGCCGCCGACCATTTGCTCGATGATCTTGGGTGGGGTTTTGTATATCTCGGGGACAGAGATGTTTGGGTCGGGTACGGGCTCAATTTTGCTCAAATCGCGGATGATGCTTTGCGACTGAAGGCTGGTGGTTTTTCCGCCAAGAAAATCACCGCATCCTCCAACCAACAGCACAACCGCTACAGTCATAGCCATGCTTAGCCATTGACTGCGGTTAACATTTTGGCCGTTGCTTGTCATAATTCTGTACCCGTCATCGTAATCCTGGGCCCGACGAACAGTGTTTTTCATAATTCTATGCACCTCTGACCCAAGTATAGACGGTAAGTTTGGGCATTATATCGCATATCTCCTTTATCGTCAAGCGTATTCCGAAAGGATTAGTAAAAATAATTTCTTGTTCTGAGCTTGCCCAAATTAAAAATATTAGACTAAACCGAATTTTTCTGCTATTTTTGAGGGAGTTATGGCAAGAAAAAAACAAAAAGTCACTGTTGGCTTTATAGCTTTAGGTTGTCCGAAAAACTTGGTCGATAGCGAAAGGATGTTGGCGGAAATCGCTCAGGCCGGTTTCGTGATAACCGCCGAGCCTGATAATGCCGACGTCGTTGTCATCAACACCTGCGGCTTTATTGCCCCGGCCAAAGCCGAATCACTCGAAGCAATAAAGCACGCTGTAGACAGAAAGTGCAGTGGTGACATAAAAAAAGTGATTGTTGCAGGCTGTCTTCCGGAAAGAGAAGGTCAGCAGCTTTTTGGCCAGGTCGATGGCATTGATGCAGTTATCGGTCTTGGCCAGCGAGATAACATCGCCCGGATAATCAAAAAAACTCTTTCTTGCGGACAGCCAGCTACATATCTGGATCGGCAGAAGGACATAATCCATGACGACAGAGCCAGGTTACTTATTACACCGGGCCATTGGGCGTATCTGCGAATCAGCGAGGGTTGTAATCACCGCTGCTCATTCTGTACGATACCGGCAATCAGAGGCCGATTCCGAAGCAAACCTCGGGAGCTTGTCCTGGCCGAGGCGGCTGAATTGGTTTCGGCGGGCGCCGTCGAATTGAATATTATCGCACAGGACAGTACATACTACGGGCGAGATTTGAAAATCAAAAACGGTCTGGCCGGCCTTATAGGGGAACTCGAAAAGATTGCCGGTCTGTCGTGGATTCGGTTGATGTACCTATACCCGGCGGGAATTGATGATAAGCTCATCGAAACCATCGCAGAGAGCAAAAAAGTCGTTCACTATCTCGACATCCCAATCCAGCACGTAAATAATAAAATCTTAAAGGCTATGCATCGACCTGATACCAAAGACCAGCTCCAGCGATTGATTGAGAAGCTGCGCTGCGCTATGCCGGACATCGCGATGCGGACAACAGTGATGGTCGGCTTTCCAGGCGAGAGCGAGCGGCAGTTCGCCGAGCTTATGGATTTTATCAAGTGGGCCCAATTCGATGCCTTAGGCTGCTTTAAGTTCTATGCCGAATCCGGGACCGCCGCAGTCCAAATGCCCGGCCAGGTCCCCGAGAAGGTAAAACAGCAGCGTCTCGAAGAGCTGATGCTCACCCAGCAGAAAATCGCATTTGCCAAAAACAAAAACAGAATCGGCAGCAAACTAACCTGTCTGGTTGATTCGGTTAATAGTGACAAGCTCAGCCGGGGACGGTTTTACGCCCAGGCACCCGATATTGACAGCGTCTGTATCATAAAGAAGTGCTCGGCAAAGCCCGGTGAGTTTATCAATACGAAAGTCCTTGGTACAAAAGACTACGATTTGCTCGTTGAACAAATTTAGTATTGAATTATATCGCCACGTTAGAAATTTTCTCTTCTTGGGCAATATTATTGCTTGAGATGGAATTTCTTACGGAGTAAACTTCTGGTTATGCTAAGGCTTATCCCGAACATTTTAACTTTTGGCCGGCTCGTTTTGACCATTGTCTTTCTGGTTATGATTCTCTATTCACCCCATGTCGCTAACAAGGCGGTGTTTCTTGATGTTGCATTTGTTCTGTTTGTGGTTGCCGGCCTGACCGATATGGTCGATGGTATAGCAGCTCGCAGGTTCAACGTTACCAGCAAATTCGGCCGAATGGTTGACCCACTGGCAGACAAAGTTCTGGTCTGCGGCACTTTTATTTGCTTTGCAATAATCGGTGAGCCGAAGCTTTTTGGTCTCGGCACAGTGTCGCTTGCGGTCATTCACTGGTCGGTAGCGGGCATTTTAATCGCGAGAGAGACTTACGTAACAGTATTACGGCATATTGCGGAGGCCCGCGGCGTCAGCTTTGCCGCAACCATATCCGGCAAGGTAAAGATGTTCCTGCAATCTTTTGCCATCGGCACAGTGATTATAAAAACGGCTCACGTTCAAACGGCTACGTGGGGACACTGGTTCACCACCGTTACTTTTTTAATTATGCTGGCGATTACCGTCATCTCAGGCCTGAGAGCAACACAGCGAAGCTGCTGGAAAAAAGCAGCACCGGCGAATAATTGATTACTGGCCAGCTATGTGCTCGGTGTCATCAAATTTACGAGTCCCGCCCATCGCAGATGGGACGGGACGAGGAGCAAATATGAAATATCAATTGCGCTATATTATGAAGGCGCTGGTTCTCTTTGGTGTATTTTGCGTGTTGGCAAGTACGATCACAGTGACGGCGAGGCCTAAAACCGACTCAGACCTGATTCGGGAGGAATTTATGCCGCCCACCGGTGAAGGAAAAACCTGGAAGTTGGCCTGGAGTGATGAGTTCAACGGCACAAAGATTGACAGGTCCAAATGGGAAGTCCTCGGCGACTGGAAACGGCGTGACGGTTACTGGGTTAAAGAGGATTCCTACCTGGACGGCAAAGGCAATCTCATTATCCGCACAAAAAAGGACGGAGACCGTTATACCAGCGGGGCAATGCGAACCAGGAACAGATTTGAACACAAATTCGGCTATTGGGTCTGTCGATGTAAATTCCCCGAACAGGTGGGGCACTGGCCGGCATTTTGGCTACATACGGACAGCGTGACTAAGGTAGGAAACGAAGGCAGGGACGGCACAGAAATAGATATTATGGAAAAACCCTGGCTGGAAGATAAGATAACTCAGAACCTGCACTGGGACGGCTACGGTGCCGCCCACAAAAACGCAGGAGGCAAGATCAGCATGATACCCGGTATCAGCGAAAACTTTCACACGTTCGGTCTGCACTGGAAACCTGATGAATACGTTTTCTACGTGGATGGTAAAGAAACCTGGCGCACTAATGCAGGAGGCGTCTCGCAAGTGCCCCAGTATATGAAACTCACCGAAGAAATCGGAAAGTGGGGCGGTGATATAACAAAGGCTGAGCTGCCCGACTGCTTTGTGGTCGATTACGTGCGTGTATATGACGCGGTCGAGCAAAGCGGGACAGCGGGACAAAAAGAGCTGATTCGCAAGGCAGCCAATGTCAGACCCTCGGCGAGGCAGCTTGCCTGGCAGGAGCTGGAGTTCATCTGCTTTATCCACTTTGGTGTCAACACGTTCACCGCTCGTGAATGGGGCACCGGCAAGGAGGACCCGAAAATCTTCAATCCCGAGAAGCTGGATACCGACCAGTGGTGCCGGATGATGAAGGCGGCGGGGATGACCCAGGCGATTCTGACGGTCAAGCACCACGATGGGTTCTGCCTGTGGCAGACGCGATATACTACGCACTCGGTGGCCTCGAGCCGGTGGCGTGACGGCAAGGGTGACGTGCTGCGTGACCTGGTCGATTCGTGCAGGAAGTACGGGCTGAAGGTCGGCGTGTATTTATCCCCCGCCGACCTGTATCAAATCGAAAGCCCTGATGGTCTGTACGGCAATCTAAGCGAATACTCTGAGCGGGTGATACCGCGCCCGGTGCTGGGCCGTCCCTTCCGAGACAAGCGAACCTTCAAATACGTCGTGGACGATTACAACGAGTATTTTCTGAACCAGTTGTTCGAGCTGCTGACCGAGTACGGTCCAATCCATGAAGTCTGGTTTGACGGCGCACACCCCAAACGCAAGGGTGGACAGAAATACACTTACGCGCAGTGGTATGAGATGATCCGAGAGCTGGCGCCGGAGGCGGTGATATTCGGCAAAGGCCCCGATGTGCGGTGGTGCGGTAATGAGCGAGGCGATACAAGAGCTGCCGAGTGGAGTGTCATTCCTATAAGTGCACCGGTGGAGGAATTTGATTGGCCGGATATGACGGACCAGGACCTGGGAAGCCTTAGCAAACTCCGGGAGAGCCTCAGTCGCGGTGGATACCTGCACTGGTACCCGGCTGAGACCGATACATCAATCCGACGAGGCTGGTTCTGGCGAGACGAAAAGCAGCGCGTCAAGACAACCGAGCATATTCTTGATATCTGGTATCGCACTGTCGGGGGCAATACCGTGCTTCTGCTGAACGTCCCGCCTAATCGTGACGGTCTGTTTGCCGAGCGCGACAGCAAGGTACTGACGGACATCGGGCGAATCCTCCGCGAAACGTTCAAGACCAACCTGGCCGAGGGTGCGACGGCAACCGCCTCAGATAGCCGGGGACCGGGCTTCGAAGCAGCCAACGCGCTCGACGGTGACACTGCAACATGCTGGATGCCGCCCGATTGGACTACGCAGGCAGAACTGGTGGTTATGCTGGACTCCCAAAAGACTTTCAACTGCGTGATGTTCCAGGAACAAATCCGCGACTACGGTCAGCGCGTTGCCGAGTTTGCTGTTGATGCGTATATTGACAGCAAATGGCAGCAAATAGCCGAGGGGCAGACGGTTGGCTATAAGCGAATCTGTCGCACTCAGAACGTTACTGCGGACAAGGTGCGAATCAGGATACTAATGTCCCGCGTATGCCCGACTATTTCCAACTTCGCCTTATTCTATGCCCCGCCGATTGAAACGATTATTCGTAACTAATGCTCTTATACAATTAATTTGATGGGTGGCAGCCTCAAGCTCGTCCCGAAATTTCGGGACGAGCTTGGGGCTGGTTCGGGATCAGCGGTAGCAAGCCATCCCCAAGCATGTGCCCGCGAAAGCGGGTACTGCGCTTGAGGCTGCCACTCTTCCAAGTTATCAAAGCAAATTTGAAAGACTATTCGTGCGAGTCAATAAATTCGTCCGTAATTTCAAGGGGACTTAAACTTATTTTGTCGAAAATTTCCGTTTCCAGGCTATGGATTAACGGGTCAACCTTGGCGATAGTGCTCAGTCTTTGAGCATCCGTCTTATAAAAGTGAACATTTCTTTTATGGGCTTCAGTAAGTCTTTCTTCTAACGGCACAATCTTATCGTGCATAACTCTCATGTCTGCGTAATAAACTAATTTTTCTTCCCATGTATTCGGCTTTTCTTTTTCATCCAGTATGCCTATGTATCTATGTTTTTTTATGGTTAAAGCGAGTGCTGGATACTTGTCTTTTAAAATGTCATAAGCGGCATACTCATGAGGGATTCCTTCATACCTTGCTCGCAACTGCCGCCATTTTGCATTATCTTCCGCTGTCACGGGCTGTTCAAACCTGCTGTAATCCAATTCCTTAATATTGCAAATCCTTACGATATCGTGTAACAAACAGGTCCTGTCCACAAGGTTGACATCTACCGCTATGCCTTTTTCTTTTAGTCTTTGCGCCAAAAAAACAGCCAATTTAGCCACAGCTAAACTGTGTTTGACGATATGCGGCGGAACGTGATGCTCTTCTATTATGGCCAAACACTCTTTATGCGTTGGAAGACTGGATTTTTTCATTTATTAGCTCAGCGACTTTTTTCCCTGATTTGAGCATTCCGCCGAAAATAGGCCCCATTCTCGGCAGGTTGAAAACAGCACACACGGACATTCCGGCAACGTAGAGACCCGGATAGACTTCACCGGTCTTTTCGACCACGCTGGCTTCGGAAGCCTTGACATCCATAAAACCATCTTTTATCTTGTTCGGGAAAAGCTCCGGCTTTCTCTCTTTGAGCATCGCAACTAATTCGGCAGGGTGTCCCGTTGCGTCCACGAGGAACTGAGAGCGGATGCAAAACGGGTCAACATGCAGACGTCCAAGCTTGATGGCTGTGTTGTTGACTACAACTCCTTCGACAACATCCTTTTTTACAATGATATCCTCCGCTTCAATAAGATTGAATATCTCGGCTCCCGCCTTTTTCGTTTTATAGGCCAGGGCTGTGGCGAATTCAATCGCATCGGTAATATACAAACCTTTTTGCTTTTTTGCAGTGATACCGAATTCGTTTAAAATATCGTTGTCCTCGACAGCTACGACGTTATAACCGGCGGCACCGCCCCAGATTCCGCCGCCGATTGAAAGCCGTTTTTCGAGAATGGCGGTTTTAACTCCCGCTTTAGCTAAGTAATAACCGGCGGCCAAGCCCGCGGGACCCGCGCCGACAATGACAACATCATTTTCGAGATGCTCCAATAGTCTTCTGTTATACTCTTCTATAATCACCCTGGAAATATCTGTCTCTATCACTTTCGTTTCCTTTCTTAACCACAGATTACACAGAACCTATTTTTAACCATGGATTATGCGGATTCTATCTTCGGTTCCAAAATAAAAAGCACTGCCATAATCCGCCACGGCGGACAAGAAGGAGTGCTTCAAATCTATTTTGCCTTCCTTCGCGGGCATTATCCCGAGCAGGTTCATAGGGTCAGTTCTCAGCTTGAGCCGAGCCGAACACTCAGCCTTTCGCTCCCCTGGCTTATCAAAATTTTCTTGGAAGCATTGTAATAGAGCCCAAAGGCTGGCACAAGAGGTTTTTACTGTTTTGCTAATAAACATTTGTTCGTTACTCGACAGCAGGAATACATATTGGCTTTGTTTGGGTTTGAATTGGGTTTGTTTTTTTGGGCTGCGAAATCATCTTTTTTTCTGTAATCCTCTATAACATATAAGTTTACGTTCATTTTGGCTTTTCGGCAAATTGGGTTTGATTGGGTTTGAATTGG
>JBGVTO010000115.1:0-3928 GCA_041862635.1 Phycisphaerae bacterium | reverse complement strand
TTCGCACAGCACTACCATCACATCCTGCGAGGCAAAAAAATGCTGAGTAAAAAATCGTGACCGCTAATTTGCTTATAGGCAAAGTCAGTAAGGTCCCGGAAGCTGGCAAGAGCATCCGTACGCCTTTTAGTCGAAGACCCCTTCCAACAGGGGGAAGTGTATGTATCCATATTCGATCAGCAACATTACCAGCGTCTTATACCAATTGTAATTAAAAGATGCGCTTTATATAAAGAGGAGCGAGCCATCCCCAAGCTTCGCTTGAGGCTGCCACCCTTTTGTGGCAAACATAAGAAGCGCAGTAATTAAATGCAATTGGTATTACAACGACATACTGGCTTTCGGCGTACCTCCATAGGCACCCATATTTATGCGTTCGCCGTTTGGCAATAATTCCGCAGTCCAGTCCGAATCAGGATTTCCAGCGTCAATACATGGGCTGGTTACATCATCCTGAACCCATGTTTTGCTATTGTGGTCCCATCGGCCCGCCTGCGAGCACAAGTGGTAATCGCCCCGGACCCAGAAATCATCATTTATATCCTCAGGTGTTCCGTTCGTGTCCCAGAAACCAGCCTCGACAAAGCAAGGAATCTCGTCAATATTTCCTGTACCCGGCCAACCACCCTGAACATCAGTGTAAGTTATCGTGGCGATATTACTTTCTATCTGAACGCCATCGGAGTCAATGCTGTTATAATAGATGATGGAATTGGAAACCGTTGGCTCGTAACTGGAGATACCGCACAAAGTGTTTACAGCAATAGTACAGTTGGTAATTGTTAGTATGCCGCCGGCAATGCCGTGCTGGCCGTTTTCGGCAATTATACAGTTTGTGATAGTGGCGTAGTTGTAGAAAACATGCCGTCCCTGCGCCTGTTTCCACATCTCGAGGCCTGAACCGCCATTAGTTGTAATTTTGCAGCCTATGATGGTTGGATTGCTGCTGTAATACAAAATAATGCCCGCGCCTGCATTCTCCGTTATGTTGCAGTTAGAAATTGTGGGTGATGCTTCAGAGCAGTAGATGCCAATATTTGCACCTGTAATGGTAAAGCCGGCAAGCACACAGTCAATACTTTCACCGCCGGAGAAAGTAACTGCCCGATTGCCGCCGCTGATTATAGTGGTCGCGACCACAGCCGGGTCATTGGGGTCCATTGAGCTGACGGATAAGTCCTTGCCTTTGAAATCGATGTCTTCCGGATAAATACCCGGGCCGACTGTTATCTTGTCGCCGAGCTCAGCCTCACTAACGGCATGCCGAATATAATCGTATCTTTTGCCATTGGTTAGGTTCTGAACAGGTCCATCCACATTAGCAAATGAGGGCACTACCAGCTCAATGCCGTCGCCGGTCCCCAAATTGCGAGAATACTGCCTGTCCACGGGATTGTTCCAGTGCTCATGGACGCCGAGACTGGCCAGTCGTGTTCCATCACCTTCCGGGTCATAAAACGTGCCTGAGGGAGGATTATCCGCCAATGCCGCCTCGTGCATATAGTTGTCTGGATTACCGGTTACATCAACCATAGCTGGGTTCAATTCGTCTTCGTATCGAAGAAAGTCCAATCCGACAGAATCAATAGCCACGGGGTCCTGCGAGGCAAAAATACTGGAGCACCAGTCATCGCCGAAAGATACATACTTTATCACATTGTTTTCTTGATTTCTTGCCCCATACAATCCCTCAATCATATAGAGCATTGTCTTTCCGCCCAAATGCTGATGTCCAATCAGGTCAACAAAACAGTTATATGAGTCCATTCTCCTGCCTCTTCCCATGTAATTGTGCATCGGCTCAGGTGTCCAGTCATTACTGGATGGAAAATATGTGGAACCAAAGTGGTTCTTTGCGCACAATGTGACGCCGGCGAGACTATGCGGCCTGAGCAGTGCCATATTGATGAAATACTTGGCCTGAGTGTAGCATTGTGGTATATTTACATTTCCGCTGTTCCGGACGCTCGAATCGCCAAAATGGATTGTGTTATTTAGGTCGCGTTTCGCCGCAATACGTCCGTTGTAAGTTCTGTCGGCCACGAACCTGACATTCTGAAAATCCGGGTCGGGATTGCCCCGGACCTTGTCGTAAAGCGGGTCGCCAATGTATCGCGAGGCATCGCAAATGGTAATTGCAGAGCCAGGTACACCTGCCGAATTTATAAGCTGGTCCAGGAGGGAGTGCACCGCACGAGGGCTGGGCATACCCTGACCCCTACTCCACGCAAGGGAACGGTTTTGGTTCATATTAATCTTAATAGTGATTTTTTCTCCCCGCTGGTAGCCGATGTCCCCTAAGCCCCTTGTCTGGTTGAAGTGTCTGAAAAGTGCATCCCACGCACTTACGTCGTTCGGTTCGCCTGTCAGCTCCTGGATGGTTTTGGAGACCATATAATCAACTACGTTCTGTTCGGTGCTATCATCATCCCACCAGTGGCCGGTAGAGCCATCCCAACTTGTAGCAGCCGGGTCATGAGTCCATACGACACGGCCGGGATGAATCCCTTTCGCTACGCCGATGGGGCTGTTCGGCGGGTCGGTCGGGGTAAATGCTGCTTGTGCAGGGGGCTCTTGAGTTACATTTAGAGACCACCATACCGCCATAATACTTACAGCAATACAAACGGCCGCAACTACGTACCGCGATTGACGAAGGGTTCGCTTAGCTTTACGGTATGCCAAAGTCGAACCAATCAGCCCCGTAATCCAAACGACAAAACCGCTCGCAAGCGGTGCCGCCACCCGCTGACAGGGATATGTCGCACGGGAAGGCTTCGGCAGCACACGAACGAGGAACCATATCAGCGACAATAGCCCGGCAATGGGAAACAGCCATATCAGCCAGGGATATTTCCTTTTGCGTAGAAAATACTTGCCCGTATTCGGGCAAACCGAGAAAATGTTTTTTGCTTTTCTGAACAGCATTTTCACACCTCCACTATTTTCGGCCGCAGCCTCCTTTGGTAAGTTTTTTTCATTTTTACTCATTATATTATCCGGGGCGGAAATGTGCAACAATAATTATTGTTCAACTTATAATCGAACGCCAAGGAGAATACCTATGATGTGCAAAGCAGCCGTGGTATCGTGAGCGATATGAATCCCGCCCGTCGAAGAGGGGACGGGATGAAAAATAACCGGGGCCTATACGGAATCGTTCAGCATAGGCCCCGAACTAATACAACACCTGATGTCATTCCCACTAAAGTGAGAATTACATTAGCCTCACATTAATTTCTTAAATCAGGTGCGACTTATTCAACTTCTACAAATCTTGCATCATCCACCCAGAATTCACCAGGTGCAAAAGCTATGTGGAACGTGATGGTCGCAGGAACAACCTCAGCCTCAAAAACAGGAGTTGTTACGCTGTATTCCGCCCATGTGTCAGTCATGGTGAAGATCTGAGCACCATATCCCTCCCACGGGCTTTCTCCACGTTCCGGCTTGAGATTGATATCCAGTGTACCTTCCTTGCACTTGAGAAAGACCGAAAGTTTGTACTGCTTGCCTGCTTCAAAGACATGTCCGGCGTGCTGGAGACCTGAATCCCAGAAGTTCGCACCTGCTGAGCCAACCACAACATGCAGACACGAGCCTCCCTCAATGGGAGCTTCGGGAACCGCTGCTCCGGCCAATTCCTGAACAACTTCCAAGGTAGCATCACCATACGTGCTCCACGGGTCAGGAACACCGTCCTCAAAGCCGCCGTTAGCCAGGATATTTGCCGGGGCCTCAAGAGTAGCAAGCCCACTAAGCTCATCCGCAGACAACGCCCTGTCGTAGATCCTTACATCATCAAGGAGGCCGTCATAGAAACGTCCGGTGGCTTCCGGGTTCTCGCCTAATAGAAGAGGCATTTCATTAGTAGCAACTCCATCTGGATCTGGATTTTCAGTCTCTGGAACTCCGTCGACCCAGACGA
>JBGVTO010000114.1:0-23436 GCA_041862635.1 Phycisphaerae bacterium | reverse complement strand
GAGCTTGATACGGTCATCGTAGCTATCGGCAACAAGCCCAATCCGCTCATCCCGCAGACGATGCCGGAACTCCAAACTACTAAGTGGGGCACCATCGTCGTTGACGAGGAAACTATGGCCACCTCGGTACCGGGCGTTTACGCAGGCGGCGACATCGTCTCCGGCGCCGCGACCGTTATCTTAGCAATGGGCCAGGGCCGAATCGCAGCCGATGCTATAAACCAGTACCTTACAAAGAAAAAATCCTAAATCGAATAAAGAACTCAAACTGACTGGTTTCAAGCTGTCATGCTGTCCGAAGGACTCCTTACGGAGAGCAAAGCGAAGCATCTGGCGTTAGCGAAGAATAATCGCATTACAGGGGGCACGAGATTCTTCGCTCCACTTCGTTCCGCTCAGAATTACAAATCGTGTTATGTTATTGTTAATAAACCTGTCCTTGAGCAACGCGAAGGAATATTTATAGCTATTTTCGCGACAGAACTGGATAGTTTGAGTAAAGAAGCTATTGGCGATTCTTAGTATGAAGGCCGGCACCGAGCAGCAGCTTATTCGCAGGGATTTTCGTACCAGATGACACCTAATCCACCTGCACCTTCTGCTTCTTCACAGGTCAATACATCAAGGTCGCCGTCGTTGTCCAAATCCAACAGCTCAATCCGGTCGTACTTAATCCCGAGCTCATCGCCGCTGATATCATGGTGTATCCATTTTGTATCTGTTACATCATTTTTATATGACAGCCATCGCACACCGTGTTTGCCCCGGGCGTCCTCACAAGTAAATACTATATCTTTACGTCCATCCTTATCGATATCACTGACAGCAACAGCTTTTGCCGTACCTGTATTGTCGGGCAGGTCAATTAAATTTTCTTGCCAGGACAGACCGCTCAAACGATAAGACTGCCGGAAAATTTTGAAGACCATGTAAAGGATATATTTTGATGCAGTACGTAAAATTAACCGGCCACCATTACCCAGGGCCGATTAACGGAAATTTGCTCGGCCATTGGGAATCAAAACCAACAACAAACTGCTTTCAAGACCTGAAAATTAGGGCCTACTGGAAATATACTGGAATAAGCGAATTAGTGGGGCATTTTCCCGGCGCTATCGACGAAGTTAGGATAGCCGTCTACTGAACTGCCATGTTCGGCACCTTCATCAGCTAAGGGGCAATTCCGGGGCCACCATACTTAATTCCAGCCGATGTCTGAGTCCCAAAGCGGGTAGGATGGGCAACTCGTTTGCCCATCCTGTCAATGTAACGTTACCCGAACCGCATGGGCAGGAAATCTTCACATCCTACAGACTATCAAAACCTATCATTAGAAAGCACAACTCATAGAAAAATGTATCGTACACCTTTAATTCCCCTGTTTAGTTGACTTCTATATTCCCCAAAAACTTACCTACAATATTACTTGCGGCCTGTTCAAAACCCTTTCGTAATAGACTAGGATTTTCAATATATTCGTTATGCATGTAAGCATCCACTTCACTCGTACTGTCGTAAAAAAACGTACCTTTTTTCCAGTGAAAAGTCTTATCATTTTTCCAAATAAGAGTCCCGTCTGGTTTCTTCAGGTACACAACCGCTGTAAGCTCAGGCACGAGAGGGTAGGGTGGCCAACTCACGCCACTGCTATCCCACATGAGTCTACTCCATATTTCAAACGTGAAACTTGCATCTCCGCCAGCCCTCACTATACATGGAAACACCTGCTTTGCCTCTAATTGTTCCTTGAATTGCGTTGCTAATATTTTACTAGGGTTGATGTCATTTTCCCGCATTATAGCTATAATTGCGCGCCCTCCTTCTACACGTCTCTGTTTACCAGCTAAGGAAGCGACGCCGCCCCACCAGGTAGAGGCTCCTGCTAGAGAGCCATACGATATAGCATTGGGCATGGGCAACTCCGTATTGATACTAACACAATTGATTCCGGCTCGTGCCTCCTTAGTCAATTTGGATTGACATCCGGAGGACAGGCCAATGGCCGAAACAACCAAAGCAATCTGAAACATCCTTATTAGTATTATTTTGCTTCGCTCCACTTTGCACTCCTTTCTACGACCTCTCGCACCGTAAACTAGGGACAGTCACGAATGGCGGTTCCTTAAGGGAATGATGCGTAGAAACCTCCCATATCGACAAGAGGACGCTTATGAATTGGAAGATACCATTCTTGTCGCAAAAAGAGAACATGAACTGCCTTTAGAAGTAATTTCGTCAATCGGAGCATGAAACCTCCAATAATTATGAAAAAGACCAATATATGGCTTAACGGACCGTTATTCGGGACAGTCACCTATTAAACCAGAAGGAGAATCCGAGGTTTTTTTCTATAATAATCGGCATGGTTCAATCTCATATGCCCACAGGTAACACTTTTCGAGGAACTTCAATAACCAGAAATACTCATAACAATTTATTAGAGCAGGAGTTACGGAGAACACGGCAATTCGCCGGACTCAGAAAAGTGTTACCCTGTTCTGAACCATGCCTAATAATCGAATACTTCAACGCTACTATTTGAAGAATGGGATTCTTAAAGAGACAAAATAACCCGACTTTGTTACGCCTTTGCTGCTCGGCTTGGATGGATGACGGTAAGAAGATAAAGCCGCTCTTTTCGTTCTTATTTGCCTGAAAATCCCCAGATCCTACTCAGATACCCTTAGGCATGAGTTTGGCCATTGTAGAACGATAAAACACCTCTGAGAGCCGTCCTAAGTAAAATCCTGAGCTGGTCTAAGCTGATTATTGTCCACTACATCGGAGGGAATCTCGGCGTCCATGAAGAATTGCTGGGCGGACAAAAACAAGAGGGCTGCGAAAGGAGATGAATAGATGATATCGCAGCCCTAATCCGCTCTTCAGCTTCGTTCTATACCAACTGACAAGAACCATCCAAAGTCTCAACTAAGGCTAAAATTTCCAAACAACGCCCACACCAATACCCGAGGCATCGCCCGTTAGTTGATACTCGATGTGACAGGAAGCATTCTCGGCGATGTCAAACTGTGCACCGACATAGCCGCCAAATACCGACTCTTCTTTAATATCGGCTGATAGGAGGTTTACCCCGGCAACATCATAGTCTACATCCCCAACAAGGAAATGTAGCATTGGACCACCATAGATGCGCCAGCCTTCCATGTCATAAGTTGGGCCGACTGCGATTTGGATGTCATAAAAGTCTACTTCGGCGTCGGTGCTAACTGCGGCCGGACCACCAAAATCTGATAAATCTACGGTAGGGCTATCCTCCGTTTTTGTCCAACCCATTTGGAATAGTGCGCCCCAAGAAAGGTTGTTGTCTTTGGCAAAAGTTACTTTAGTACCGAAACCATAGGCAAAACCATAGTCACCATCGAACTCCTCATGCTCAGCGTTGGCTCCACCAAGCCGCAGATATACTTCCCAATCATCGCTAACACCATATCCAATATTTGCGAGAATCCTGTTTGTCTTTACACCTTTGAACGTAGTGCTTCCGACGTCTACACCCAAGAGGGAACTATCGGCCTCGATGTCCATGTCCCCATAAGCATAATCGAAACCGGCACTGAACTTACCTTGTTCCAAGCTGGCCATCGGAGGGCCCATCGGGTCCAAAGCCAGAGCGGACGAACTCCACAAACCAGCCACCATAAGCGCAACAACTAACAGTAACATTCTCTTTTTCATAACTCATTCCTTTCCAAAAAAACCATAAAACTTATGTCCCTAATCACGTCGGAGTGACGCTGTACAACTCCGTTACTTAACGAGGGGAATGTTATTGCTGCTTGTTGGATGGGTCAAGACAAATAATAAGAATTTCTAATAATTATTACTATATATTTTGTTGGAATATTTCTAATTCTTTGTATGTAATGGAGTTATGGCATATAAAAAAAACGAAAAAACTTTAGCAGCAGATGTAAAAATCTCTTTGCTCGATGCTTTTGAGAAACAATGGAAGTCCCGCGGACAGGTGCAAAAACGCGCAGTGACAGCCGCATTACACCTGTGGATATCTTTGCCCGAGGATTTGCAGGCCAGGTTGATTAGTCAGGAATTAGGTGAAAACGATTTCTTAATCTCGTTAGACAAATAGTTGATGAGCATATTCAGCTTAGCTGCCCTGCACTGTCATAAAAAAGCTCACAAAAAACCTCCCAAAAAAGGAAAGCGAAAGAGATAAATATTCCCAACATACGAGTAAACTCGATTTTTAGGTATATGTAAAAGAAAAACTCTTATGATAGGATGCTTTCAACCATATTATCATCAACGGTCTATTTTTTCGTTTTAAAATAAGTTTATCCGAAATATTTCCATCTTTGGAGTGCTTATCCAGCCGCATCTACCTCTTTAAAATATCTTGTTCGTATTTGACAATTTCCCCATTCTTTGGTATTATTCCCCGCTTTTGTAATTTTGACAACCTTAAATAATCGAATTAAAGCCGATGTCGAATACGAGACACGAATATGCAAATTAAGCCGTTCAAAGCATTTAGGTTTGATGAGGCAGTCGTGGGCGATGTGGGCAGCTGTATTGCTCCTCCTTATGATGTTATCAGCGACGCCCAGCAGGAACAGCTCTATAAAAAGAGCAAATATAATATCGTGCGCATAATCAAAGGAAAGACAACTGCTTCTGATAACGGCGAGAATAATCAATACACAAGGGCCGCCGACTATCTCAACAAATGGATAGAGCAGGGCGCATTAAAGCAGGACACCGCCGAGACTATCTATGCTTATGTCCAGGATTTTGAGCTGGCCGGTACACAATACCAGCGTCTGAGCTTCGTAGCTTTGGGCAAGCTTGAAGAATTTGGAAAGACCGTCAAACCTCACGAACAGATTTTTGACAAACCATTGCTCGACAGACTCAATCTCAAAAAAGCAACCACAACCGAGTTTGGCCTGGTCTTTATGCTCTACGAAGACGAACAGAAAATCGCAGAGAAAATCATACAGCAAGCACCCACAACCGAGCTGCTTATCGACCTCACCGACGAACAAGATGTACGGCACCGTATTTTAGCTATAACCGCCAAAGAAGATATTGATGCAATCGCGAGGATGATGAACGACAGGAGCTGTATTATAGCTGATGGCCATCACCGCTATACGACGGGTCTGACTTACTCTAAACAAAACGGCAATCCATCAGCCGAATACCAAATGCTTGCTTTTGCCAACATCTCTCAAGAAGGCCTGATAGTTTTGGCCACACACCGACTCGTGGACAATCTGGAAAACTTCTGTTATGAAAAACTAATTGCCGAGCTCCAAGAAAACTTCGAGCTTACCGAGTTACAGTTTAATTCGCCTCAGACCAAAATGGACGCAAAGCAAAAGATGCTTGCGCAAATGAAGGCCGAGCATGACAACAATAAAAATGCTTTTGGAATCTACGGCTCAAATAATGCCTTTTACGTTGCTGTCCTGAGGGACAAACAAGTGATGGACTCGTTTGTGCCTGATATGAGTACGGCCTGGAAAGCGCTCGACGTATCCATCCTGCATAAGCTTATTCTGGAAAAAATTTTGGGCATTGACGAAGAAAAGTTAGTCAAAGGTGAAAATCTTGAATACGTGAAAGACACACCCAATGCAATTGACGAGTCAATCTCTCAGGTTGACGCAGGGCACAAACAGGCAGCCTTTTTTATGAATCCGGTAAAGATGCAGCAGCTAAAATTGGTTACGGACGCCAGCGAAAGAATGCCGCAAAAATCAACTTACTTTTATCCAAAAATATATACAGGCCTGACGATTCAAAAATTGTAATACCGACTTAGACGTCGTCCCTGCAAAAGCAGGGACCTATTAACAAAAATAGTATAGATTCCCGCCCATTCGGCCTCGTTCAGGGCAGGCTTTTCGCGGGAATGACAGAAAGAAGAGAGTAGATGATATGGTAGATTGGAAAAACCCACCGAGATTATTCATTCCCGGGCCGGTAAAGGTCAACGAAGACGTTCTACAAGAGCTCGCACGCCCGACACTGGGACATCGTAACAAAGAGTACGCTCAACTGCACGGCCAGACCGTTGAGATGCTCAAAAAAATCCTTTTCACAGACCAGAATGTTTTTCTTTTCACGTCCTCGGCTTCAGGAATCTGGGAAGCTGCCATTCGCAATTGTGTCGGTTTTGACGAAACGGTTCTGGCCACCTGCTGCGGTGCCTTCAGCGACAAATGGGCAGATGTAGCCAAGAGCTGCGGCAGAAACGTAAAAGAGCTGAAGGTCGAGTGGGGCAAACCTACTCTGACTGAGATGATTGACGAAAAACTTGCCACCGGCAAATACGCTGCTGTTACCCTCGTTTATAACGAGACAAGCACGGGCCTGACAAATCCGGTCTATGAAATCAGCGAAATGATGAGGGAAAAATACCCGGATGTCCTTGTTTTTGTTGATGCGGTCAGTGGAATGGTTGGTTTGCCTTTGCATTTTGACGAGCTTGGCTGGGATATAGTGTTCGCTTCGGTCCAGAAGGCATTTGCAATCCCGCCGGGCTTAGCTGTGGCTGCGGTTAGCAACAGGGCCCTGGAAAAAAGCGGCAATGTCCCCAACAGAGGTTACTACTTCGACTTCCAGCTTTATGCAAAAATGGCCGCGAAGAACCAGACCCCTGCCACGCCGAATATCCCTCATATCATGGCCCTGAATTACCAGTGCGAAAAGCTGCTGGCGGAAGGTATGGAAAATGTCTGGGAAAGACATAAACGAATGGGCGATTTTGTAAGGGCCTGGGCTAAAGAAAAATTTGACCTCTTATGCGACGAAAAGTACGCCTCAAATACCCTCACGGCAGTCAAGAATACCCGTGGCATCAACGTTAAAGAAACTATCAATGCAATACAGCAAAAGCACAATACTATTTTCGGAAACGGCTACGGCAAGCTAATAGAACAAACCTTCCGAATCGCTCACATGGGCGATATCACTCTCGACGACCTGAAGGAGCTCCTCGGTTGGATTGACGACGAAATCGACTAAGCTCATTATCAAACTATGGGCGTTTAGCCCCCGGGTCTTTACCTGGGGAGTTTTTTATACATGCGCCGCGTCAAGCCGCAATCACGACGTCATGTGATAGCTGAATTCAAGCACCTTGGGCTTAACCAGCTTTCGATAATCATCCATGCTCATACGTATGGCTTTTTCATGCGAGCCGGCCTGGAACGTGATATGGTCGTCGTCCTCTAAAGCCTTGTCCATAATAGTGGGCAAATCATATAGGTTGCCGAACGGCGGCTCTGCTCCCAGCTCACAATCGTCGAATATCTTGCCGATTTCCTTTTCCTGGGCTAATTCAACTGATTTAGCGCCCAGTTGACTTTTCAACGCCCCCAAGTCAATCTTGTAACACGCTGAAAGCACACACATCATGTATTTTCCGTCGGCTTTGACTATCACCGGTTTGGCTACGTATTTGCCCGGCTCGTGCTCTACTGCCGCCACTTGCTGCGCCGTAAAGGCTGGTGGGTGCTCAGTTACCTCGTAACGAACCGCCGACTTGTCCAAAAGTTCTATCACTCGCATCTTAAACCTCCCAAAAACTGTTATTGGCTGATAGGTATATTATACGACATTTATCTAACAACCTTTTTTACACTAATCAAGGAAAAAAACAGCCAATTCTTAAACCAGGGGCGGTATAAGGGAACGTAGAACCGAAATACGAACAAAGGGGATTTCTGTTTTTGTAGCGGGCAGGATGGGCTTTAGCCCATATTGTTTCGGATTTCGGTATTCGAATTTCGAGTTTATGCAATAACTTTCTATAATAACTACTCGTACAGATGCGTAGATTCTGTTTCTTCAACAGGACGTGTAAGCTGGTCAACATTCATGACGACTTTGAAGCGTACATCTCCCGGCCTTACGGCCCTGACGACCACACGCCAGACCGCTTTGGCCTTCGGGGCAAGACTGCTTAACGGGAAAAAATTCACCCTCCGCTCCTCTACGGAACCGGCGGTTGCGCCGGCTGACGAAACGTATTGAACATTATCTTCCAAAATACAAGCAATACGAACGTTTGTAGCAGCAGCAGAGCCTTGGTTCGTCACACTGATTACATATGTCGTTCGGGCGCCTAATTTAACCGGGTCATCGACGTCAACGACTTCCAGCGCCAACGCAGAAATACCGGTTATCAGGGTCTTCACCAAAGCAGTCACAGCCTCTGAGCAATATGCAGTTGCAATTGCACTATTCGTCAGCGTGCCCGCTTCAACTGGCAAATAGGACACACGTACCTTTTTGAAAGTGTTAGGTGCAAGAGTACCGAGCTCCCAGATTAATTTTGAACCGGCAAGTTTTGCACCTGTACTTGCTTCTGTTGAGGTTACTCCTTCCGGGATAATATCCTCTATAACCGTATTTTTCGCCGGTGTAGTTGAATTGTTGGCAACTATTATTTCATAGGTTAATGGCCGACCAAGGTATTCCTGTTGAGGACCGTCATTGGTGATTGTCAGCACAGGCATGTCTACAACCGTTGTGGTTTCCGCCGATTCAGCACTCAGACCGGTAGATGAGCTGGCCACCGCCTTGCTGATATAGCTGCCCGTCTTAGTGGCCCGCAGTTCAGCCGAGAATTGCTGCGACTGACCCTCCGTCAGGGTGCCTACATCAAATACTAATTTGCTATTGCCGTCGACCGTCAGCAGCCCTGCAGGAAGTGTTTCCACGATTTTGACGTTTCGTGCGGACCCTGTTCCTGAATTGGCCACCACGAATACCACCGGAATCGGCTCACACAGCAAGGCCTCAACCGGCGCGGTCTTCGTCAGCTCCAGCCTGGGCTGGACAACCTTTATGGCGGCAAGGGCCGGAATGATGGGAGTAATAACATTTGTGCGGTGTTCAAGGGGTTCGGTCTGTGTAGCCACACCGGAAACCGTAATTAGCTTGCTCGCTTTTGGTCCAAGCGACTGTATTTCCCATACAAGTTTGTTCACATCTTCTCTCGCTGCAGGACTTGCGCTTGTAAAATCGAAATTATCTGAAAGCTCTTCGGTTATCAGAATATCAGTCAGCTTCACGTCCGTTAGATTTGTTACCTTGATAAAGTAATCGAACGTTCTGTTCAGCTCAGCTTCCTTCGGCACAGTCTTGTCCAGCTGAATAATCCCGCATTCTGTCCAGGGATAGGTTCTTGAGATTACAGACGAGCCGACCCCATCGATAGCTACCAGCTTTGTTGACTCAACAACAGGTCCCTTTACCGAAGGAGGCACCGTTTGTATTGGAGCTATTGTTATAGGTTCGTGGTCACTGGCCCAAAAAAACTTTTCAGCCTGCAGTAGTTCCGGCTCTTCCTCCTTGGCCCCAAAAAGACCCTGCCCGCTCTCGCAGCCGGAAGAAACCAACAAACCAAATACCAGTAAAACAACCGAGATATTCAGAAATCTTTTCATTTTATATCCCCTTTCGCACCTCCGGGCAGAAAAATGAGAAGAAAATCCTTTAGACGGATATTCAATCCTCGTTTTAATGCCTCACAATTTCCGTTAATATATCGGTTTAAGCCTTCACTGAGTTAACCCAAAAAACGAATATGGGTTATCGCTAATGTGATAATCTTTATCCATAACAACCGATAAAAACCGAAGATTCATACCTCCTGTGAATATTTATAGCGCGCCCAATGTCAGGCTGATGCCGTTGGATGACCTATAAAAAAGCCCGCTAAAAGGAATTGCACTCCCTTCTCCTTTCAGCGCTCCGAAGGCCGCTAAAAACACAATATAATTGTACATCTTTTTATGCTGCGAATCAAGGAAAAAATACCCAAAGATAACGTTATAATGTCAGTTATTATGGGTAAGTTTGATTTTATGCCGGCATAGGAACCGACCGAAAAGGGCTTGTTCGACCGGCCGGGGACCAACCTGCTGCCGGCAGCGAAAACCTGATAAACTTAAGAATATGGAATCTGAACAAAGTATTGAAATAAGAAAAATGCCGGAGCAGACTGTCACAAAGAGGTAGGCGCTCCGGAATCCCGGATTGCAAGCCTTTTGAAGGCCTTGTCCTAACGCCCCAGGTTGTTTCAACCTCTAACCCGGCACTTGGACCCGTGCTTAGCTGCCCCGGCAATAATAATTTATCAGCAAATAGAACAAAAAGCAATAAAAAATTCTTGAAAAATATTTAAAGTGAGAGAAAGATTCAGGCTATCAGAGTACCAGGAAATCAGGATGCAGGTTATCAGTAGAGCAGGGTATCAGAAAAATGAACCTGATGCCCTGATAACCTGGTGCCCACTACCTGGTCTCCTGATGCTCTGATAGCCTAAATCTTTATCTCACTTTAGCTCACTTTAGGCACTCCAAACTTCATTTCGACAGTGTGGCAGCCTCAAGCGAGTCCCGGAAAAGCGGGACTCGCTTGGGGATGGCTTCTCCCTTCCAGCAAAAAATGACAAATAAAAATCCCGAAAAAATATATTAACGGCGTCTTGACGTCAAGACGTTATAATGCTATGATACTATTAACGAGGTGATAATATGAAGGCTAATACAAAAAGAACTACGGTTTACCTGGATTCTGATTTGCATCACGCATTACGCATAAAAGCGGCGGAAACGGAACATTCTATGTCGGAGCTGGTTCAGGATGCGATTAAACTTTCTTTAGCGGAGGATGCCATTGACCTGTCGGCTTTCGAGCAGCGCAAAAAAGAGCCAAGCCTGCCGTTTCCTGCGAAGAATTATCAAACTTTAGCTCACTTTAGGCACTCCAAACTTTAGCTCACTTTCTGATATATTCAAAATTGGCCACAGACGAGAAATCTACCGCCTGTAACCGTTCTGGGAGTGGAGGACATCTATAAAGGCCAGCATATTCTCTAACGGGACATCGCCCTCGACGGCGTGGGCCGGTGCGAAAATATAGCCGCCGTCTTTGCCTGCTTCCAACAGTTTTGTTGTTGCGCTCTTAACATCTTCGACCGAGCCGTATGGCAGTGTCCGCTGGGTGGACAGGCCGCCGTGAAATGCAAGTCGTCCCTTGTACTTTCTCATAAGGTCAAAGACGTCCATAACCTCCGGCTGAAAAGGATTAAAGCAATTAAGCCCAAGCTCAATCAAATCATCAAAAAGCTCATCCACCTTGCCGCACGAATGGATAGTAACGTACTTGCCCCGTCCCGTCTTCGACGGGCGGGACTTGCCCCCATCCCGAACCACCGAGTACATCCGCTTCAACTGTGGCCGGATAAACTCCGCCCACAGCCGCGGCCCCATCTGCAGGCCCCTCTGCTGGCCCCAGTCATCGCCGAAATAGACCGCATCTATATCATACTTGAGGGCCTCGGTAATCTGGGCGATATTATAGTCGGCTATTGTATGCAAAAGCTCGTGCACGAATGCCGGATGGTCTAAAAAATCCATCATCAGGTTCTCCATCCCCCTCATCGCCCAGGCCCGCTCGTATAGCGAAAATCCAATCTTAAAGACCCGGAAACAATCTCCGTACTCGGACAGCAGTTCAGGAATCTCCTCAAAGAAACGTTTGTCCAACGGGTCCGGAAACTCATATCCGGCAAGGGTCGGCTCCGGCAAAACGTATGTCTCAACGATGCCGATGTCCTTGTCAACGCTGCGGTCCCACACCGTCCCGAAGAAATCACGGAAGCGGTCGTTGCCGAGAGCGGTAAAAATACCCATATTCCTGCCTAACTTGACGAAATGGTTGTCCAGGACTCTGTCCAAATCGTCCCGGCCAAAATGATCCCGCAGCTTCTCAGCCGCTTCCAAAGTAAAGTTGCACTGCCACGGAACGTATGGGACCCTGCGTCCCTCAATCGCTAATTTAACTACTTCTCTTTTATCCATTCATCCCGTTCCAAAATTACTTTCAGAGTGAGACCGAAATATCGCTAAGTGCCTTTCCAGTCAGGCCGGTCAGGCGAACATCGTCTCCGAAGCGCTCAATATCCACGTAATGCAAGCTCACAGCCTGTGTTAATTCGGTCATAGGGCCGGTTATATCGACGCTGCCCTGCGCCCCTAATATCTTCGGTGCGATATAAACGACAATCTCATCGTCAAGCTGCTCTTTTAAAAATGAGGTCAGCACTCTCGGCCCGCCCTCGACAAGCAGATGACCGATGCCGCGCTTACTCAGCTCATCGAGCAGAAAATACAGGTTAGACCAGCCCTGAGCATCCGGATAAGCAAGCACCTCGGCCCCTTTTTTGGTAATCTTTTCTACAATTTCCGGGTTCGTTCGCACCGTGTTTTCATTCGTATATATCAATACGGGGCTTCTCTTAGCGGTCTTAATCAGCTTGCAATTTAGAGGAATCCTCAGATGGTTGTCTAAAACAATTCTTGTGGCTTTTTTGCCTTTGCTTGGCCTTGCCCCGTTAGAAGTAGGTCCTTCTGGAAGACTGGTGGAACTTCGGTGCAGACTTCTAACGGGGCGAGCCGTCAATAGCGGGTCATCCGCGATTACGGTATTAACGCCAACCAATATCGCCTGCGCACGCCGGCGTAATTTGTGCACGTCTTTTCTGCTTTGTTCGCCGGAAATCCAACCGCTCCCAGACGGCTGCGGCTCACCCACGCCCATGCGTGATGGGCGGGGCTCGGCTGTGGCGACTTTACCGTCGATGCTCTGCGCCCATTTCAATGTTACCCAGCACTTTCCGGTAGCCGTAAATTTGATAAAAGGGGCGTTCAGCAATCTGGCCTCGGTCTGGCAGATGCCAGTCTGTACTTCAATTCTCGCGTTACGCAGCTGCTCGATGCCTTTACCTTTGGCATGTTCCGACGGGTCAGTCGTTGCGATAAAAACCTTCGCCAGCCCGGCTTCAATTATAGCCTGTGTGCAGGGGCCGGTCTTGCCAAAGTGAGAGCACGGCTCAAACGTAACGTACATCGCAGCGCCGCGGGGATCAACGCCTAAGGTCTTGCAGTCTTCCAGTGCGTTTATTTCCGCATGGGGGCCGCCGAATTTTTTATGCCGGCCTCTGCCGATGATCTGATTGGCTTTTACGATAACGGCCCCGACCGCAGGATTCGGTTCAACAGAGCCGATACCCCCCCGCGCTAATTTCAAAGCATACAACATCAGTTTTTCGTCTTGATTCACAATAACTCCAAAAATTCTTTTTCGTTTATCACTTCAACACCGAGTTCCCTCGCTTTGTCGAGTTTGCTTCCCGGATTTTCGCCGGCCAGCACGTAATCGGTTTTCTTACTTACGCTCGATGATGATTTTGCCCCTGCCTGTCTGATCACCTGCTCTATTTGCTGGCGTGTGAAATTCTCCAGCGTTCCTGTAACAACAATCGTCTTGCCTGCCAATTTTCCCTTTCGCCGGGGCCGTGCTTTTGGCTGCTGAGGCCTTAGACCCGCGGCCAATAACTGGTCGATTACCGCCCGGTTATCCTGATTGCGAAAATACTCATACACACTTTCCGCCATTGTCGGCCCGATTTGGTCTATAGACCCCAGCTCCTCCTGTGTTGCGTTCATAAGAGCATCGAGCGAGCCAAAATGCTCAGCTAAAATCTGGGCCGACTGGCCCCCGATATGCCGAATGCCCAAAGCCGCGATGAATCGCCATAATGGCCGGGTCTTGCTCGCCTCTATCGCCTCTATCACATTGCCGGCACTTTTCTCGGCCATTCGTTCCAGACCGGCCAGCTCCGATTTCTGTAATTTGTAGAGGTCCGCAAAGTTCTTGACCAGGCCGGTTTCTATTAACTGCTCAACCAAGGCCGTGCCGAGATTTTCGATGTCCATCTGCCCGCGTCCGGCAAAATATTTCAGGCGCTCTTTCAGTTGTCCCAGACAATTCGGATTAAGGCATCGGATATAAACGCCGTCTTCGTCCTTGGCCACCGCCGAGCCGCAATTCGGACACTCTTTAGGTGCTTTGAAGGGCTTTGTCCCGACAGGCCTTAATTCTTTCTTCACTTCCACCACCTGCGGTATTATCTCACCGGCCTTTTCAACTACTACGGTGTCACCGCAACGGACACCGAGCCGATTCAATTCATCGAAGTTGTGCAGGCTCGCCCGCTTGACCGTCGTACCGGATAATTGCACCGGCGTCAGATTGGCCACCGGCGTTAAAATCCCGCTCTTGCCGACCTGAACATCGATTGATTCGACGATAGTCTCGGCCTGCTCGGCGGCGAATTTATATGAAATGCACCACCGGGGCGCCCTGCCCGTCGCGCCTAATATTTCCCGCTGCTCGAAACGGTTAATCTTTATCACCATCCCGTCAATCAGGTAGCCGAGCTTCAACCGTTTTTCATTCCAGCTAAAACAAATATCTATTACTTCATTTATCTCTCTTGCTCTTTGGATATTGGGATTAACGGGCAGGCCGAGTTTTTTGAATCTCTGTAATGTTTGATAATGATTGTCCGCCAGCGGCTCGGAAATCTCGCCTGTCGCGTATGAGAAGAACGAAAGGTTCCTCGCGGCGGTGATTCTTGAATCCAGCAGCTTCAGGGAGCCTGCCGCGGCATTTCGCGGATTGGCAAAGGACGGCTCGCCGGCTTCTGCGCGAAGTTTGTTCAGCTCGACAAAAGCGCTTGTGGGCATATAGACTTCGCCGCGAACTTCGAGCACGGCGGGGATTGTACCGCGGCCCAGTAGTGTGAGCGGCACGGCCTTAATCGTCCGCACGTTAGCGGTCACATCGTCACCCACTTCGCCGTCGCCGCGAGTAGCGGCCGTAGCCAGAACCCCATCCTCATAACGAAGACTTATCGCGACCCCGTCAATTTTCAATTCTACTATATAATCGTAATCTTCGCTGCCAAGCTGTTTTCTTACTCTTTCGTCAAAAGCCCTTAGCTCATCGGCGTTATAGGTGTTGTCCATACTCAGCATCGGCACTGCGTGCCGGACGTCGGTAAAACCTTCCAGTGGCCTTTCCGAAACCCGCTGAGTGGGTGAATCGCCGGTTATAAACTGCGGATTCACCTCTTCCAGCTTCTTTAGCTCGGCAAAGAGCTTATCATATTGCCGGTCGCTGATTTTCGGCTGATTGAGCACGTAATAAAGATAATCGTGCCCTCGAATCTCCTCCCGCAACCGCTCGATTTGTTTCTCTATATCTTTCGCCATAACAGCCAATGTTATATGCTGTTTTGGCCTTTTTTGCAAGACTCTAACTAACCGCCAAAGTAATAGCAGAAAGCAATTTAGAAAAGAGACATCTCATATTCAATACGACAGTTTGGCAATTAAAGCTAAAGTGC
This sequence comes from Phycisphaerae bacterium, assembly GCA_041862635.1. Lineage (GTDB taxonomy): Bacteria > Planctomycetota > Phycisphaerae > Sedimentisphaerales > Anaerobacaceae > NIOZ-UU13. The sequence continues at coordinate 8,183 of JBGVTO010000114.1, read as the reverse complement.
CTAAAGTGAGCTAAAGCTTCAGGCTATTAGTGTATCAGATGATCAGGTAGTGAACATCAGGTTATCAGAACATCGGGCTTGATTTTCCTGACACCCTGATACTCTGGTAACCTGCATCCTGATTTCCTGTTTTACTGATATCCATAATTAGGCACTCCAAACTTTAGGCACTTTACACTTCATTTAGGGCCGGATCGTTTTGCGAGAGCATCCAATTCTTTAACTGCCGCCGCATTTTCTTTAGAATAGGCTCGGCCTCAGGCTTGCCGGCGATATTATTAAGCTCGTAAGGGTCCTTTTGCAAATCATATAATTCTTCGGCCGGGTGATGCTCAATAACATCCAGCAGTTTGGCGACCTGCGGGTCGGTTTTGGCCTTTTCGACCCAGGTGTCCCAGACCTGTTTATGGCTTTCGGGAATGTCCGGTACCTTTGTAAAATGTGTGGTCCAGGTGTTTTCCGGATTAAGATTCAAAATATACTTATAGCGGCAGTCCCGAACGCCGCGCTGGGGAAAGACATTCATATTGCCGTCACGTGTATGGCTTGCATAAATGAATTCCTGGAAGGTCCCGGTTTTCCCCACCAATACATCTGAGAAACTTTTTCCATCCAGACCTTCGGGCTGCGGCCCGCCTGCGATATCAATAAAGGTCGGTGTAATATCGACAAACGAAACCAGAGCATCGCAAACGGAACCGGGCTTGATTTTTCCGGGCCGGACGGCAATAAAAGGCACATGGATACCGGTATCATATACCGTCCATTTCGAATGCGGCCACTCGGAGCCCTGATCGGTTGTGTATATAAAAAGCGTATTGTCCTCAAAACCGTATTTCTTCAATAAGGCCCTGACTTCACCGACCCGTTTGTCCATCGTCGTAATGTCCTGATAATAATTGGCCATTGCCCTTCGGGTCAGCTCCGTATTAACAATGTAGGGAGGTAACTGCAATTTTGCTGGGTCATATATCTTGTTCGGCTCCCAGGTGACATGCGGGCTGCTGTCGGCAAGAATCAGACACAAAGGCTTGTCAGGCTGCTCTTTGGAATGTTCTGCAAGAAAATCATCGACGGCCCTGACGTTCAGACCTTCCCTGCGATATACTCTGTGATTGTCGGGATTGTGAGGCAGTCCGGCATTAATATATTCGAAAGAGAAGACTTTTTTCGGCTTGGCATGAAATTTGTTCGCAAGTACGACCCGATATCCCAAACGGCCCAGATAGGTCGGCAGTGACGTGATATCGTCCCGGCAGACAGTGTGATTTCCCATGCAGCCGTTACGAGCAGAATGAAGTCCCGTCCACAATACCGAACGGGAAGGCGCGCATGTCGGCGATGCGGCGAACATATTTTTAAAGAGCATTCCCTCTTTTGCAAGGTTATCAATATTTGGAGTTTGAATGTCTTTGTTCCTGTAACAGCCCAGAAAATCCACCCCATGATCGTCGGAAATATACATAATGATATTGGGTCGTTCGTTACGTTTATCGTCCCTTCCGTATAACGAAGTCATAGATATTGAAGCACTTATTACACCAAAAACTGAACGTTTTAGGAAGTTCCTGCGGGTTATACTTTGTGCCATATTATTTTCTCCAACCCTGTATGATAAATTTTTTTTATCCTGTAGACTGCCGAAGTAATTTTCTAAGCTCTGCGACAGTTTCGGTATATTGAGGATCACCGGCAAGATTATAGTATTCCCCGGGGTCAGTGTCGTGGTTATACAATTCTGCGCCCTGCTTGCCCCACTCCCATTCTGTGTAGCGCCAGCGCTCGGTTCGCACGGAACGGCCGGCTATCCTGCCCCGCTGCACCTGGGTAAACGCCGTCTTTTTCCAAGGCAGCTCCGGATCGTTGAGTAACGGCTTAAAGCTGGTCCCTTCCAGATTCGCAGGCGGCGAAAGCTCGCACAAGTCGGCCAGTGTGGGATAAATATCCACAAATTCCACAATCCCTGAGCAGCCCCTTCCCGCAGTCTTTATTTCCGGTGTCACCATAATCAAAGGGGCTCGCGCCGACAGCTCAAACAAAGTGTTCTTGTTCCACCAGCCGCGTTCCCCGAGATGATAACCATGGTCGCCGAAAAACACCACGATAGTATTTTGCCAGAGCTCCAGCTTGTCCATCGCATCGGTTATCTTTCCCAGCTGTGCGTCCATAAACGATATCCCGGCGTAGTAGGCGCGCATGAACTCGCGACGCTCCCGGTCAGTGAAACGGTCGAATTCGTCCTTCCAGCCGCCGCCAATCGCCTGGCCAAGCTCAGCGGAGTGGTCAGGTGGGTCTTTCGGCGGTTTAAGACTCTCAAGTGGATAGAGGTCGAAATATCGTTTTGGCGCAATGAACGGGTCGTGCGGCTTGTGAAATCCAACCGCAAGAAAGAAAGGGCCACGCCGGTACTGTTCCAGCAAACGTATGGCTTCTGCGGCAATTTGACCGTCGGGCTGGTCATCGTCCTTTCCCTCGGCGGCAAGCCATCGGCACCATTTGACTCGACCGCCGGTAAGATTTCTTCCCTGCCCTTGTTTGCCCGTGGGTGTTCCTTTTGGGTCAGATGTCACCTCCCACGCCTGAGGGTCATCCATATTCCTGGCTGAATGGAAAACTTTTCCCAATCGTGCCGTGAAGTATCCGTTTTTGCGAAACAGCTGCGGCAGAGTTACGGCATTCGGCAGCTTCGAGCGGAAAGGCGTTGCATTATTTAAAATGCCGGTTGTATCGGGTCTCAGTCCGGTGAGAAACGATGTACGGCTCGGATTGCAAATAGGGAACTGGCAGTAAGCACGGTCAAAACGAATACCCCGCGCAGCTAACCGGTCGATGTTGGGGGATTTGACCACAGAATGGCCGTAACATCCAAGGGAATTATTCAGGTCATCGACAACGATGAATAATACGTTTGGCCTTTGTTTAGAATCTTTGGGCTCAGAGTTTCGCAGGCGAGGTGATATACGTTCCTGTGCCAAAATTTTTCCACCTGTCCAGTTTCCAAATGCTGCTGAACCTAATACCGTGCTTGCTTTCAAAAACTGTCTTCTTGTTATCGCGGATTTCTTCATTGGACGCCTGACTCCTGTCGAAGGTATCTACTATACTTGGTCATTATTCATTGAAAGGTAGAGCTGCTCATAAGCTGTGGCCGTGCCGTAAAATATCCAACAATCTTATGAACAGCAAGATTATACACGGCCCCGGCACTACGAGCAATAATCTGCTTCTCAGAGCAGCCACATTCGCAAACATATAGCGAATAAAATAGGGGTCCTGCTTTTGCAGGCTTGTGCAATCTTATTGAACATAGTAGTATGTTTTTGATTGAGTATTGCAACCTGGAGTGTTTGTTGGCTTACAAAAAATAATGTGTATCAAGATTTTTGCAAAAATTCAGGTGTATGACAAATTAAAGAGGCTGAATAGTGAAAAAAAAGAAAGAGCGATTGGTGCCGTACAATATAGTATCTCCGGGTTTTGAGGCGATATACACGGGTAAGAAATCTTCATCTGAAGGCGAGAAAGAAGAACTAATCACAACTATAACTTCGGATAATGCAGGTAATGAGATAAGAAGATGGCCGGTTTTTACCTGGACGTTTCCCGGCCAGGAAAAGGACTGGGATGAGGAAATTATATATATCAACGAAATGCAGAGAAAACTTGGGCCTCTTGATGATAACATTCGTCAGATTCGCGCTCATATCGCGAGCCTTGTGCCGTGTGACAGTGGATTTCCGGTTACCGTTGATGAATTGTTGAATGCCATCGGCCGGGGAAAACTGGATGAGCCGTCATTTCACAATGGTTGCTGGTGTCCTGCCGTGTGGTGGCAGCAGAAAACAACCCAGCCGTTTCATATGGAGAGCATGAGGATAATACACACCGTATTGACGGGTTATCTTGCGGGCAAGAGCAGGAAAGGTTTTATCAAAGAATTTCCTGGCGCTGCGGGATTCATTAACCGTACGTATGATTGGCTCGGCCCAGTATCAAAGTTCACGGAAGTCCAGAAGCTGATGATGGATCGGATGCTTCTTACTATTGATTACTTTACCAGGAACAGTTATACAGTACCCTCTTCGCCATCGTCGGATGACATCGAACAACAGATGTCTGAAGGCAAGGACCTTTTTGAGGACGGTGGGCGTGGGGTTAGTCTCGATGCAGAGATATCAAAAAAGGCAGACCTGCCGAAGATTCATCCTGGGTTGACCATGGAAGAGTTCCAAGAAAACCTTGAGAAGCTTGAGAGTCCTCAGAAAAAAGAGGTGTATAAAATCTGTTGCGAGATAACCTCCGGGATTTACGGACTTTCTGATTGCCATCATAACACTTTTCGATTCATCGAAAAGTGGATTCATGGTATTGGAGCAGGAAAGTCGAGCATTCCAACGCGTAAGGCCGGAACAGAAAGGCAACGACTAGGGCATTTGCTGTTTGGTTATGTCCTTGGGCTTGATAAGTGGTTGATTGGTGTACCGATGCAGTTTTTACTACTTGATTTGGGACACATCGACCTTGGCTTTGAAGTTAAAAACGAAATACTTCGGGTATATGCTTATCTTGGTGAAAAAAGGACACCGGTGAAAGAGTGGCTCGCAGCCTGTTTGTGGTATAACCTTACTTACAGTCCCATGGCTGGCTACCCCGCAGGCCTCGGTCCCATAGCTGGCTACCCTGTAGGCCTCGTTCAACACAAGGACCTGCTCGAACGCGCCGAGCAAATGGGTATCAGCCTGCGTGAGTGGATGGATTCTGTCCTGAGAAATGATTCGTAAAATAAATCAGAATTCCAGCCAAAGCCTCTGGACGACGAGTGGAGTACTTGGCTTGCTGGTCATAAGGAAACAACAGCCGTTTTTTATGGTTACGATTTATAAAGGGAGCGATTATGGCTAAGAAGAAAAATACATTAGTGCCTTACGATCAGGTTTCCCCCGGATTCGAAGCGCTTTACACCGGAAAGACCTCCTCTACACCTGTCCGGGAGAACGAACTTATTACTACACTCCATTCAGATAAGAACGGCAACCTCATACGCCAGTGGTCTACTATCCCCTGGACCTTTCCGAATAAGGAAGGTGAATGGAAGGAAGTTGAATGGGACGATACAGTCAAGTGCCTGCATGAAATGCAGAGCAAACTGGGGCCTCTTGATGATAATATTCGACAAATTCGAGTTGTCATCGGCGGCCTGATACCGTGCGACAGCGGATTTCCGGTTACCGTTGATGAATTGCTGGACGCCATCGGCCGGGGTAAAATAAACCCGCCTTCCTTCCGCAACGGCTGCTTGTGCGCTACGTGGTGGGAACTGAAAACAACCCAGCCGCTTCATACAGAAAGTATGAGAACAATACATACCGTATTAAAGGGTTATCTTGCGGGCAAAGCCAAAAAGGGTTTTATCAGGGAGTTTCCACATGCCGAAGGATTTATCAATCGTACGTATGAATGGCTTGGTCCGGCGGATAAATTGACGGACGTCCAAAAGCTGATGTTCGAACGGATGTTTCTTACCATCGATTTCTTTGCCCAGTTCGGCGACACCGTACCCGAGGTCCATTCCTTAGAAAGTAAGGATCTAAAGGAGATCGAGTCCCTGGGGAAGGATCTTTTTTACGATGAAGGTGGTCGTGGTGCCTGTCTCGATGCAGAGATATCGAAGAAGGCCAACCTGCCGAAGATTCATCCACGATGGAATCCAACGTTTAAGGAAAACCTTGATAGTATTAAGAATCCTCAGAAAAAGGAGTTGTACAGAACCTGTGGTGCCATAGCCGCAGGGGTTTACACCTTATCTGATTGTCATCATAACACTTTTCGATTCATTGAAAACTGGATTCATGGTATTGGAGTAGGGAAATCAAGCATTCCAACTCGTAAGGCCAGGACAGAGAAGGAAAGGATGGGACATCTTCTGTTCAGTTATGTGCTGGGACTTGATAAGTGGCTGGTTGGGATACCGATGCAGTTTTTACTGCTTGATATGGGACATATTGACCTTGGGTTTGATACAAAGAACGAGATTCTGCGCGTGTATGCCTATCTTGGTGAGGAACGAAGCGCGGTGAAAGAATGGCTGGCTGGGTGTTTGTGGTACAATCTGACTCATAACGAACAAGGCGGCCTTGTTCGCCACAAGAACCTACTCGATCGTACAAAAGAAAGGGGTGTTAGTGTGAGGGAATGGATAGAATCTGTTCTTGAAAATCATTCAGAAAACGACAATTGAGCATAAATTGCAAGTAAATCGCCACCGGCCCCAAACTCCCCGGTCCATACACTCAACGCATACGCATTCCTGAGTATTGTCCGGTTATCCAATAATTTTCGTCAAATTGACATTCTAACAAATCTCTGATATTACAAATAAACAAAACATGTAAAAGCTTTTTCCAGACTGTTACTGGGAAAATGTGAAAAAATTTTAAATAAAATGAACCAATTAAGCAACTCACAAGCCTAAGGAAGTAGATGAAAGATAATCTTTCAAACATAGAAAACCAGTTGCTGGTTATGGCTGCTCAGGATGGCAATTCGGCAGCGTTGGAAAAGCTGGTGTGTCTATGGCAGAAAAAGCTATGGCAGTATGTCTTTAGATTGACTACGGACGTCCATGCTTCATGGGATATCACTCAGCAATGTTGGCTTGAGATAATAAAAGGATTAAGAAAATTACATGACCCTACAAATTTTAAAGCCTGGGCTTATAGAATCGCCACAAACAGAACAATTGACTGGTTAAAAGAAAAAAACAAAAACCAACATATAAATCTTGAGTCAATTGAAGTTGATTGTAACCGAAAAGACAATGATTTACAGGTAGAAGAATTAGTTCAAAGATTAAAAAATGATAGTAGAGTAATCTTAAGTCTATATTATTTTGAGCAACTAAGTATTTTTGAAATAAGTATTGCCCTGAATATCCCACAGGGCACTGTAAAATCTCGCTTGTTTAAAGCAAGGGTTGAATTGAAACAGTTATGGGAAAAGTATTTTGAAAATTGATTTTCGAGGTAAAAAATGGATAAGGAACAGGTAAAAAAGATAATCGATAATCCGCCGGAATATGATGAGTCAAAAGAAGATACACTGCGTTTATGGTTCAAAGACTTCTACAGTAAAAGAATGTGCTGGGTGACGGTCTGTGTTTATGTACAATACATAGTCTATTCAGCTCTTGGTCTTTTTAGTGCCATCCAGTTCTTCAGGACCGACCAAATCCAATACCAGATGATGTATGCTGTTATTTTTCTCTGTTGTAGCAATTGGATCGGCTTTGCAAGTGTCTTCGGTTGGGTAATGATGCAAAGACCTCGTATCAGCAGGTTAGAGTTTCGTATCGCTGAATTGATTGAGACAATCAAAGAAAAATAACTAAAGGCCGTTAGATTTTAACCGCTTGTTAAACTATGATGGATTCACCAGTCAACCCTGATATTATGGACACTGTCACCCCCAAAACTCCCCGAGTATCCCGATAAATCGGGAGAACCTGCAACCTAACGGTTAATCCGCCTCTGGCGGACTCGCTCTACCAAGTTTGGTATTAAGCCACCTTCGCCCTGTTCCACTTTTAAGCCAACGCTCACGCCGCATAGCTTCGGAACGACTCTGGCAGCTTTCCTCATAGATCAATCGCCACGGACCGGCTTGTTTGGATGTATATTTCGTGGGTTTGTGTTCAGGGTTGTTGTGTTCGGCAAGACGACGAGACACATTAGCAGTATGCCCAGCGTATCGCCGCCCTGTTGTGGTACTTTCAATTACATAGACATAAAATGCCACAACTCCCCGAGTAGGGCTCGAACCTACAACCTAGCGGTTAACAGCCGCTCGCTCTACCAGTTGAGCTATCGGGGAACAATTAGTTCCAAAACTCAAGCTTTTTCCAACGACTTAACTTGTTTTCGTTTACCTTTCTTACACAGTCCTCTCAAGCATAACTCGAACCTACAACCTATCGGTTAATCCGCCTATGGCGGACTCGCTCTACCAGTTGAGCTATCGGGGAACAATTAGTTCCAAAACTCAAGCTTTTTCCAACGACTTAACTTGTTTTCGTTGTACTTTTCTTACACAGTCCTCTCAAGCATAACTCGAACCTACAACCTATCGGTTAATCCGCCTATGGCGGACTCGCTCTACCAGTTGAGCTATCGGGGAACAATTAGTTC
>JBGVTO010000113.1:0-17988 GCA_041862635.1 Phycisphaerae bacterium | reverse complement strand
TGTTGGTTCTTGGACTTTTGAAGATGTCCGTTCAGCGTATATAACTGCTCCGGGAGAACTTTTATCACGCGAAGTTGATGGTATTACTGTGTATACTGAAATTGATTTAGGGATTGCTGCATTGGACTTGGACCTTAACATTCGACCTGGCCGTGGGGAAATAGTGCTCCTGCGAGATTCGGATTTTGCGGATATACGAGCTGAAATAGAAAATGAAGAATTACCAGCTCCGCCTCCACCACGTCCGTCACATCCTGAAAGCTCATATGGCGAGCACCCGTATTTACATGCTGCTCTCGAAGGGGCTTGCGATGGAGCGAAATTATGGGCAAATGGAGCAACTTTGACTCTGCTTCCTAATAAGTGGATAAATAGGGAGGGACTTATAAGAAGGTATGGATTCGTAGGCCGGGCTTCAGAAGTATGCGGAGGAGTAACTACAGTTTGCTTAACGACTGCCGGAGCAATGAAAATAACCGGAGTCGGGACAAATATTAATATAAAAGTAGGGATTCACCCTCCACATCATGGACAAGGACGGCACTTTCAAATAAATTGGTGGAAGAAAGGTATCAAAAGAAGTGGTGGAAGGTGGAGTTGGCCCCCTAAAAAGTGAGGAAATATCATGTATTTCAAAAAGTATAACATTAATTTACCAGAGCTTAATGATCTTCTTCATGACAAATGGTTTGATGTCAACAACTTGACTTTTGACGAGGCTAAAAAAGAGTTTCGACTTATTTTCGGAGAGAACAAGGAATTTTACGACCAATACTTGAAAATATCAGGAGTTTTGGGCTGCGAGATAATCGATACCGAGCAAGTTGGGATATATGATATTTATGAGTTGTCGGTAGATCTTGAGCATAATAAAATTCGAATAAATGGTTGTATCCCAATAAGTATTACGCTGGATGTCAGCGAAGATTTCGAAATTACAACTGGGCAACAATAGACAGACTATTGAAAGCCTCTCAATAAAAACCTGTTTTGGGCATTTCTGATTTATTATCTAAACTGGTGAATAAACAGAGAAGGACTTATAAGAAGGTATGGAAATATAGGCCGGGCTTCCAAAGGTTGCGGTGTAGTATTTACAGCGAGCTTAGCCACAGCAGCGGGGCTAACGGCGACGAAATCTGATATAATCCTCGAAGGACCAAAGGGAACCAGAATTTTTCAAATGAGAAGTCAACAAACGGGACGACCCATTTTTCGCTGGGATAAGGGGTGGGTACCATGTAGAAACGCGATAAGGCACCATTACCACCGAAGACCTGATCTGACACTGCATAGACCCTATGAGGGTTGGTAGATCTAATAATTTAACAAGAACTCAAAGGAGGCAAATTACTTATGAATAATGAAGTAAACAGAGAGGCTAGAAGATCAGCGGGAGACTTACTACAGTCTGTCTTAGAGGGTAATGTCTCTGCGGCAGAAGCTATAGAGAAATGGCCTTTGGATTCGAATGATAAGCTTGTCGATCGAGTTTATGGTCTCCTGTATCACTTAAGGGATGATGAAGATATCAGATCGAAAGATAAAAGGTACGCTGACTGGCAGTTCAACGAATTCCGCTCTTTACTTGAGGAATTACGTCGAGAAGAATAATTTGGAAATCAAGAAAAACGGGGACAGTTGTCCTATTGTAGAAAGGCAGAGTAATTAGTAATTAATGCCCAGCCGGTAGAGAACGAAAGAAAGTCCTTGGGACTCCTTACGGAGAAATCAACTCGTCGGGGCAAAGGCACCCCGCCGCAACCGGGAAGGCACCCCGCCGCAGCAGGTAAAGCACCCCACCGCAGCACGGAAGCCAATCCACAGTCCAAAGTATGCCTTTCGGCAGATCCCTTTCGGCAAAGGCAGATAGCAGCCAGCCGAAGGTCAAAAGCACAAAGACACAGAGAACGCAAATAATAGATTGCAAGACTTTCTTTTATTGGGAACAACAATAAACTTTGTGCATGTGAACACATGCACAAACTCAAAAAAAACCTTAAGCCATGCATTCGCTTCCTTAACAAGGGAGGCAATTTACAGCAAAACGATTTAGGGGAAAAAGCGAAACGCCGGGCCTGATAGCTCCTTAATTCAAAGCTATCTCGCTCTGACCACACACCCGATAGTGTTTCATTTGAACTTCGTAGAGGAGATTGTTCTTCTCGATAAGCTGGGCTATCAAGCCGATTTGATTAAGCAAAATTTCAATCAGGTCAATATTTATCAATATCGATTCAGGGCTGTATTGCGGCAGAGCGATAACGACATATCCACAATTACTCCGTTCGGTCGCCAATTGTGTAGCAATCAAACTGCAATTCTCTGCCCCCGTCACGACAGGCTCAGCACCGTCGTCAATCTTGGCGCAAAGCTCTTTCAAGAATGACTCGCTGATGTTCAGCTTGGCAAATTCTTCCGGGTCGCTGGGCCAGTTGTTGCCTTCCCTGTCTATAATAACTATTGTAGCCCCCCCCTCGGGCAAAACTTCAAAAATCTGCCGTGCAATCTGCTCGGTTAGCATAAAGCCAGGGGAAAACAATGATTCATGTATATTCATTCGACCGGCTCCTTACTTCGATTGTTGAATAACGCTACCAGCGAAAACTTCGGTATAATTACACGGCAACTTTCTTAGCTGTAATATTTTGGCTTAATTCCGCCAAAAAAGCATCCAGCACCAACTGGGTATTTGTGTAGCATGAAAACGCCCTTTTTAGCCTTAAAAAGGTGTCTATTAACAAATCCAGACGTTTTTTCTATATTTCTGAGAGTACGTAAAAACCTAATAAACGCCCAGAAACGTTGATTTTACGCTACACACACACCTGACCGAGTTGGGGCGGGACGGAGTTTGAATGTGAGTTTATAGGACGCGGCAAACACGCCGTCTGAATGCAGATATAGGTATAAACTTAGTAATTAAAGCATCGATTTCAGCCTGGCCATCGAGAACTTTGTCCCGGGACAGTCAGTTACTCGCGCTCCCGGAGTGGTCTTATGACCGTAAATTCGGCTCTTCGAAATTCCATACCGATTTTGTAGAAAGTGAATCAATCTCAAAAGGGACTGCATCTGTCGTTCCGAAGGTACTGTACGATTGAAATCGCCAACAAGGCATATTCCTATCCCATCTACATTGGCCCAATTGTTCGGCGTCCCCCCACAATGAGCGCCGGGAATCTGCTCTCGCCAGCGAAAAGTAACCTCAACCTCGCCGTCACTGCTGTCGGTCCCGTTACCTATAACAAAATCGTAGCCAACCCCCTCCCAATGGTTCCGTTCCCTATGCCATTTGTCAATTATAGCTGCATTTCCGTATTCTGTCGCTGAGTGGTGTACCACTATAGCAATCCACTCTTTTTCCAAATGCGAAGGTGGTAACCAGCCTCTTGGTACATTCCTATAAGCACTCCCTCGGCTTTGTTTCGGACTTACAACCTTCGGTGGAATAAGTATGGACTTAGAGCTGGAGTCATATACAATCTCCGGGATCGGCTCGTCAGTGGATGCACAACCGCCTAAAACAAACAAACAACTGAAAAAAATAAAAACTCTTCTAAACATCCTTTTCTTGATTTCATCGGCAAGGGACTGCTTTTGACTATACTTTTGTTTGGTCCGCCCTTTTTGTTAGAGGTGGTTTTTCCTTATATCTGACCATATACAATCCATTGCCTCGTTCATTGAATTTAACCATATCCATATACGAGTTTATAAGCAGCAATCCTCTGCCTCCGGGCTTATAAAGACCCTCGCCGTATCGCGGGTCAGCCACTGCTTCCGGTTCAAACCCCTCCCCTTCGTCCGTCATGGAAATTTCAACTTTATCTAAACCAACAGAATAGTCGATTTTAACCTCTTTGGTGGGGTCCATTTTATTACCGTGCTTGACGGCATTGAGAAAAGCCTCCTCCAGGGCCAAATGAACCGCAAAAATATCATCTTTATCGAAACCGTTGGCTTTGAGCTTAGAAAGGATCTGCTTACACACCTTTTCGATAGCAGACGGCCTGCTTTCCACAACTATTGAGCTATTGATTGGTGCTTTTGATACCATAAGCCAAACAATAAAGCTTTCACCTAATTCGCTTGAGATAAATCCTCGACCGCACTTTCGACATCTTTATAAATATCGAAAGTTTTGGTCAGACGTGTTATTTTGAAAATCTCGAATATCTTTGGGTTTATATTACAAAGTTTTAGTTGGCCGTCGTGTTCGTAAATCCTCTTGCTGAGCCTTATTAAAAGTCCTAAAACAGCAGACGACAAAAACTGGACATTGCCAAAATCCAAAATCAGTTTTATCCGCTTCGTCTGCTCAACAACTGACATAATCGAATCCTGAAGCGCTTTAATGTCCCTTTCTTCGAGGATTTTTTCGTCGGTGAAACTAACTATCGTCGCTTTCTCGGCATACTCAACGCTTATTCTTGGCTTAATCTCAGCCATAGTAATCTCCATAAAAAAACCATAAAATTGTATGGGAATCTTACGTTAGGACATTTCAGATGTCAAGTCTTTTGCACGCCTGGAAAAAATTTTGGGCCATTCGGCTATTCATTGAAGAAACTCCTGCAATTTGAAGCCATTTCCTGAAATTTACAAATGTCGTCTATTATAGAGAGAAAGTCCTTGCAATTTGAAACACAAAAACTTAATAATCCTATGAGCTTTTACCCATTTTTAATTTTGAAATATCTTTTGAACCTTGCCTTATTAATAAAGGATAGACAGAAAGTAGAATATAAGAGCACAATGGAGCTTATGCCTTGTGCACATACAAATTGGGAACTTACCAAATGAATATCAGTGAATTTCAACGTTTAATTTCCAAAAAATATGAAAAGCGAGACCGGCAAAGAGGCATCCCCGCCACGTTTATGTGGTTTATAGAAGAGGTCGGAGAGCTCGCCACCGCACTGTCATCCAGGGACCCAAAAAATAAGGAGGAGGAATTTGCTGATGTCTTTGCCTGGCTTTGCACGCTGGCGAACATAAGCGATGTGGACCTGGAAAAGGCCTGTGCCAAATACACCGGCAACAACGTCAAAGGCTTCAAACCGAAATAGCACATAATTATAGCTTTGAGTTCTTAGTGCTGAGTTTTGAGCTCACTAAAAATAAAAATTCATAACTAAAAACTAAATTCGCCGTCTCTCGTCACCAATCTCGTCGGGATATTGAATTCCTGTATCTCCATTGGCCGCTGCCAAAGCCTTGTAAAAACACCAGCCCAAGCCGCCTATGATGATTAGGAACACAACCAGAAGAATGATATAAGAAACGCCGCTCAATTTGTCGCGAATCGGGGCTGTCGTTTCCTCAATTTCCGCCCCATCCGCCAGTCCAATCAGGATTATCGCAATAGCTGCGCTTATGTCCATAGCTGCCGTTATCCCCGCCCATCTTGCCAGCCAGGATGCCTGGCTCGTGGGAGTATGGTGCTTATCCAGAACATAATTGCTCAACAGCATCGTCACCACACCGCCGACCAACGACAGCCAAAGAATAACCTGTTTTACTGTCTGCGGCATTGGGACAGTAAGCCAAAGAACAAGCAAAACTGAAATGCTCGACGCTGCAAAAAACGCGATTGCCCCTCCACGTCTGCCACCGACGACCAGGCCCTGCTCAGGCCGTTCCTGCTCACTGATGTCCGTCCGGCCCCTGGCCAGGCTCAGAATAATAGACACGACAGGCACTAACGCCACAACTCCCAACCCTACACAGTTTGTCAATATCCACTCGCCCTCCGGCGTCCTCAAGAATCCTTCCCCACTGATATCGTCAAAAAGCTGCCAGAAGAAAAGTGTGCCAAGAAAAACAGGAATCACCAGGCGTATAAGATAGTCCCACCACTTGCCTAATTTCCAGTCGCTGCGGCTGTTGGCGTGCCGTCGCAGCGTCCCAATCCGCCACAGCCAGCCTAAAACCACGCACTCCAGCAGCCCCATAAACGCTATGCCCCACGTGCCGTTGACAAATCCGTCGATTGTGCCAAGCCAGTTAAATCCTCCTTCCGTTATAAAAATCAGGCCAAACAGAAATCCCACGACGCTCATCACGGGCAGAACAATGCTCCTGCGCCATCCGGTTTTATCAACGATACTGGCCAGAATTGATTCGGTCATTGAAAAGGCCGAGTCAAGCCCCAACGTTACAAGTGCAAAAAAGAAAACAAAGCTGAACCACGCCGAATAAGGCAGCTGCGCAAGTGCATACGGAAACGCCACAAATGCCAGTGAGGGACCTGTTTCCGCCACTTGTTCGACCGCAACCGGATTGTCCCCGAGCTGCGTCACAAAAGCCATTCCCCCTAACGTCGCAAACACCGCCAGTCCTGCTACAAAACTCGTCGCAAAGTCTGCAATACTAATGATGGCCGCATTGTTATTAAGATCGCTTTTCCTGTGAAGGAAACTCGCGTACGTAATCATAATACCGTAGGCAAGACTCAATGAAAAGAATACCTGTCCGAATGCGTAGCGCCACGTTATAGGCTTTGCCAGCTCGGACCACACGGGATCGAGATAATACGTCAAGCCCTGCATGCTGCCTTCGAGGGTCAGGCCTCGCACCGTAAGGATCAGCAGCATCAGCCACGGCAGCGGAACCGTGAGCCAGACGATCTTACCAACCAGGCGCACACCTCTGAATATGCATAAGTACATCGCCGCCCAGGTAATGAGCAGCGGCCAGACTATATTCCAGCGGATAGACCCAAGGTAGAAACGGGCATCTTCGATGTCGATCTTGCCCAGATATGTGTCATTGAAGAAACTCTTGGCGTTCTCTACACCTTCTATCCCCTCACCCGCCCAGGGCAGGTCCCCCCCGTTTAAAATCCCGACGATGCTGTACCATAGGAAGCTGAAACAATATGCTAAAATCACAGGGTAATAAGTGACTATTACAAATGCCAGAATAATCCCCCACCAGCCGACCATCTCAAAGCGCCTATGCCCCCGCTTCAAAGCATCAGGCGCCGCACGCTGCGTATAATGGCCGATACTGAATTCAAGAACCATAACGGGGATGCCAACTACAAGAAGAGCGATGATATATGGTATCAAAAACGCACCGCCCCCATAGCTGTAGAGTTTATAAGGAAACCCCCACAGATTACCCAGGCCAACAGCCGAGCCAATCGCCGCCAGGATAAATGCGCCTCGCGTCCCCCAGCTTTCCCTTTGCTCTTCCAATAGCTCAGCCATTGATGCTTATCTTCCCGCTTTCCTTGCTCGTAATTGTCTCCCTACGCTCTTACGCTCTTATGCTCTTTCGTCTTTTCGCTTCTTTCTTCTTGTGTCTCTGTGCTTTTATCTCTTATTCCGAGCAACTCCAGCGTGTCACGTTCAATGATGTTTCGAATACTACCTCGCGGAACCGTCGGTAGATTCGTATCAGCCAAAAGCATATTAAAGCCAAGCAGCGTCTCGATGCAATGGCCGGCATTACCTGACGGGAATCCACTACCGAACAATAGTTTATCCATCACACCCCGCTCATACGCCGCTACAACCGTATTGTAAGTTTGCCAGACATTGCTCGGCCTTATCGTCAAATCCGCATACACATTTTTGTGCTTAGCCACTATCGACAATGTCTGCTCAACAAACGGCATACCCATATCTCCGATGATAATTTTCAAAGATGAAAACTCTCTCGCAACCTCATCCAAAAGGTATGGCTGAGCATAGTCCAGAACGGCATCCGCTCTAAGAGTACAATCACCGTTATGAAAGAAAACAGGAAGACCAAGCTCCTGGGCCGACCCATAAAAGCGCATCGCCCTGCTGTGAGCAGGATGCAAACCACAGGCCGAACAATGCAAAACCAAACCTTTAAGCCCCAATTTATCTTTGATGAGTTTCAGATTATTAACGCCGATTTTATCTTTTATCGGCTCAACAACTGCAAAGCCGACCATTTTCTCTTTATACTTGTTCACATACTCAGCCAATCTCTTATTGACCTCTTCGCTCGGCCCATTTGTGGCAGCTAATACTATGCATGCATCCACCATCTCCGCAGCCGCTAAATGCTCAGACATCTCAACATCGTCCGAAGCACAATTTATATGTGTATGGCAGTCAACTATCATTTCACTATGCCCTTTAGTATATCGATTTCAAATAATTATCTATCAATAATCAATTAGATTGCTCTCGTCAAGGACAAATATTACCACCTCATTTAATTATATCGGCACACCACCCCAAGAATCTTGCATATCATTGTTAACCGGTAAGCTAATCTTTCGATTGAGTCTTATTTCTCCATTTCCTTTTGTTCACGGCAAGCAAAGGCTTCCTTCTTATAAATATGAAATATTGTACTCGCTTAACAAAACTAATTTCAACATGCCGAAACTGCCTGCTTGCTTTCAAGATTATAACCACTTTGGGCACAGCCTCAAGGCTCGCTCTGTTCTCTCTGGCTTAATAGATAGCTTGCAAAAGCCCGATAATAATCGGAAATTCATAACCCAAAACACAATTGACAGCACTCAATCCGCAATTTACTACCCAATTGCCCCTGCCAAGCTCCATGGCCTTATCAACCTCGGATATTTGATATTCATTTCTTGACGTCACTACCCTGACAATATAGAATAACGACCTATTATTACGCCAACAGCTAACGCAGAGATAAAAAAACGAAATCTGCGAAATTGAAAAACAGAGCAATAAATAGAAAAATTTTGCGTTTTATTTTTTGAATTTCTCTATGTTGTTCTGCGTCTTAATAGTAGAATTATTCGGTTGAAACCAGAGACTTTCAACCTCTGATTTTGCAGAGTTGACTATCGACAATTGGTCTTGGGTCTTTTGTCTTGGGTCTTGATTCTGTTATCTTTGGTCTTGAGTCTGTAGTATTGGGTCTTTAAATATGGATTGTCCGGTTTGTAAAAATGCAATGATAACTCTTGAGCTCCAGGATGTCGAAATCGACTACTGCACCGACTGCGGCGGCATCTGGCTCGACGCCGGCGAGCTCGAACTACTGCTCGGCGAGCCGGAAAAGGCCAAACAGCTGCTTGGTTCATTCAAAATCGATTCTAACTCAACCGAAAAAATAAGAAAATGTCCCATCTGCGACAAAAAAATGAAAAAGGTCATCGTTGGCTCCTCCAAGCCAATCCTGCTCATCGACAAATGCCGCAAGGGCGACGGCCTGTGGTTCGACAAAGGTGAGCTGAATGACATCTTCGAAAGAGCAGAGCTGGACAAAGAAAATAAAATTCAAAAACTGCTAACAGATATGTTTGGACACAATCAAATTGAATGAAAGGAGAAAATTATGGGTACCTGGAGCATAGTATTAATTGTCGTCGCCGCCGTCATTCTTGTCGTGGCATTAGTGTTGAAGAAAATGAAATCGCCGTAACTCCGGCACGCTACCTTCTATAAAGGGAGAAAAACAATGTCAACTCTGCTCGTTATTCTTGTCCTGGTCTTGCTTGTTGTTCCGGCTTTGCTCATTATCTTTGCCATCGGCATCTACAACGCTTTAATTCGCCTTCGCAATCAGGTTAACAATGCCTGGTCACAGATTGACGTCCAGCTAAAGCGCCGGCACGATTTGATTCCAAATCTTGTCGAAACCGCCAAAGGCTATATGAAGCATGAGCGTGAGACTTTTGAGGCTATAACAAACGCAAGAAGCCAGGCTATGGGAGCAAAAAACGTCGCTGAAGCCTCAAAAGCCGAAGGTGCTCTCGGCGAAGCGCTCAGCAAATTCATGCTGGTCGTTGAGAACTATCCCGACCTAAAGGCCAATCAGAACTTCCTTTCACTTCAGGAAGAGCTGACAAGCACCGAGAACAAAATCGCTTTTGCCAGGCAGAGCTACAACGACCAGGTCTTGTTCTTCAACAACAAGATTCAGATGTTTCCCTCGAACATCGTTGCCGGCATGTTCAAGTTTGACAAACGTGATTTCTTCGAGATTGAAATTGCCGCCGAGAGAGAAGTCCCGAAGGTAAGCTTTTAATATTTAGTTCCTGTTGCAGAAAAAGTATTTGTCATTCCCGCCCCGCATCGTGTGCGGGATAAACTCCAGCGGGAATCCAGCTTTTTCACTCAGGAGTCCTGCTCCTTCGACTTCGCTCAGGACAGGTTTCGCAGGGGTGACATTGTTTGTTTTTGTTTTCTGCAACAGATACTATTTAGCTTTGCATTTTATTGGAACTCAGCGTGGCAACTTCTTGTGCTTCGCAGCGAAGCACTGTTTAGCAGAGTAGTACAAACTTGTGTGGGGCGTCGGTAAAAAGTCTTGCGCCCTCAAATTTGTTTGGGGGTATTTCTAAAAAGGGCGGCACCCTCAAACCCCGGCCTGAGTTCGTCGAAGGCTCGTTCGGGAGTGTCTTAGCAGAGCTATAAGTCGCAAACTATGTGGGAACTGATTAGAGCCAACAAGAGAAACTCCATCGTGCTGATGGTGATAATGGCAGCCGTATTATTGCTCCTGGGCTTTGTTATTGGCCTGGGTTTCTTCGGCGCCCAAGGGGGTTTTTTCGGCCTGATGATTGCGACAGTAATCTGGCTGATTCTTACTTTGATAAGTTTTTCAAGCGGCGACCAAATCCTTCTGGCCTCAAGCAAAGCCAAACCGGTCACCCATGATGTGCATCCTCAGTTGTTCAATATAGTTGAAGAAATGAAAATCGCTGCAGGCCTGCCGGCGATGCCCAAAATCTACATCATCAACGACCCCGCCCCTAACGCCTTTGCGACCGGCCGAAATCCGCAATCCGCATCGGTCGCCGTAACCGCAGGCCTTTTAGGACGACTCAACAGGGATGAGCTTCAGGGTGTCATCGCACACGAGATAAGTCATATCCTCCATCGTGACATCCTTTTCGTTACACTCGCCGGCATAGTGCTCGGCTCAATTGTCTTACTATCACAGGTCTTTCTGAGAGGTATGTTCTACAGTTCGATGATGGGCTCACGCCGAAGATATTCATCCGGCGGAAAAGGTGGCGGCCAGGCTCAGCTCGTTATGCTGATAATTGCGATAATTGCCGCTATCCTGGCGCCAATAATGGCATACCTGTTATACTTTGCACTATCGAGAAGGCGCGAATACCTCGCCGACGCCGGCGGCGCCAGATTGACCCGCTATCCTGAAGGCCTTGCCAGCGCGCTGGAGAAAATCGCCAACGACCCCTCGCCGCAATTAGCCACTGTGAACAAGGTCACCGCCCCGATGTACATTGCCAATCCCTTCAAGAAAAAGAAGCAGAGAAAATTATCCGACCTGACCAGCACACATCCGCCGATTTCCGAAAGGATAAGGATTCTGCGCAATATGACCCACGGCGCATCTTTCAAAGACTACTCAAATGCTTTTGCAAACGTAACGCACACCAAAACTGTTATTCCCCCTACCGCTCTAACCAAAGAGGATATCGCATTGCGAGAGGCCGAAGTTAAAGCCGAAAAAGAGCAGCGCACGGAAACACAGATGCGCCAGGTCGGCGACATTATGCGAAGGGTAAATCAGTTTATATTCTTAACCTGTCTCTGCGGCCTGAAATTAAAAATACCACCGAATTTCAAATCCAACAAGGTTACCTGTCCACGCTGCAAGAGAAAACTGGACTTGCCACCCCGATAAATTTGTCACACCAGGCGTAATTCGCTTTTCTCCGTCATTCCGAGCGGAAAAGCCTGCTCTGAGCGCAGCCGAAAGGTCGAGGAATCTGTTCAAAAATTGTCATTGCGAGGCCGCAGAATGTGGCTCTCGCAATCTCAAAACCACCCCCAAAATTCACTTCAAAGGAACTAAAATATACTTCTTATCATCAGCAAGAATCCAAGGATGGCAAATGGAATACCAATCGGTGCACCTGCAACCGTCATAGTAAGCGCAATTCCCACCACCATCAATCCCACTCCCAATATCGCCGCCAATACGCGCCCCGTTATGTTCAGCACAAGAGCTAATAAATCCCATACCGCCACAAAAGGCCACAAAAACCACGGCGCTTTTTTCTTTACAGGCATTGACGCCTCCATTTAATGCTAAAAGGTTTTTCCCTTAAAATGACCACCTTTTTTGCAAGCTGAATCCATTTTTCCAACACATTCGCCGAGCAACGAACAAAGACGGACTTACAACGCTTTGTTGACTGCGAATAGCTCCTTCACCGATGGCCGCATCAACACAATGATTGTAAATACACCTAAAACTGTTCCAAATGGCATGAATACACAACTGATTGCAGCCATTACTAAGCAGAACATATATCGTTTTCTCTTCGCAAGGCACCGGCCGGCAATAATTATACAAACCGCAAGTGTCCAACCGATGAGCATTGTAAACATAGCAATCAAAACCAACAACGCGCCGAGAAACTCCGGCGCATCATCGATAGCTCCGACAAGCATCGCTATACCAATACTCAAATGGATAATGGGAATACATGCGAAACAAGCTGCCAGTCCCCCAACTACGTAATGAAAAACAGAAAGCAGTTTTAAGTATTGTTCATCCTCTTTCATCGGATAACTTCCTTTCCTCTTCCTGCAGAACAGGAAATACACATCCATATTACAAGATAAGCTTCACGAGGTACGCATTAAGTCACGACTCACTATTCAAAACCATGTCCTGAGCGAAGCCGAAGGGTTGAAGAATCTAACTAAAAACTGGTACTTTCCCCGGGCGTTAAAATCTTCACCTTGCACTCCGCCAAGGCTGCGAATTTGTCAGCATCTTCTTGTCCGCCAATTATATCGCCCCAGTGATACGGTATAGCCAGCGCCGGCTTAATATATTTGGCCGCCTCCGCTGCTTCCTCTGCGTTCATCGTGTATGTACCACCCACAGGCAACAGGGCCACATCGATTATATATTTAATATTCTTTATCTCCTCTGTCAGGTCCGTATCACCGGCGTAATATATCTGCTTCGACCCAATCTCGATTAAAAAGCCTACCCAGTTATTCTTCTTTGGATGAAATGCCTTGTCAGGATTGTACGCAGCCACTCCTCTTACCCGAACACCTTCCAATTCAATCATTAGGCCGGGCGTTATCGCCTCTCCTGCTTTTTCCTTTGCAACAACATCAGCCGAAGCGATAAGTTTCGTATCCGGCCCGCTAATCTTGGTAATATCCTCCGGCGAATAATGGTCGTGGTGACTATGACTTACAAATACCAGATTCGCATCGTGCGGTGATTCTTTCAATTTCCACGGGTCAATGTATATCACTATATCTTCGTGGCAAATCTTAAAACTCGCATGTCCCAGCCATTGTATTGTAATACCCATAGAGGCCTCCTTTCCCGTCTCTTTTTTTTCTATTGTTTGTGTCGTATCCGCGCCGCCCTCCTCTTTCTTGCATCCGCAAACAACTACTCCAAACATCACTGCTAATATTAATAATTTTAAACCTCTCATTATTTGTTCCTCGTCAATGAATCTGCAAAATAGAATTTATCTCATGGCCAGATGAAAGGCCATCTTCTGCTAAGGAAGCCGCCAAATATCCGGCACGCTTCTGCTCTAAGTTCCCCTTTCTTAGCATCTCCCCCCAGGGGCGTATCATCTATGAGCTTCTGCACATAAGCATCCCTCTCGCTTTCGCTCATATAATTTTCCCTTATCACTTTTAGCTCTCCGCTATCAAGGAAGAATCCCCCGCATCCGTAACACTCATCCACATTAACTTCTTTCGCTTTGCTGTACTTGTGCTCATGCATTGCCAGCCCGCACTTTGGGCAATTCAACGGTCCACGCCCGGCATCATCGACCCGCGGGCTTTTCAATGCCTCTTCAAGCGCCTTACCGGTGCCTTCGTGACTCTCATCCAGCTCTTTCAACTCTCCCCAGTCAAACCATATTCCCTTGCATCCACTCTTGCACACATCAATCTGTATATCTCCAAAACTTTCCTCCACCATCGACTTCCCACACACCGGACAATCCATATCTCACCTCACATTCTCAATTCCTAACATAAAACATCCAACTTTCAAACAATACAATATCAAAGAACCACCTATTGCGAAATCAAAATTCCCTTATTTGTTTTAAAGCAATATTGCTTGCGGGCGATTTTAGATTATCATATAGAACTTAAAAATCAATAATCTTAACATTTCCTGGTTTAGAAAGAGCTTATGCTTTGGGTTTTTTTATTGGTGCTTGTGGGATTTGTTCTGGTAATTAAAGGAGCAGACCTTCTTGTCGACGGGGCTTGTGCTTTGGCAAGGAAGCTATCCGTATCCGACCTTATGATTGGTCTGACAGTTGTCGCCTTTGGAACATCCTTGCCGGAGCTTGCCGTAAATGTATTCGCCAGTCTAAAGGGAAGTACCGACATAGCTATCGGCAACATTTTAGGAAGTAATATAGCTAATATACTTCTTATTCTCGGCATCTCAGGGACAATCTACCCACTCATAGTAACAAAAGGAACCGTTTGGAAAGAAATACCCTTAAGTCTTCTTGCCGCCTTCCTGTTGGGCATCCTGGCCAATGACAGATTAATTGACAACGCTGGCAGTTCTGCATTAACCCGGACGGATGGTTTGGTATTATTGAGCTTTTTTGTGATTTTCATTTACTATACCCTCGGCATAGCCAAACGCATTGAAGGCTCGGAAGCCCTGTACCCTGCAAAAGAGCGTAGCATAAAAAAAATCTCCATTATGATTGCCGCCGGCTTATTGGCCTTAATTTCGGGCGGTAAATTCGTTGTCGACGGCGCGGTTGATCTGGCTACTGCGCTGGGAATAAGCCAATCGACGATTGGCTTGACTATCGTCGCGGTCGGCACATCACTGCCGGAGCTGGCAACATCCGCAATGGCTGCTTACAGGAAAAATCCGGAAATTGCCGTGGGTAATATAGTAGGCTCTAATATCTTTAACATTTTCTTTATCCTTGGTATTAGCTCTCTCATCAGGCCCCTTCCCTTTGGAGCAAAAAGCAACTTGGATATCGGTGTTCTTATTCTCGCCAGCTCCTTATTGTTCATATCTATGTTTACTGGCAAACACCACAAACTTGACAGGTGGGAAGCCGCCTTATTTCTTGTCATATACTCGGCTTATATATTGTTTCTAATTATGAATTGACCTGTTCGGTGCAACAATAAAGGTAATGTTATGCTGAAAAACATTTTGTTGTCGTTTATTCCCCTTTTTGTGGCCGTTGATGCAATTGGAGTGCTGCCGATATTCGTCTCGATAACCGAAGGCCTGGAAAAGAATGAAAGAGCGAAAATCATTATTCAATCCATTATCACGGCCTCGGGCCTGGCGATTGGTTTTATTCTTCTCGGAAAGATTATTTTCAGACTGCTCGGCATTACAATAGGCGACTTTATGATCGCCGGAGGAGCTATACTTTTTTGCCTGGCAATTACTGATATAATCAATCCCGTCAAAAAAAGACGCATCCCAAGCAAAGATCTTGGTGCAGTTCCTCTTGGGACACCACTGATAGTCGGCCCCGCTGTTCTGACCACCTCTCTGGTAATCGTCTCACAATATGGGCTTGTACCAACGATGATATCTGTGATTGCTAACATTATGGTGGCGGGTTTCGTATTCTCATTAGCTTCTGCACTAATAAGATTCCTGGGGGAAGCCGGCTCAAAAGCCCTGTCCAAAATCACGAGCTTGCTGCTTGCAGCAATTGCGGTAATGTTAATAAGAAAAGGTCTGGAGCAGTTTTAGGCTGACTTAATCACAATTAGAGCTTTCCTCGCTGGCCAAGGACCACTTTGCTCAGCTACGCCTACGCCCTCTTTTCGGCGTTCTTTATTCAGCACCAAATATCGCTCTCAGTATTTAGACCACAAATTTATTTGTGTTTCTTTTTATACGCTATATGTTGTCTGCCAAGCATTATTTACCGCCAGCTATCGATATCATAGACCCGCTGCCTTTTAGCGGAATCAAAAGAAAAAGGCCCCACTATTCAGTGGGGCCGTGGTTTTTCACGTCCAAACACAATGCGATCCAAATTAGCAGGGACGCACATTCGTTGCTTCGGGACCCTTCTTACCCTCGGCAACCTCAAACTCCACCTCCTGGCCGTCATATAAAGACCTGAATCCTTCCGCTGAAATGTTCGAGTGGTGGACAAACAAATCTTTGCCGCCATCGTCGGGAACGATAAAACCAAAACCCTTCCTCTCATTGAACCATTTTACCTTACCTTTATCCACAATATTCTCCTTAGGCTCTTTTTTTGAGCCTGAAATATAGACTCCCTCGTATTTTATTAGGGGCACCCTCCGAGGGACAGTAAGGATACTCCTTGAAACAAAAGTAAAAATACCGAACAAATCCGCTGTTGTCAACTAAATAAGTTGAAAAAGTTGAAACTCAAATCCTTCGCTTTGAACAATCTTCCCAGCGTACGAAAAAAGCGTGCGTTCGCAATAACCTTCTTTTAGAGGACGCTGTGAAATGTTAAATACCGAACGAATAGAATTTACAGCCTGACTTTTAAGCAATCTTTTATAAAGCAACAGTCGGTGTTGCTACACTGACCATCTGACCTTCCAAAACACGGCTCGTACCCTTCCGTCACCTGGATAGTGTGGATAAGTTCTGGCTTCTTCATTTTCCCTGGGATTATCCCGATCGATTGAGCCTTCGCTCTTATCTCCGGCATACCCATCCGCTTTTCTGTGGTGCTTTTCTTTGCGACATGTTTCTTTGTTACTTTTGTTGCGGGCATTGTTTATCTCCTATCAGTTCTCTCAGGCGAGCTAGCGCCATCTATAATTCTAACCTAAAAATATCCAAAATCTCTACCAATTCCTTGTCATACTGCCGAATCACTAAGCCGATTTTCACACATCCTCAGCAAAGTATCCGGTTCATATATTTTCGACTTTTTAGGCAGGCTCCCACAATAAATGTGTCCAAAAAGTGTGCATTTTTTACCAGTTTATGGAATTTTTCTGAATTTTTGCGAGTTTCTGCATTTCCACCCCTGATTTTCAGCCAATTTGGGCATTTGGCTTGAAATCCCCCTTACCTATTCATACTATATACCCTATTTTGACATATATCTGGTGTGTATTCATCAAAAAATCGCCCTGCAAATTTTCTATTCCATCTATCTTGACCAGCCTAAAGCTCAGTATCAGCTCAGAAACTCACCTTCAAATCCCCATCTTCGTTCTTATTTGAACTTATCATTTCATTTTTACCTTCTTACTCAGTCCTATAAGCTCAAGTTATCTACCAAAAAATGCCTATTTTCTGTTATTTTCGCAAGTTTTTCGGTTGTGATATAATCGAAAGTAAGGTAGATATTAGACGTACCAGAATAGCTTGTCTATATCAGAAAAACTAAGAGCTTATCCGAATAACCGGGTCGTTATGAGGCCGAGCGAAAAGTCCGAGGCCAAGGCGGCAGGCCAAAAATGCTCGGAGGCGTGGTTTGCTCCACGTTGAGAACGTTTTTGGCCGACAACGCAGGCATCGGGCTTTGCAGCCGGCTGCAATAGAGCGGGTTATTCGGATAGGCTCTAAGTACGTTTAGACACTGGTAGGAATCTTATGCCTATTCAAATATACCTAAAAATAGCATAGACATGGCAATTCTCTACCCAGCCGAATGATGTGAATATTCCATGCGATGTTACCAGTTTTTTCTATTGACAAGCGCTATTCTGATGTTATAATACCTGCATATCAAAAACGCTTTGGAGGAGTGAATCCAAAATGGCGTTAATTCAAAGAGATTTTCGTAAAGACAAACCTAAGCCGCTAAGAGTGCGCATAATCAGCAGCATTAAAAAATATTAACACTTTTTGAAAGGGCAATCATATGAAAAATACAATTTCACTCGTATTAGTTTTGGCATTATGTATGATTACTCAGACTGTAAATGCGGATTTCATTTTCGGCGAATCAGTCAATCTGGGGCCGATTGTCAACTCACAGTACGACGTGCACGGCATTTATATTACACCCAATGATCTATCGCTTTACTTCTCATC
>JBGVTO010000112.1:0-18379 GCA_041862635.1 Phycisphaerae bacterium | reverse complement strand
TCTTTTTTTCTTTTCTGTCCCTTCTTTTTTTCTTTTCTTCTTTTCTAAAGAGAAAAAGAATATTTTATTGACAATAGGTATAATAAAGGTATAATAATTATATTATGGACTTTGAATTCGATCCCAGAAAGAGTAATGACAATAAGAAAAAACATGGGATTGACTTCAACGAAGCCCAAGAATTATGGGATGATTCTGATTTAATTGAGATTCCCGCAAGAACGAGCGATGAGCCAAGATTTTTGGTAATTGGGAAGATTTCAGGAGAGCATTTGTCAGCGGTCATTACCTATCGGCGTGAGAAAATAAGGATTATTTCGGTGCGGCGCTCCAGAAAAGAGGAGATAGATATTTATGAAAGCTAACGAATTTGACAAGAGATTTGATGATGGCAAGGATATTTCTAAATACTTGGATATGTCAAAAGCCAGAAGACCCGGACAAGAGCAGAAAAGAGTAAATGTAGATTTTCCTCTGTGGATGATTCACTTCTTAGATAAAGAGGCAAAACGTCTCGGTGTGCCTCGTCAATCTATAATCAAAGTATGGGTAGCTGAACGCATAGAAAAAGTCTCACCTTAAACATCTGATTCTAATCTCTTGATTTTTAACAACTTATATGGTATTTTTATGATAGAGGTAAACAGAAATGAAAAAACGTTATCAGTTGCCTATCTTAATAGAAAAAGATGAGGATGGATTTTATGTAGTTGAATGTCCTGTATTCTCAGGATGCTACAGCCAGGGAAAAACCATAGATGAAGCTCTGAAAAACATTCGAGAGGTAATTGACTTATGTCTCGAAGAAAAAGAAAATAAAAAAGCTCTTAAAAATTTCCATCCCCAAGAATTAAGTTTCTACACACTATCTTATGCCTAAATTACCTATCATTTTCCGGCAATCAAGCCATAAAATGTTTTGAAAAGATAGGTTATCAAGTTATTCGACAACGAGGTAGCCATGTACGAATGCGCCACAAAGGCAATAGTACTAAACAGCCATTGACTATACCTCGTCATAAAGCACTGGGTAAAGGTCTCATACGCAAGTTACTACGTGATGCTGAACTTACTATCGAAGAATTTTTAAGGTTACTTTAACTCACACAAACTGACATATCCGTCGCGTCACCCCTGCGGTTCGTTCCTCGTCCCTATACCGGCACCACAGGTGGCAGGGCTAATTACTATCAATCGTCCTTTTTCGTCAGCGCAACTGCAGATGCAATGGCAAAATTTGCAGTATGTGTAATACTTACGCTTATATGACTAATCCCAAGTTTTTCGGCAATTTTTTCGACCTCGCCGGCCAGAGTAACTTCCGGCTGACCACTACTATTATTTACTATCTCAATATCTGTCCAGGCAATTTTACCCCGCCAGCCTGTGCCCATAAGTTTAAGAACGGCTTCCTTTGCCGCGAAGCGGCCGGCTAATTTTTCTATTTCATTTTTGTTTGCCTCGGCATAGGCCTGCTCAGCAGCAGTGAAAACCCTCTGGAGGAAGCGCTCACCGTGCCGCTCTATCATCGCTTCTATCCGCGGACAATCTACAAGGTCTATACCGTGTGCCACAATCTCCATCCGTCAATCCTGCTTTCTCAAGTCATTCCCGCCAAGCTCCCGCTAGACAAATCGGTTAGCATATAGATGCTTCTTTGTATGATATTACTTTTTTTTTGCTTTTGTACCTATCACTTTTTATTCTTACCTTCTTCTGATACCACCTGGCATCATATCTCTGTATATCGATGGCCTTGTGTCTCGAGGCCTCTGTGTTTCTGTTCTTCTGTATATATCTCTTTTTACTGTTACCGGCTCATCGCGCTTTTGGTAAATCTTCTCCAGGCAAAAATCTATAAATTCATCCGTCTTACTAAGTTCCACCTGCTGAAGAAGTGTAGCATTAACTCTATCAACAGCTTCGTTCTGGCGGTCGAGAATAATCTTGTTTCGCACTTGCCTTTGTACCTTCTCAAAAGGCTCATAACCGGCTATTTTTTTCTCTTCCAGCTTCATTATGAAAACATGTTCAGCGGTTATTATTATTCTTGCAATCCGGCTGGATACGATGTTCTCTGCTTCGGCGGCAAGCTTATCGTAAGGCGCAGCTAAAGACCCCGGCGACACAGGTTTCCACAATCCGCCAAACTCTCGCATAGGCCCGTGCGAGTATTGTTTGGCTAATTCGCCGAAATCTTCACCTGACCGTATGCGATTAGTCAATTCAAGTGCCAGCTTTTCCGCAAGCTGATGGCGGTTTGCATTCGGATTTGCTGCTTGAAGCCTGGCCGGCTGAATATCAATCAGGCGAAATTGTATCGTTGCGGTTTTTGCAAAATATTCGTCCTTCATCTCGTTGTAGCAGTCCATCAGCTCACGATAAGTTACAGGTCTGTTATTAGACAATTTCGACCCTAAGTACCATTGAGTGAGAATCAATCTTTTTTGACGTTCCTTAAAGCTCTTCCAGTCCATTCCCCTTTGTTTAAGTGCCTCGTCAGCCTTGATTTGGTCACCCCCGAAGGCCACAACAAATTCTCGCAACGCCTTTTCTGCCTCCTTTTCCAGAGCATCCTCAATATTCTTTCCAACTTGTCTTTTGGCCTGCTGATAAAGCAAGATATTCGAGATTTTAGCCGTAAGAATTCCTTTAAGCTGGCCCCTGGCTCGTTCTTTGAACTGCTCGAGCTCACTTGCCTGCGCAATCGGCTTAAAGTATTCTATTGGTAATACAAACATCCCTCCTAATTCTACAGGCGACTCGATTATCTCATCACTGGTTATAGTCTCACCACCAACTATCAGCACAAATCCGCCTGAGGCTTCCACAAGTCTTATCTTCCGTGAGAGAGCCTGACGCTCTAATTCAGCCCCGGTCGGGTTACCACCGTCATTGCAGCCGCCTATCAGCAAAAGCATTAACACTGATAAAAAAATACACTTACTCATATCTCAATATCGCACTTCTCGACTTAGAACTAAAAAAACAAAACTAACAATTACCTTTTAATCCAATCTCCTCGGCTACCTCGCGCATCCCCATAATCACGTCGCCGATAATCTCACCCAATTCCACGCCCAACATCCCGGCGCCTTTTTCAACTACATCCCGATTCACTCCGGCAGCGAAGGATTTATCTTTCCATTTCTTTTTCACCGATTTGGTCTTCATATCCAGCACGCTCCTGCTCGGCCGAACAAGTGCTGTTGCCACTACAAGTCCGACAAGCTCATCAATAGTATAAAGAACCTTCTCCAGCTCGCTTTTAGGCTCAACCTCAGTGCATATATCCCACCCATGCGACGTCACAGCCCGTATGTACTCGGCAGGCCAGTTATGGGAAGTCAGAATTTCCTCGGTCTTTCGGCAATGCTGCTCGGGAAATTGCTCATAGTCCAGGTCGTGAACTAAACCGATGAGGCCCCATTTTTCCTCATCCTCGCCGCGTTTGCGGGCACAATAGCGCATCACCGCCTCAACAGCCAGAGCGTGCTTAAGCAATCCTTCATTTTTGTTGTATTCTTTCAGCAGTGAGAAGGCTTCTTCCCGGGTTGGCTTAACCTCTGCCATAATCAGCTCCTTGACACAATAAAAACCTTCAATCTCCTCGCTCCGGAATACCAGCGCCTAATTTACGAAGCTAATCTAAAGGCAAATTCGCAAAATTGCAATCCTTATTTTCAAATCCACACTAAAACAGAGCCGGGAGCGTAAGCGACCGGTCAAAAAATCATCTGCCACTGTTTTTTTTGGTTCTCTCGTACATATTCAAATCAAATATCAAGATGCCTCTTCCCACGCCGGCCATATCGCCTCTCCTGGCTACCTGGAACGCTATATACCGCCCGTCATCGCTTACCACGGGATTTGAAGCCTTATAGCCCGGATAGTCGGAAAAGAAAGTCATCCGTTCGGTCCGGCCCGAACCGTCCAGCGCCAGCTTATAGATGTCGATATACTGTGTCCCCTTGCGATTGTGTTTATCGCACTCGACCAGCGTGTGTCTGCCGTCGGGGAAAATACCTTCCGGCTCATCATACTGGTTCGGCGCCTTGGAGTAGTTCACCACCTTGCCCGTTTCGATATCCAGCCCCATAACTTCTGTGCCCTGGTAACCGTAGGCGCTGAATATCAGCTCCTTCTCATCCAGAGGCCGAAGGTTCTGCGTCTCAAGTCCGGTCTCAAAGTCTAAATCACGCTTATCCAAAATCTTCTTTTTGTTTTCCAGCTCAGGTTTACCATTTTTATAAACTATATTCGCCATATAGAATGCTCCGCCTTGCGTCCAGGCAATCCGCATATGTCTGCGTGAAACCGCCGGGCCTTCGGAGCACTTCTCACTCAATGGTATCGGCGCGGCTGAAAGGTCTTGTTTCAGCACCCTCAGCTCTGCATTTTTTTCGCTTCGGCTCGGCATCGGATTGGTTGCGTCGAACTGCCGTGCCCCGGACAGCAGAATATCACCGTTGGCAAGATACAGCGCCCGCGTGTAACCTTCGTGATAGTAACGGTGTGTCATTGGGCGGATAATCTTAGTCTTTAGTTCAACTTCATACACGTCGCCAAAAGTCTTCTCGATAAACAAAATACGCTTTCCATCGTGTGAAAAGTCCGCTCTCTGGCCAAAGTGCGTTACCCGCTTTATATGTGTCGGCAGCTCATCTAACGGCGACCTGCCTTCTTTGCTCTGGGATTGTCCTAAACAGTTCGTCGATAACAAACCGACTAAGACAAAAAATAAACATTTGCTTACTTTGCGCCACATCATTCTTCTCCTGTTTATACGTCTTCTTCTGAGTTCAATACTGCAATGTTTCCTTCTCTACATCTATTTGTAATATCGCCCCACGTACCCGACGATGGCTTTCTTAAGCTCGAGCGGCTCTATTATTCCCACACAACGATAAATAACTTTTCCACCCGGCTGAATCAAAATCGTATATGGAATACCCCCAAGCAAATCCTTATCCACGGCCTCCATAAGCTGATATTCATCTTCCGAATTAAACAGATAATTTTTACATGACACTTGCTGTTTTTTCAAAGATGAAAGGACTCTGTTTCTTCTGTTGGGCGAATCGGCACTGATGGTAATCAGCTCAAATTCCCGTCGGCGGTACATCCGGTTCATAGTAACAAACTCCTGCAATTGTTTAACGCTTGGCTCGCTCCAGCTGGCCCAGATATTGATTAAACGAAGTTTTCCCGAATCGTTTTTGACAAGCTCTCTTATGCTCTTGACATTTATCATTTCCACAGTAACTTTTTCTTTCGCCCATTGCTCAAAAGATTGCACTACCGAATCCCGTTTACTGGCCCATTTAATTGAACAGCCGATTGTGCCGGTTGTTTCAACGGCAACCTTCTTCCCATTTAACAATGCCTCAATCGCATTCCGCGCATCCTGCGATTTGACCAGCTTGGGCTTCTCTGAATCATCGATTCGACCGACATAGCGCAGTTTGCGCTGTCTGTCAAATATAAAAATGTGTGGCGTTCGAGCCGGCCCGTATGCAATAGAAACTTTTTGGTCCTCCCCATCGTAAAGATATGGAAAATTATATCCCATGTCCTTTGCACGGGTCTTCATTTCCTTGAATGAATCGCCCATATCCGAATAGCCTAACTCGTCCAGACGAACCGCTTTAGGGTCGTTCGGCGAAATCGCCACCATTGCCACGCCTTTGTTCTTATAATCGGCTGCCAGCTTTATAATCCGCTCCTCATACGCCTGGGCTGTCGGACAGTGGTTGCAGGTAAAAATAATCACGAGGACATCCGCATCCGAAAAATCCGCCAGTTTGTAATTACGCCCATCCACACCCGGCAGATTAAAGTCAGGTGCTTTCTGGCCGATTCTTAGTGTCTGAACCTTCTCGGACGCCGAGAAGCCCAAGCCCGACATAATAAGCACGATAGCTACTATTATTAAAGTTTGTTTTCTGTAGTTATTCATTTCAGACCTCCATATTATCTAATACCGTCAATTTCTTACTCTATAAATTCACTACTTTGTTTTTCCGTGTCCCACTTCAACTCACCAATCCGCTCCGCCCTCATATATTCCACATGCCAATCACCAAACACAACGTTACACCCCTCGCCTTTATGATTTTCCATAGTTAACAATTCCGGCCCACCAACCTGGTTCCACCGTAGCTTATAGACTTTCTCAGAATGCTTATGTTTTTTGAGGTCACTCCTATCACTGAGTGAATTTAGTGACTTGTACCACTCTCGATCTCCCAATGCACCATCTCTTCCTATAGGATTTTTGCCGAAATTGGTTTCAAACAGGAAAACCGTATCTTGAGGAATTTCTGAAGAATTCTTACCTGCTATATTTTTATTAAGAGCATAACTGGATTCACCAATTTTTGCATCAGAGCCTTTGCAAACTAAGTACTCTAACTTTACTTTATAATTCATAACGAGTACATCACACCACTTATCCGCTTGGGGATATTGTCCATCATAATCACTTGTGTACATATATATTGCTTTTCCCAGCGCACTTACATTGGTTGCACACATAACCCAATCAGGTTTAGGAACAGGAGGCAGGCTCATAAGAATCAGACTCACTAAAAGGACAATAATAAGAATTATTCCCAAAATCGTATAAATACGTCCGCCCGAATTGTTCTTACTCATTCGTTTATTAGATTTGTCTTCTATCTCATTCATGCTCTTTCCTCTCCCAGAATTTTCCGCAGAACGCTTATTAAAGTCCTCGGCTCAAAATAATTCGTCGATAAACGCAAATATGCCGTCCTCGAGTCAGAGATTCTAACCCTTCGACCTGGCTCAGGACAAGCTTTTCCTGATATCTTTGAAAAGAAAGATTCACTCGGCGTCTTGGCATCTTTCGCAAATGAGAATATCAAATCCTCTCCCGATGCAACAATACTTTTTATATCGCATTTGCTCGCTTTGATTCGAAGCTCAGCCAAATCCAGCAGCAGCTTTACCTCATCCGGCATCGTCCCATATACATCTGTTAATTCGCCTTTGATTTGCTCCAGGTCCACATCGCCCCTTGCAACAGCAATCTTGCGATAGGCATCCATCCGGTGCCTGTTAATAGGGATATAGTTTTTCGGTATATACGTTGCAAATCCCAAATCGACAACCGCCGTTGGTATCGGCTCGACCGGCTCATCTTTTAATTTTTTGACGGCATCCGCCAACAGCTCGCAATACATCTGGTAGCCCACCGTCTGGATATGGCCGGACTGCTCAGACCCTAATATATTGCCCGCCCCGCGAATCTCCAGGTCCCGCAAAGCAATTCGAAAGCCGGCCCCTAAATGCGAGTATTCTTCGATGGCCTTTAATCGCCTGGCCGCCAGCGGTGTAATCGGACGTGACCTCGGCAGCAGCATATATGCATACGCCCGATGCTTATACCTGCCCACCCTGCCCCGAAGCTGATGCAGCTCCGCCAGGCCGAACCTGTCCGCATCATTTATAAAAATCGTGTTCGCATTGGGAATATCCAGACCCGACTCGATAATCGTCGTGCACACGAGCACGTCCGTCTCGCCCATCACAAATTCTATCATCGCCGTCTCAAGCTCGCTCTTGGCCATCTGCCCGTGTGCAATGGCAACCTTTGCATCGCCGATAAGCTTCTGAATTTCCCACGCCTTTTTCTCAATCGTCTTGACCCTGTTATGCAGAAAAAAAACCTGTCCCTGACGATTCAATTCCCGATAGACTGCCTTCCTGATAAGCTCTTTATTATAGCCGGTAACGGTCGTAACTATACTTCGCCTGTCTAACGGCGGCGTCGCCAGCGAGCTTATATCGCGCAGACCCAAAAGCGACATATGCAGTGTTCGTGGAATCGGCGTAGCCGTCATTGTAAGGACATCAACGTTGACGCGCAGCTTTTTAAGTCTTTCTTTATGTTCGACCCCGAATCGCTGCTCCTCGTCGATTATCAAAAGCCCCAAATCCTTGAATCCGACATCACCGCTTAAGAGCCGGTGTGTCCCTATCAGCACATCGACTCTTCCCGCCTTTGTCCGTGCGATTATGTCCTTTGCCTGCTTTGGCGTCTTAAATCGATTTAAGACTTCGATACAAATCGGAAAATCCGCAAACCGCTCGGTAAAAGTCCTGCCGTGCTGCACACACAAAACTGTTGTCGGCGTTAAGATAGCAACCTGCTTTCCATTTTCGACCACCTTAAACGCCGCACGCATCGCAAGCTCTGTTTTGCCATAGCCCACGTCGCCGCACAACAATCTGTCCATCGCCACAGGTTGCTGCATGTCCGTTTTGATTTGCCCTACGGCTGTGGTCTGGTCCGGCGTCTCCTGGTAAGCAAACGACTCTTCAAATTCCACCTGCCAGCTCGAATCTTCCCCGAATGTAATCCCGCCTGTCGCCTGACGTTTCGCCTGAACATCGAGCAATTCGACGGCCAGATCCCGGACGGAACGCGCAACTTTTTCTTTCTGTTTCTGCCATCTCTTTGAGCCGACTTTGCTCAGCTTCGGCCGTTTCGGACTTGTCCCTATATACTTCTGCACCAGTGCGATGTTACGGACCGAAACCTGGATTTTAACGCCGTCCGCATATTGAATTGTAAGGTACTCATTCGTGCCGTCTTTTTCCCGTATCGTTTTCACTCCTGAAAACTTGCCGATGCCGTAAGAGGCGTGGACAACATAATCCCCTTCCTGCAAATCGCTGAGCGTGTCCACCGGCGACGTTGGGCGTGCAGGCCTGCGCCTTCTTCTAAGTGCGTACTGACCAAACAGCTCGTGATGGCTTATTACTATTCGTCCTAACGAATTTATGACAAAGCCCTGATGAATAAATCCTGACAGCAACTTGAATCTTGGCGGAATTTCTTTGTTAATGTCTTCTACAATCTCGCCTACCCGCTTAAGCTCCGCCGAGCTCTCGCAGTAAAGTAGCACTTCTTTTCCTTGTTTTGCCTCCTGCACCAGCTCTTCCAGCGCCGCCTTATGCCCGGCCCACACCGAGGTCGCTTTGTGCTGAAACTGCTGCACACTTTTAATATTCACCTTGAGGAAATTGTCCTGTCCCCCCGTAGCAAATCGGCATATTCTCAGTTGCGTAAAATTATCTGCCGACTTATAAATATCACCCCAGTCATAAAGCCGACTCGTGTTCTCAGCCCTGCCTAAAAACACCTGCGCAACTTCTTCAATCTCACCAGGCTCTTCAAAAATTATTATCGTATTTTCGGGGAGGATATTTACAAACAGCTCTCTCTGCTCTGCTTTCGTCCCGCACACCGCCGAAACTATCCTGATACTTTCTATCTGCTGGCTTGAACGCTGCGTATCCAGATTGATTTCGCGGATACTCTCTATACTGTCACCAAAAAACTCAACCCTGACCGCCTCTGCTTCTGACGCCAGAGCCTGGTCTTGTGTTTTTGGTCTGGAGTCTTGGGTCTTTGGTCTGGAGTCTTGGGCCTTAAGTACCAGCGGCGCATAAATATCAACAATCCCCCCGCGGCGCGCAAACTGGCCCGGCAAATCTATCCTTTCCACCCGCTCGAAACCATTTTCAACCAGCCACTCAACGACCACTTCCGGCGACTTTTCTCTGTCTGTTTCCAACCGAAGGCAGCTTGCTTCTATTGCTTCCGGCTTTGGTATCGGCTGGCAAAGCGCCTGTATCGGCGCCGCAACAATAAATTCACCTTTCCTTGAAGAAGGTACAAGACAAGAAACACGATACACAGTTTTTAATCTCTCAGCCCTAATCTCATCGGTGGCGTCCGCCAGGTCTTCTTCACCTTCCCAGGCACTGAAAGTATCAATTCTCTCGCCTCCGAAGGTATATAAATCATCAGCAGCCCTGTCGGCATCGTCAATATGCGGACATATATATAGAATTGGCCGAGAGGTTTTCTCTGATATGTAAGCTGTCAGAAGGCGCGCGAACGACCCCCACGTCCCCTCGACTTTAACCACCCCCCCACCAGCACCGGCCGATTTTAGTCGGGAGATTATCTCAGAAACAATCTTGTCTCGCCCAAGTTCCATAGGCTGTTATACTAAAATCGCAGTATAACCTATCAGAACCTTTTAAGCGAGAATCTTTTCGAAGTTCACCATCCTTAATTCCCGCGAAAAGCCTGCCCTGAGCTAAGCCGAATGGGCGGGAATCCATATTAGCCCCCAGTTTCACTGGGGGTTTACCTTCGTCATTCAAAATTCCTTGTTCGATATTCGATATTCACTTTATTTGCTATCTGCTATTGATTTCTTAGCCGCTGTTACAATATTATCAACTGTAATACCGAACTTCTCGAAACAGACCTTGCCCGGCGCGGATGCACCAAATGATGACATCCCAACGAAAATACCATTGTCACCCAGCCACTTATTCCATCCTAATTCGACGCCGGCCTCAATCCCGACTCTCGCCTTGACACCCGGCGGAATAACCGAATCTTTATACTCTTGGCTCTGCTTTTCGAACAGCTCCCAGCAAGGCATGCTGACTACCTGTGTGGTTATATTTTCAGCCGCCAGTTTCTCCGCCGCCTCCAGCGCAACACCGACCTCCGAGCCGCTCGCCAAAAACAGAACATCCGGCTTATCCGCTCCGGCCAATACATAAGCCCCCTTATTCAAATTCGTCGCGGAATTGTATTTGTTCTGGTCCAAAACGGGCAATCCCTGCCGGGTGAAAAGCAGGGCCACAGGCCCATCTCGATGCTCCAACGCAAACTTCCACGCCTGCACCGTCTCATTGGCGTCGGCAGGTCTGAACACCAACAAGTTCGGTATCGCCCGCAGGGCTGCCATATGTTCAACCGGCTGATGGGTCGGCCCATCCTCACCGATACCGATACTGTCGTGAGTAAACACGAATATGGTCGGATACTTCGACATAGCCGCCACACGAATTGCCGCCCGCATATAATCGGAGAAGACCAGAAACGTCCCACCGTATGCCCGCAACAGCCCGCTTACGGAAATCCCGTTCATTATCGCCCCCATCGCATGCTCTCTAATCCCGAAGCGCAAATACCTGCCATCGCGCGAATCTTTCTGGAAATCCTTTGCTCCTGCAAATCGTGTATTATTCGAAGGCGTCAAATCCGCCGAACCGCCCATAACCAACGGCAGCTTCGGCATCAGCGCATCCAAAACTTTCCCCGAGGCCTTGCGTGTCGCAACAGAGCTGCCCGCCTCGAACTTCGGCAGAACCTCATCAAGATTGACACCCAGTTTGCCTTCTGCAGCATCCCGGAACTGCCCGGCTAAATCAGGATACTTCCTCGCATAATCGGCGAACATCTTGTTCCAAGCCTTCTCCGCCTCAGCTCCCTTCGCTTTAATCTTTTTCATATGAGCCGACACTTTTTCAGGAATATGGAAGTTTTTCTCTGGGTCCCAGCCGAAATTTTTCTTAATCAGCCTGATTTCATCATCTCCTAAAGGAGCACCGTGCGCTCCGGCCGTATCCTGTTTATTAGGACTGCCGTAAGCGATATGCGTCCGCAGTTTTATTATCGACGGCCGTCCCTTCTCAGCCTTGGCATTTTTCAGCGCCTTCTCGAAAGCAGCCATGTCATTGCCGTCACCCTTGACTGTTTGCACGTTCCATCCGTATGCTTTATAGCGCCTGGCCCTGTCTTCCGTAAATGAAAGTTTCGTATCGCCGTCAATACTGATATGATTGTCGTCATAAACAACAATCAGATTATCCAGTTCCAGATGTCCCGCTAATGAGCTGGCCTCTGAAGCGACACCTTCCTGCAAATCGCCGTCGCTTGCGATGACATAAATTTTGTAGTTTATAACGGGGAACTTCTTACGATTGAAATAGTTAGCCAGATATTTTTGTGCTATCGCCATCCCGACAGCATTTGAAATCCCCTGTCCCAGCGGCCCGGTCGTAACTTCAACTCCAAGCTCGGGGTCGTATTCCGGATGTCCCGGCGTCTTACTACCCCACTGGCGAAAGTTCTTCAGCTCATCCAGGCTTAAATTATAGCCGGTCAAATGCAGCAGCGAATACAGCAGCACACTGCCGTGCCCGGCTGAAAGAACAAAACGGTCCCGATTATGCCATTTCGGATTAGCCGGGTTGTGCTTCATATATTTTGTCCAGAGAACATACGCCGCCGGCGCCATGCCCATCGGCATCCCTGGATGCCCCGAATTTGCCTTCTGTACAGCTTCCATGGACAGAAACCGAATCGTTTGAATACAAAGCTCATCAAGTTCTGATAGACCTGGGTTCTTTTTAGTTACACTCATCACGAATTTCCCGTAATCAAACCTTTACAATACACTTCTGCCGACAAAACGAATGTGGAATCATACAGCAAAATTCTCATTTCGACAAGAACATTATTACCACATAACCAACCAAAACTGCACACACCTCATATTTAGCTCCCGGTTTTACCAGGATTTACTTGCGAAATGAAAAAACTTACTTATTTGACAAACCGGCATCACTATCAGATAATTGCTCTCATTAAAAGAAACCTAAGCAATGCAAACTTAAAGGAGACAGAACAAAATGAATCAAATCTCCGGCTTTATGAATCGCAGAGACTTTCTAAAGCTAACCACATTAAGTGCAGTGACACTTACTCTGCCGCATATTGCCTTTTCAGCTAAGGTAACAAACAAAACCAATGTGCTCTTTATCGCTATTGATGATTTGAACGACTGGATTGGTTGTCTGGGCGGCCATCCCGATGTCAAGACCCCGAACCTTGACCGCCTTGCGCAAAGAGGAGTGCTTTTTACAAACGCCCACTGCTCAGCGCCGGCCTGCAATCCGTCACGAGCCAGTCTTATGACAGGGATTCTGCCGTCAACCTCTGGCGTTTATCACAATCCCCAGCCCTGGCGAAAGTCTCCGGCCCTCAGCAAGGCCATCACAATTCCGCAGCACTTTATGGCTCACGGCTATACCGCGGTCGGCGGCGGCAAGATTTACCACGGAGCTTTCCCCGACCCACCCTCGTGGCAGGATTATTTTCCGTCCCAGAAGAAGAACAAACCGGATGACCCGATGCCTGCGAACCGGCCGCTCAATGGCATCCCCAAAACCGCGCACTTCGACTGGGGTCCGGTGGATGTGCCCGATGGCGAGATGGGCGACTCGCAGGTCGCCGACTGGGCAATAAAGCAATTAGGCAAACGGCACGATAAACCTTTTTTCCTCGGCTGCGGCTTCTTCCGCCCCCATTTGCCCTGGTACGTACCGACCAAATATTTCGATATGTACCCCCCTGATAAGATAACCTTACCGAATATCAATGAAAATGACCTTGATGATGTCCCCCCAATTGGCAGAAAAATGGCCAATCCCGGGAAAGACCATAAAAAGGTCATTGAGTACAACCAATGGCGCAAAGCCGTCCAGGGCTATCTGGCTTCCATC
The DNA here is from genome assembly GCA_041862635.1 of Phycisphaerae bacterium. Lineage (GTDB taxonomy): Bacteria > Planctomycetota > Phycisphaerae > Sedimentisphaerales > Anaerobacaceae > NIOZ-UU13. Next base: position 4,972 of record JBGVTO010000112.1, on the reverse strand, counting down.
AGCTTTGTTGATACCTGCGTGGGTCGCGTAATCGATGCCTTCGATAAAAGTCTTTATACCGACAACACCATAATTATCCTCTGGAGCGACCACGGCTGGCACCTGGGCGAAAAGCTGCATTGGCGCAAATTCTCTCTTTGGGAAGAAGCGACGCATAACGTCCTGATGGTCGTCGCACCCGGAGTTACTAAACCCGGCCAACGCTGCTCACGACCCGTCACTATGCTTGATATCTATCCGACGCTCATAGAGCTCTGCGGCTTAACCGCGAAAAGTGAACTCGAAGGCAGAAGCTTTTTACCTCTATTGAAGAATCCCAGCGCAAAATGGGACCGTCCGGCCCTGACAACGCACGGACGAAATAACCATTCCTTACGTTCCGAACGCCTCCGATACATCCGTTACAGTGACGGCACCGAAGAGCTCTACGACCACCGCAGGGACGAGCTGGAGTGGAACAATCTCGCCGACAATCCTAAGTACAACCGCGTAAAAAAACAGCTCACAAAATGGCTCCCTAAAACAAACGTCCCGGATGTGCCAAAAGTAAAAAAATAAAAGCTCATCAAAAAAAACCGAGCGAAAAAAACAAAAAGCTGTATCAATAACAAATTGCTTTCACGGCAGATTATATTGATTATGCTTATTGTCACTCAGCTACCATATTGCTTTTTGCCATAGGCAGACCTTTGACGAACTCACAATGAACTCTGCAATGCCCGTATCTTTCCTGAAGAATAAGCCATTCAGCACTGTATTTTTTCCAATCGGCAAATCGGCGTAAGTGTCCACAGTTCCTAACGTTGAAGCAAAAAACCACAAATTTTTCCCAAAAAATAAAAAAACCTTTGACTTATCCGAAGTTACCTCGTATTTTATCGGACGGAGCAACATATACCGGAGGGTATGAAAAGGCGGGGAGCAGACCGTTATTTCTTCCGAAGTCTTCCTACCCGCAAGGACTACGTTGGGCAGCTGCCCTGTATATACGAAGGGATGCATATGTCCGTTTTTACGGAGAAAAGCGGTGCGTGGGAATGGAGTCCCATTTTATTTATTGCCGAAGGTTTGCAACTGCAGACCGGAAGGCTTCCTTTCGGGCGAGCTTCTCCCCGACTCTCCCACTTATCCGCGCTCCAACGCACAAGTTCCAAACCCAGAGAGGAGTAACTCGAGAATAAATGTAATTTGTCTTTAGTCATAACTGTATTTGACAATCTTAACAATAGAGGAGGTGATGCAGAAAAAGTGTGAAAATATTTTTAAAATGAAAGGAGAAAAAAATGAAAAGGATTTCACTGCTCGCAATAGTAATTTTAACGATCGCCCCTCGTGTAGCTAAAGCATTCTTTTATGATTATCATTATAGTTCAGTCCGTTATCGCACTCGCTGGTCTCCTTATGCTTTTAATCATAAACGTTCTGGTTTGGTTTCCGGTTATCTTCGCTACTCTCCTTATGCTTTTAGCCATAAACATTCTGGTTTAGTTGATAATGATGTCCGTTACTCTCCTTATGCTTTTAGCCATAAACATTCTGGTTTAATTCAAGGGTACGGCGGTTACTCTCCTTATGCTTTTAGTTATAAACATCCTGGTCTGGTTGACGGTACCGGTTATCGGGCTTGTTATCGTACCTGTTGTGCTCCTGCTATGGTTGTTCATAGTGTTCATAACTGGCCTTGTGCTTTAAGTTATAAACATTCTGAGTCATCCAATGAGAATAATGACAGTTACGAAGAAAAGTTGATAGCCCGCAGAGAGAGAATCAAACAGTTAAGAGATTCTCGAAAGCAAATAAATGTGGCGAGGGGAAATGATGGCAAGGAGATAATTTACAGATATCTTAAAAGCAGAAATATAGATGATTTTGAAATGACCGGGCTTTTGAAAATAAACAACAAGACAGTAAACGTCAACTTTCTGCTTAGAGATAAAAATATAATGATAACATACTGGGACCTGGATGAAGTACGGTCTTTGTTGCAGCAGCCGGGATACAAAAGAAACTACTATGAAAAACATGAGCAGGAATGGAGAAACCTGTGCACAAAATATATACAAACAGGAGGAATAGTTTATCCAATAACATCAGCAGATGAGGATGAAATATTGGCCAAACTAACACTCTGCTCCGAACTAAACGACGGTTAAAAACTAAATCCGGTAGGGTGGGGCTTTCGTCCCTCGAAGTCCCGATTTTCTCGGGACGGAGAATGGATGCCCCACCATTTCTCTGTCATACGGGCCTCTATTTTTTCTCGCGCCGCAAACCCCGGCCTGAGTTCGTCGAAGGCTTGTTTGAAGTTGGTTTTGCCTCCTCTATAAATTTTTGATTCTCACTCATGACATTGGTAAAGAATAACGACAAATTTGGGCATATTGAAGCCTTTTAGTAAGCACCCCCCGCCCGGATGCCCCATGCTTCGCCAAGGCTTCACGGTGCAGGCGGGGCTAAATATACGGATTCCCGCCCCCGATCGGAGTCGAGGACAGGCTTGCGCTGGAATGACAATTATTAAACTGTAGTATAGTGAGCCAGACATCCGGTAAAGTAATGGAACGTTATGGTTTTTGCGAAAACTTCTGCGCCCGGCCGCCCTGGATGTCACCAAGGTAAAGATTGCCTTGGGAATCTACGGCGATTGCATGGACCCAGTTGAGCTCGCCGACCTTGCCCGGAGGGACAGTTGTTTTTTTCAGCGGTACCCGCAGGAGAACCTTGCCCTTTAAGCTCAACTTCATAAGTACCTGGTCCGATGGGGGATAGACGAGCCACTTGCCTGTATCATCTTTCACGGGAGAAGAGCCACAGACCCAGAGTTCTTCTTTTTTGGTCAACCAAAGGCCCCAGGGAATCATTAGGTCCGCCCAGACGTCGAGCAGATTGCCCTTGGTATCGAAGACCTGGATGCGAGCGTTTTCCCTGTCGGCGACGTATAGGCGACCGTGGGAATCGGCCACGATCGAGTGCGGCAGGGCAAACTGGCCCGGCTTGGTGCCTTCCTGGCCCCACTGGTTCACATACTTACCCATTGAATCGAAGTGAATGACCCGTCTGTTGCCATACCCATCAGAGACAAAGATGTCGCCGGTTGGGAGCACGACCATGTCAGTGGGCCTGTCGAAGTGCCTCCGGTCAGCACCGGCCTGGCCCGGCTCGCCGAGCGTCAACAGCAACTCGCCCTCGGGACTATACTTGCGCACGACGTGACTGTTGATATTTGCGGTCCAAACGTTTCCTTCAGGACCGAGCCTTATGTAATGTGCGCCACCGAAATCCTCTACGTTCCAGGCGCGCAGGAACTTTCCATCGGCCTGGTACACCTGTACAGCCGGCCGGCTGCGGGTAAAGATATAGACATGATCCTGATTGTCCACAGTGATGCCGGGCATCTGGCCCCATTTAAAGTGGTCCGGCTTTTGGGGCCAAGTGACATCAACGGCGTAGTTCAACGAGGTACTGCTCTGCTGAACTGTGGGCGGCTGGGCCCACACTTGACTGGGCAGAATCAAGAGCGACACTACCACGGCGACAGGATAAGAAGTTGAACGCATAAAACACTCTCCTTTCTATTTGTCGGGCCTGTCCAACTGCCACGAAGGAGCAGAGAACCTCAGCAAACGCTGCCTTAGTGCCCGTATTGTCAAAGAGATGCTAACATTTTGCCTTGTGTGAATCAAGTGTGAAAAATACATATTACTGTCCCCAGGCCTTCGACAAGCTCTGCCGATGCGCTGCTCATATTGCCGATTTTATTTGAAATTGTTGGAAAGGGATGCATAATTTGAGATATTTTACTTGACGGGAAAGTAGTTAATTTGGTATAGATGATATTAATGAAGTATGTACGTGCGCAGTCGGGTATTCGTGGATTTTGGTCATCCAGCGTGTACAATACTTGTAGTTTTCCGAATAGAGGAGGAGATATTATGTGAAGCATATAGTCTTAAATAAGAACCTTGTGCTTGGTGAGAGGAAAACTTTTCATTTCAATCAATAATTGATACTTGGGTTTTGAAGGAAGGAGGTAGCATTAGGCCCAGAAACCATTTTGAATCAAGATGTTTAGTCTGATAATAAGAGAAAATTACAGTCAGTCGCTTTGGTGTGTGGCCGGAGCGAAATTTCATATCAGTTTTAATTTAAAATTAGGAGGAACAAAAATGTTAGCTAAGAAATACCTTTTGGTAGGAATTTTCACTTTGTTCAGCTTGAGTTTGGCAGTTGCGGACCCACCTGCAGTACACCCAATCACCGGGGAGCCACTGGTGATAGAATGTCTCAGGGGTACTCCTGGTGCAATTGACGGAGATCTGAGCGACTGGAGTCTTGGAGCTATGACCCCAGCAGTACTGGATACGGAAGAGCAGATATTTCCAGGCGCCGCCCAGGGAGCCGCTGCCTGGGACGGGCCTGAAGATAGCAGTGGAGAGTTCTATCTGCTATGGGATGACGTTAACATCTACATCGCAGTGGTGATGAAAGACGATAAGTTATCCCAGAATAAAACCGGCGGCAATATCTGGAATGCGGACGGTATAGAAGTATTTTTCTCTACGCTAAACGCCGTTGCAGGACATGCTGAACATTACCAGTATGGCTTTGACTTCAAAGAACAGACATGGAACTGGTGCAACATGGATACTGGTGGTCAAAGCGCGATTGATTACCTGCAGGTAGCCTCCACCGAAACTGACGATGGATACATCTGCGAAGCCGCTATCGAATACGGACAGATGCTGTCATTAGAATTTGAAGTAGGCAACACCATCGGATTCCATCCTGTATTCGACGACACCGACATCGACGATAGTGATAGAGAACTTCAGATGACCTGGAGCGGCCGTGAAGCTCATGACCAGAGTCAAGGATTTGGGCATTTGTTTCTCTCCGGCGCTTCAGTCATACCGGGACCCAGTAGTAGTCCGAGTCCTGCCAACGGCGCCGTCAATGAAGATATGTGGGTGAG
>JBGVTO010000111.1:0-11422 GCA_041862635.1 Phycisphaerae bacterium | reverse complement strand
GCTCGTAAGATCGCCAAAGAGTTGAAAGGGGTGGTTTCAAATTGATGGACGCATTTTGGACAATACGTTTCGGCTATAGACCAAATAGCGAAATTTCCGTTGGTTGGTTATAGGAATAGACCCTTTAGGTACGATCCCGGTCTAATGTACAAGTTTGTACACGAAAGCGATTCAAGAAGAGAGACCTTGGAGTGAGAACTACATCACGAACCGTAAATCGAGAATTGTTTCGGTGATCTCCTTTTTTATTAATATTCCTAACATCTTAATTTCTCCTTGCAAATTACCCATGTGCTATTCAGACAACTGGATGCTCGGAGAATCCTAAACTGAGATTGCCCATACAAATTGACGATTTCCTATTAACGATTGTTTTCGGCTATCGGCTTTCCTGGAAGTCGGAGTGGAAAGGTAAATTTCCCGTTAAGGCGAAGATACCTTATTTGTTTTATTAGGCAAATCCTTCCATTTTGGATCCAAATGCAAATCCAGGCCATACTTTGCTTGCCATCCCTGCCGCAGTGGGACATACTGGAACACGAAAACCTTGGAGAAGGTAATACCGCCCCGGAGTGTCGTGGTAACTTCAATCTGAGGCAGTCCTTCTTTGTTCCGAGTCAACTGGCCATATACAGCCGACTCAAAAGGGTGCTCTTTGATGACGTCACACCACCACTGATACATTTCTTCCCATCCGGTCATCGTCAAATAGTTGAAATCGAAAGTCCTCTCCCAAGACGTCGATGTATACTTCTGCGGATCAATCTCTTTGATGCCGCGATATATCTTGTCGAGTTCTTTAGTCAATTCCTCCCGGGTAACATTGAGCTGACGTTTCTGGGCGGCTTCTTCGGCTCTTCTTCGCCAATCATCGCCATAGTGCCAGGCATTCTCTGGTCCCAGGTTTTGTATCCAGGATCGAGGCTCTCCCCAATATGCCGCCCGCATTCTGATGACTCTCTCGGGCGTAGGTAAGTCGATATCCGAAAAAAGAGACTTTCCGTCATTCATCAGTCGATAACGACGGTCAATTTCAGGCATAAACTGGTCGCTATAGAATCCTTCAATGAGCGGAGACAATATTTCGTCTTCGAGCCGGATCAAGTACAGGTATGCATCATAACCATCATCAAAAGTACCATAAACGTCTGCATCCGGCATTCCGTCAAATGGTAATTTGCCAAACGGTCCTTGTTCCAGAGTAAAAGCAATGGGTCGATCATCAAGTTTTGCAAACGCCGAGTCAATCAATCCCAACGCCAGACGTCCGCTTGTTACGCCCTTGTTTGTCATGACAGGGGCGTGTTGAAAGATGGTAAACAGTTGATCGCCAAGAATCTGCTTCAAGTGCCAACCCGCAGAGGGCTTCTGCGTTCTCTCACTGATATGAAGCTCCTCCATGGCATGCCTCATACCGACGATGAAGAATCCGTTTCTTTTATCGTTTTTGGTCCCGAGATCGTCCAGGATATTCAGGGCCATGAACTGATCACGATCGACAACGTATGCTTTCCAGTCTTCTTTCTTTTTAATCTTCTCCCAGGGACGCTGCATGTCAACAAGGCGAATACGAAGCTTCATGTCAGATGGGAGTCTTTGATTGATTTGCCAGACGGCCGCAAAGAAGTTGAGTGTTGGTTTGCATGGCCATCCGAGTTCAAAGAAATCACGCAACATTTGAATGACCAGTTCTTTTTCACAGGTGTCTTGAACCAGAAACCTGTCGATACTCTCCTGGTGGTTTGAGGGCAATTCCATATAGATCGTGCCTACTGTTTTGGTAAAAGCCGGATCGCACACTAACTCACGATTGAATGCCCAATAGGTGGGGCGGTTGTGTATCTCACCCATGACGACCAACTGATACTTACTAAACGCTTCTATCATGAAGGAATGTGGCCGGCATCCCTGTTTTTGGAGGAATTCAACGTAAGGCTCCAGATGTGAGTTCGGATCAGTAACCGGCTGTCTCTTCAAAAACTCTCGCCGCTTCTGCCGATGCAGATTGGATTCATACAGTCTTTCGCTTTTACGAAGGAAATTATCTCGTGCCTCCTCTATTGTTGATGCGAGCCCGTCATGCCCGGAATTGAGCCAGCGACCATTTGCATAGAACAGAGAACGTTGGTCATAGCCAACCATATCACGTTCTCTCATCTTCGCTATAACTCGCGCCAGGCGGTTTTTGTAAATAATGACTTCATAAATCTGGGCATCAAGGCAGTGGCTTACGCGTTCCGGCGATACCGGGTACCGCTCCGTCCCAAACGACTGGCGAACGGATATCTCCGACCACTCCGAATGGCTTGCTCCTGTGGCCATGAAATCTCGCATAATGGTAGCATAAGCCGCCTCCGGCGTGGACAAATCTCGCGAGGGTGGAAAATCCGAGACTTTCTTATTCACTATATACGAGCGAATCAGAGAAGCCTCTTGAGTTTGTTCACGTGGAGCGGGATCGGTTTGATCCGAGTTGTTCGCGACTGACTGCATCGAACAACTCAATAGGACACTCCAGCTCAGCAACCATACGATACTTCTTGTCCTTCTAAGGCCCATGACTCAGGCCCTCCAATATAGGATATCTACGTTTGGTTTCGATACCGATCTATTGCTCCGGCCCCATGATCGCTTTTTAGTCTATCTCAATCTGAATTTCCCATTTTACTTTTGAGAGCCTCTATGAGGAAACCTATAATTCAAATTTCCCATTTGACTTCATAAACGCCATTTCTGCACGCTTTGATACTTTTCCTGATGCACTCCATCGAGCCTTAGGGCGTCCTTGCGTGCTTCACCCATTGGGTTCTCCCGTAAAAAATGGCTGAAACTGGCTTGAATGGTTTCAATAGGCCCCATACTATCAAAATACAGTTCGTTTGTCACGCATTACTTGGGAAATCCGCGTTAATATTTCCTTAATTGTCCAAATATGGTCTGTAATACCTGCCTTCATCGCAGGAGTGTTCGTTGGACTCTGATATTAGTAATGAAGATGGCAACCGTCTAATTATACTATGAGAGAACAATCAGTAAAGCCGCGATCATTTCTCATTTCTTATTCTATCAAATTAATCAACTTTTTGTGATTCACATGTACTTACTAAAAAGGTTATCTTGAAATTAGAGATTGTGATTCCTTTTAATTGATTTTCATTGATTAGGGGTAACAGGGTAGATCGTACCCCCTCAAGAGTAATTCTTCTCTAGTCGCATAGTCAGGTCCCAGCCAGTCTAACATCAACGGAGGCAGTCTGGCAAGAGATAGATTTGTCTTGGGGCGTATTTTCTTGATTATCTGCCAGGGACTCATATAGTCCTTGTTCATATTGACGCGAACCAGATTATACCACGCCTGATAGCTAGCTACTCGCTGATGGAAGTCTTTGATATCTTCGAAATTCTCAAGGTCATAAAATTCATCTTCAATGGTTCTGTGCACCGTCTCGACATCACTATTGTAGCTCCATGCCCTCGGCGGAATGCGTTTATGCTTTGCCCCAAAGCCTTCGACTATTCTTTCAAAACCATCACGCGTGCGATCCTGCCGAAAGCAGCCAATGAACTCCGAGCCGTTGTCGGTCTGGAACTTTGTCTTGTTAAGCTCCAGACCAGAGTCTCTCAAATGTTCGCAGAGCAAACGTACAAACAGACAGGCACTTTCAACTCGGATGAGCTGAGAGTAATTTGAGCGGATGACAACATCCTCTGTGCCGGCCTCTACATCGTCAAAATTGTCGCCGAAGTACACATCGTGCGAGACCGCCGTCCCTCCCGGCGACCAGCTAAGATTCACCCACCTATACGGATTCAAAGCACCATCAGCCGGATGCGGGCTCAAAGCATATAGATATACTGCGCTACCTTCCATCACACCCAGAATCTTGACCTCCGTTAGTGCCTGGTTGTAGATACGAAGGTCATCCAAGTTCGTTGACAATCTTGATTCCACTGCCGAAGTTCGTTCTGTAATCATCACCCATCACAATAAGGTCTGTTACCTCTACCCCACCAGCATATTTTTCCCTGGTTTTTTCCCATTTTTTTCCTGTATTTTCATACGCCTTTGAATGATGTTATCGAGGGCACCGATGACAATTCGCCCTTCTGGCGAAAAGAAAAGATCACGTTCGATGCGGCTTACGGCAGTGAGCGTAGCTAAAGCTCCACTCCAGAGTTGGTTGAAATATTAGTTGTTTGGCCGGAACAGCCGGAGCATATCAATGAGGCAATCAAGACATTGGTTAGTATGGCACGGGTCACAATCTGAGATAACTTTTATGTTGAGACTGTTGGCCGCTATACCAATTTTCATAGCTCACGAGATACCGCAGGAAGGAGCTTACTCACCAACGGATGAGGTTAGGTTATCCGTATTTTTAGGCATATTGGTGATATTATTCACTTGCGTTTTTTCAACTTTGTATTTTAATAGGCGGTATATCCCTTCGACAAGTAGCACCAAAAAAAATCCAATCAGGCCACTCCACTTGATGACTTTGCTGTTCGGCAAGGGTGGGCCAGTTTGTACAGACTTGAGAATGCGGGGCAAAAAAGCAAGGCCGAGACATAACGCAACACTTGACAGGACGACTACCAAACTTTCAAGTGAGAAAGCATATTTCTTGCGTACCTTCTTTACAAACTTCTCGTAGCTTTGATAATAACCGGAATATTCAGATTCACCTTCTTTGTTAGTTTTATCCCTAAAGCAACCAATTACAAGAATCCGTAACGATAAATGCCGACACAGCGCATCGATATATACACATACAAATGGAATACAGCAAAGAACAAGGTCAGCATACTCAGCCGAAGAGGTGCTGCCTGTTAGTCCGAATCCAATCCCGCCCAAACCGGCCACAAGAATAATCTTCCACTTGAGTAGGTCGGAGCGAACTTTCTGAGTTTCTACAATCTCATTATCCAGTTGACCCATCTGACTCTATCTCCAGTAATGTTTAATGGCTCGCGTCTGGCTATATTATCATGGTTTCCATACAAGAATCCGTAGCTGTTCAACTGTCCGCATAGCTGCTACAAAGAATCTATATTGTAATACCAGATTTGCAAGAGAAAAATTAGGTCAGCAGAAGGTCAAACGAGCATGTTTGGCACGCGCTTAGGTCTCATGCTGGCAAGGCCGCTCCCAAAAATCTTGCTAAAGAGGGTGTGGTTTGGTAGTCAACTATGGGCAAAAATAAATAGTGTAGCGGGTAGCCGGAACGGGACGATAATGGAAGATGGGAATGAGGCTGGTGCTATGTGCTGACCTATTTGCTCACAGAAGCGGAAAAAGCAACAGCGAGCGGAAAAAGCGAGATGCGAGAAACATCTCTGCGAGATTTACATCACATTGAGATAGATGTGTAAAGGGGGGATAAGCCAGCCTTGATAGCGATATGAACCTCATTCCCATTGTTAAAATCCTTTCAGAATTCATCTAATATTACATCACCATTCCGCACCCATTCAAGTATGCGGTAAGGCTTCGGATTGACGTCTCTCGCATAGAACCGTCTATGGATGCAAAAGGATTATAGCATTTTGGAACTCAGAGGGTCAAATAAATTACAAGAATCTGAGGTGGTTACAGATTGTGAAGTCAAAGACAAAGAATCCTCACCTTTCCCTCTGGTACTCTCCACCTATACCACTGGGGCCGATACTGACTAAAGGAATTTTCACCAAAGTGTCGGAGCTATGACAAATTCCTTTTAGCTTGCTTTTCATACCACCAGGTTTTGGCAAGATACTCTTTCTAACACATTCAAACTCCTTTAGGCTTAGAGTGCCGATATAGCGACACAAACTCGCCCATTCTGCGGGGTCTATGCCTTCAGACAGTTCGTACCATACGCATGTTTCAGCAATTGAGGGTTCTGAGAACAGGAGTCCTTGAGAAGCCATAAGCTTCGATATAAAAGCCCCTGCGGCGTAGAGGATGATAAGGATAAAGTTAGACATCCTGCAGGGGCTTGATGACTAATTTGTTTTGCGTCTGCGTAGTAGCCAGCCAGTAAGCCTAAAAGTAAAAAGAGCACCAACTTCTCGCCGATTAGCTCGGTCATCGCACAGTATTTGGCCAGCAACGTTCTTCCTTCACGGCCCTTGTATTGTTTCGGCGGTCGGCGATCGCAGATGGCCCATTTCCGTCAGCCCGAAGTAGCGAACTCTGCACCGCCAGCCAGGCAATCGGCACATAGAGCCGGAAGGACAATCCACCGGTTCTTGCAGCTTTGGTGCTTTGGCCAATTCAGTCAGGAAATCCTGCCGTTGCCTTCTGGTAAGGCCGCTGCCGACCTTGCCCTTATACACCAGCCTGCATTCTCGCTTCCAACATAATAATATATTACACTTTTTTACCAGTAATATATATCCTGCCGAACGATTAAAAACTTTCCTAATAACTCTCTGGATTCGACCGGCTTCTCCGGTTCAATACGTGGGTGTAAATCAATGGTGAAAATTACCGCCCTGTTAATTCCATTATGATCGGTATTTTCGTCTAAGGCAAGAAAAGAATAGTCAATATCGAAGATCCGCTGAAGTCGGTTGTCGATCATTGAACTTCTCCCATTTGGTTATTTTATAAGTATGCGGACGATGAAAAAGGCTGTGCCATCTGGGCTGGTAGATGATAAAGCAGCATAATTGGTGCCAGAAACTGTGATTTTGAGCTGGAAAATGGGTCTGGATTTTGGGGTCGTGGGTTCATAGCGGGGGAGCGTTTCGAATATACGACCTTGTGTCGGGGTCTGCGTCGCCGACAATAGATAAGTCTTAAATGTGTAAAGAGTTACAGAAATTCGCGGCTCCTGTAAACCGACAACTCCGACATTCATTAAGGGGTTTTGCAGGCAAAAAGGCCCACAATAAAGAAGTTACTATTATGAGCCTTTACCTCAATCATTCCAAACTCACAGCTTACAGCCAAACCTGATAGCCGCTCATACAGATGACCATATCGTCCAGCGCTACGGGCGAGGGAATCGGCACAGCGGTTTGTCCACCACATTCCCAGAGAACCTTGCCCGAGTCCAGATCGTAACTCGTTACGCGTCGGGTAGCATTGAGTATCAACTGCTTGGTCTCCTTGTATGTCACGACCAAGGGCGTGCCCCAGGTCGTCTCTTCGTCCCTCTTTGCCTGCCAGCGTGTCTTTCCTGTCAGAGCATCCAGAACATAGACGGCCGAGGATCCTTCGTGGTCCCAGTTGACGGCCAGTGCATCGCCATAAACGGCCGGCGATGTCCCTTCACCCCAGCCAAAACGCGTGACCATGTCACCCAGATCACGTTCCCAAATCAGGTTTCCATCGAGATCGTAGCAGAAGAGACCGCGCGAACCGAACGTTACATAGAGTCGCTTTCCGTCCGTGGTGGGTGAGCCGGAGGCGTAAGTATTGGTCTCATGGTGACCTTCATGCGGAACACACTCAACCGCCACACGCTGCCAGATAATTTCACCACTCTTGCGGTCTACACAATAGACCCGGAACTGATAGTAATGCTTGGGGCGTTTGGTCCTATATCCTCCCGGCGGCTCCATCTTCGGCGCCAACAACCGATCCACAGTGCGCTCGCTCTCGGCCGCTGTGACGACAAACACCCTATCGGCCCAGATGATCGGCGTAGCATTACTCTGACCAGGCAGATCCAGTTTCCACTTGATGTTCTCCGACGTACTCCACTCAACCGGAGGATCGGCATGCGGTGCCACCCCATTTACCAACGGCCCGCGCCAGGCAGGCCAACTGTCTAACATCTCAGTTGAATCTGCCCCGGCCCGGTTCACACTGGCAATTAGCATCACAATAATCAGGGTCAAAACATGTCGTTTCACGGATAAATCCTTTCCAGCTTAAACGTCATGTTGACATCATAAGACATCTGGACCGTTTTTTGAATTCCGAAATATCTCGTAGGATACAAAGAACTGTAGCTAAGACAGCCCTGCATATAGAATTAGAGAGAGCTCCTCCGAGGGTATTTAACGGCACCTATTCCAGCCCGAGCATCTCGGCTTTTCGCATATACAATACCGCCTGCAAGAAAACGAAGGCAAGAAAAATCAAAGGGATGGCAGCTTGAGAGAGTTGTCAGCTCTTTTGTTTAGAATCGTCCATTGAATCCTATGCCAAATTTTCCCATTCTCATAACCCACTTATGATACAGGACTTATGGAGAGAGCAATTTTGCTGAATTGGCAGATAACGGATTGTCGAGTTGTATTGTAGTTGTAGTCGTCTACGAGCGAAAGTGGCGCCGTTCTGAGGGATACTTGGGGCGCAGCTCGTGCGGTGTGATTGGCAGGTCGGACCGGTCCGAAAGTTTCTGATAGATCTGTGACCTTTATAATCAATAAGCTAAGTTTGATTTTGGAAACTGTTTCCCGTCAGCAAATGTGGCATAGATTGATGCTTGGTTGGGGGATTTTCCTTGACGGGAAGGCAGATAATTTGGTATAGATAATATTAGTGAAACGTGTACTCGTGCAGCCGGGCGTCCTTGGTTTTGAGGACATCCAGCCTGTCTCAGGTCGGCTTGTTAAGGCAGAGCAAGTCGTAGCGGGGTCGCCAGGCTTCGCCCCGACGAGAGCTAAGACGGTTGGATACGATTCTTGCCGGGCTGCGGCGGGCCCCGCCCCGACGAGTAATTTTATGAATAGAGGAGGAGTTATTATGTACTGCGCCGGCAGTAGAGTTTTAAGTAATAACCTGGCTTTGTGCTGCGCAGCCTCATATTCATACTTCTCATCAATAAACAGTTTCGATATAGAGAATAACCCCGAGATATCGAGATTTAGTGTGGCCAAATTGTGGTATTTTTCCAACTTTTTTTAAGGAGGACTATTATGTCTAAAAAAATGAAAAATTTAGGGTTTGTATTCGTAGTTGCATTTGCATTTTGCGCGACGTCTATGGCTTCTGACATAGCGATTTCAACACAAGCAGGCTGGTGGTCGCAAGGTGCGGCTGACCGCGAAATGCAAGAAATTGCTGACAACGTAACGGCTGTTTCTGTTGAACTATTCCCAACAAATGAACAAGATGCCCTTGCAGATTGGGTAGCAGACCACACAGGTGATGGTGCATCAGACCTTTTAATTCTGTGCGGACAGTTCCCAGACACTATTTATGCACCTGGTAATGGACAGGCTGATGACTCATTAGCCGAATTATTCTTAGATGATGGTAATTGTATTATTAACACTGGTGACTATATGTTCTACGTCGTAAATGGTGCTGGAACAAATGCCGCAGGTGGATTACAGACAATGATGGACATTGCCGGCATTACAATGTGGGATGACGATACTGCTGTTGTCGTTACAGCCGAAGGTCAAGAGTACACTCCATCTTTACAAGATTTCCAAACTGACCGCCCATTCCATCTCGATGAGCTTGAAGGCGATTGGGAACCGGAACTGATTCTTGCTCAAAACGATGCTGGAACAAGAGCGGAACCTGTTATCGTTGTTAATACAGTGACCGGTGGTCGCTTGGGCATTTTCTACCAGACATCTGGTCAAGACGATGACCCACGCGGCGAAGTTATAAGTGAATGGATTAACAACTGGTATCTCAAAAACGTTGCCAGCGGTACCCCGCTCGCCCGGCGTCCGGACCCGAAGGACGGTACTTTGCATGAGGACACATGGATCAGTATGTCGTGGTTAGCCGGTGATTTTGCCGTCTCTCACGATGTTTACATGGGTGATAATTATGACGATGTGAACGATGCGACGAACGAGAGTGACACCTTCCAGGGTAACCAGCCCTCGACATATTTTGTTGTCGGCTTTCCCGGATTTCCTTATCCGGATGGTCTTGTTCCGGGTACAACCTACTACTGGCGAATCGACGAGGTCAACGATGCCGAGCCGAATAGTCCGTGGAAAGGAAATGTCTGGAGCTTTATGGTTCCCACCAGGACTGCCTACGACCCCGACCCGGCTGATGGCTCCAAATTTATTGACCCCGATATAACCCTTAGCTGGACGGCAGGTTTCGGTGCGAAACTGCACACCGTGTATTTCGGCGATAACTTTGACGATGTGAATAGTGCCGCGGGCGGTGCCCCCCAGGGACCTGAAACTTATGACCCCGGCCCCCTTGAATTAGAGAAGACTTACTACTGGCGGGTCGATGAGTTCGATGCCATCGAGACGCATAAAGGCAAAGTCTGGAGCTTCACAATTAGGAGAGCCGGAGGAGGTCTAAAAGGAGAGTACTTCAACAACATGGATTTGAGCGGTATACCTGCGCTGACCCGTATAGACCCGCAAATTGATTTCTACTGGAACCCGGGACCAAATCCTCCGCCAGGGATCAACGAGGACAGCTTCTCAATCAGATGGACCGGGGAGCTGGAAGCGGCCTTCTCTGAGCCCGTTACCTTCATAACTGGTAGCGACGATGGCGTACGCTTATACTTAGATGGTAAGCTTATCATCGAAAACTGGACTGACCATGATCGTGCAGAGAATCGTAGCGAGCCGATAGAACTTGTTGCGGGTCAGACCTATGCGATAGTATTGGAAGGCTATGAGAATGCGGGAGAAGCGGAATGGCAGTTGTACTGGCAGAGTCCGTCTATACCAAGGCAGGTTATTCCGCAGGCTGCGTTATCGCCACCCATAAAGGCCAGCAGCCCGAAGCCGTCTAACGGCGCTGCGGATGTAAAGCAGACGCAGATTCTTAGCTGGTCGCCGGGAGAGGCAGCCGCTTCGCACCAGGTCTATTTCGGCACCGACCAAGATGCCGTACGCAATGCAAATACAGGCTCACCTGATTACAAAGGCAGCCGAGACCTTGGTTCTGAGAGCTATGACCCCGGAAAACTTGAGTGGGATACCACTTACTACTGGCGTGTCGATGAAGTCAATGACACTAATCCCGACAGTCCGTGGATAGGCAGCGTCTGGAGCTTTACGACCGCCGACTTCCTTATCGTGGACGATTTTGAGGACTACGACGTTGGTGACAACCAGATATGGTTCGCATGGCATGATGGGCTTGGCTATGGCATGCCGGGCGTTGAGCCCTACTATGCCGGTAATGGAACCGGCTCTGCCGTCGGCGACGAAAGCACCGGTTCTTATTGTGAGGAAACTATCGTTCATAGCGGTAAGCAATCGATGCCTTTATTCTACGACAATAACATGCAGGGCAAATCCAAGTATTCTGGAGCGGAATTGACATTGACTTATCCGCGTGACTGGACTGAGAAAGGTGTCAGCACGTTGACGATTTGGTTCTACGGTGTTGCTTCTAATGCTGCAGAGCCTTTGTATGTGGCTCTCAATGGCAATGCGGTAGTTACACACGATAATCCTAATGCAGCACAGATAGAGGCCTGGATGGAATGGACTATCGACCTGCAGGCGTTTGCCGACCAGGGCGTGAACCTGACCAATG
>JBGVTO010000110.1:0-8643 GCA_041862635.1 Phycisphaerae bacterium | reverse complement strand
GACTAATTCAACGAATCAAAGAAAGCAAAAAATCATGGATAAGCAGAACTTTCTGACAGGATGGATTATCCTCAGTTTTGGGTTCATGACCGTCCTCGTTTTTCCTTGTTATGGTGAGACTGAATTGGATATCGAAGCTTCAAAGAAAGGAGCGAAAAATGAAGAAAATCATTCTACCGACAATTGGCATTCTTTTAGTATTTGGTTGCCGTGTCCTATTAGCACAATCTGGGCAGTCTGAACCATTTAATGCAACCAAACTGAAAGGAATCGCAGAGGACCTTTGGGGAAACAAGATTAATTTATCCAGTTACGACAAAGGCGTTGTGCTTATCCATCCATTTTCACCGTCCGACTGTGGCTACTGCCTTTTTGACGGCGAGTTCGTAAGGGAGAATTATTTCAGGAACAATGAAGAAGCAGGCGGTTCTAACTTCCTTCAGTGCTTATTCAATCCGCAATTGGATATCTACACTTACATAAAACATTATCGTGAGGCGTCAGTCCCCGTCCTGACATTTCCGCCAAGGCTTCACGACTATCATAGACATGGCTTCCCATTTTTAATGGCCTTTCGAGATGGCAAAAGTATTTACCGTGGAGGTCTAAGTTATTATGAGGAAAAATTTCAATCACTGCATCCGCAATTCTGGCCAAAACGAGATGTTCGCCTGACACCCACGTCACCTCTATTTATGGGGTACAAGTTCATAGACGAAAATGAGCATCATCTGGCAGTTCGCGTTATACCTGATGAGGATGAGGATACTTATAAAAGACTATCAGAAATTAACAAGAAGTGGAACAGCACGGTAGTCAGGTATGAGGGTGAACTCAAAGATGAAGATTTACAAAAAAATCTACATTTTAATGGAAGGACGGAGCGATTTAAGTTTACACTCTTCGAAGACAAGGACAACCCTATAAAAATATGCTCCGAAAGTATCAAAATTGGAGATTATGAGTTCTCCAAAGCTGATGTGGGTTTAGCTGCCTGTTTCCCTAATCCATTCAATAGAGAAAGGTACGTTGTTTTAAGACTTTGGGGAACCAATCTAAAGAGTTATACCAGCGAAAGTTGGGTTGATTACACCATTTACAAGGGTGGAACTAATGGCAAGCCTGAGATTCTGCTGCACGGTTTCTTCGATAAGGAAAACAATACTTGGAAGTTTTCACCTTCGTTGGCTTGTGGAACCGCAACCTCGAAGGCACTTTGCAAAGAAGGTGTCTGTCAGATTCCTTCAAGCTCACCGGAGAAATATAAAACTCACGAGCATCGTATAGACATTTCTTCCTGGGTTAGCACACCAAATGGCAAAATTCGAACCTTCGGGGCTTCCGCCTGCCGATTTCCTTCTATGGCAGTTGACAGAGATGGAGTTTGCTGGGTTGTATGGGAAGAAAACGGAGATATCCTCCTGGCATCCGTAAATCGCCCCGAGCCACAGATGGCTATAGCAGTTGAAAATGACTCATCGGATAGTTTCGATCCAATAATTGCATATGATGGTTCTATGTTGTGGATATTTTACTTAAACAGCAGAGATAGCTTCTATCGACTCTACGGCAGGTCTTTTGATGGTGCTCGACTTTCCAGCGAAATCCTCATTACCGAAAAGGAACCTTTTGATGTCGTTACGCCAGCAATCACCAGTAATCAACGGGGAAAAATGGTTGTTGCCTGGAGTGAGTGGAAGGCGAATTACAGATATTTAAGGCACCGTATTATAGTGAATCGAAGTTTAGGAGAGATACAAGACGTAGCGATCAAAAAAGCCAGCATTGATTATGTAAATGCCTGGTATCCTTCATTAGTTATAGACAGCAACGGTCAAGGCTGGGGTGCATGGAACCAGCATTATCCTGCATTGTTGGGCATTTGTGCGGGAAATTTGGTGAAAGAGGCGACCTCTGTTACAAAGCTCACGGGAGACATCAATACTAATGAGAATGGCGGTTATCCATCAATTGTTATCGATAAGCATGGAAAAAGATGGGTCTTTTGGGAGTCATTCGGCTTCGATATTGCGCGCAAAAGAGAACCACAGAGGATTTTGGCGTCATATTATGATGACAAAAATGAGCAATGGACATTGCCCTATACCTTGACCGTCGAAAAACAAACGGCCTTGAATCAAACTCCAAAAGCCGCAGTTGACAACAACGGAGTGATATGGGTTGTCTTCAGCGGCCGCGAAAATGTCATTGACAAGCCCTGGGGGATTTATATCTCGCGATTCTCGAATAACAAGTGGTCTGTTCCGAAACTAATCTCCCAAGAAGATGTCAACAGTAGAGCGCCAAATATTTGCATTGGAAAAGATGGTGAAATTTGGATCACCTGGCACTCAGGAATTGGCGAGGATATGCGAGTTAGGGTGCTGCAATACACTCCTGAAATAGGAGATTTTGAATACTTGCCGGGTGTTAATGCTGAAAAGAAGTCAACGCAGTCAGACTTACAAAGAAGACTCGACGACTTAGGCCAGCAAGACGAGAAGTACCGGCGTATGTCCCAGGAAGTGGCACGCGCCTTTTTCCAGGCTTTATCTGAAGAAAATTGGCAGGTAGTGTCAAAGTTCCTCGATCCTGTTAGCCAGCCATTTAAGGACACATACGGAGGATTGGAAATAATCAGCATTGGTGAACCCTTCAAACCCGAAGACGAAGACTACGATAGATGGTTCGTACCATATGAGGTTAGATCGAAATCAGGTCAGATCCGGAAGCACAACCTTGCACTGCTCGTAGTAGGCCCAGATGGACAATTTGTTGTTGACGGTGGGCTTTGACGAATAGACCTTTAATTGCCAAGCGGTATTTGGATCTGATAACCGGCATAGACTTCATGGACGTGAAACTAAGTCGAAGATAAAAAAATGGAGAATAGAAAATGACCTGGAAAATCGCCAAGAAAGAGTTTCTGCTGAACATGCTTACATTCCAGTTTGCGGTGGGAATGTACGTACTAACCTGTGGAAAAAAAGAACTATGTAAGTGCCTTCTGGCAGAAAGGAGAGAATTATGAGAACGTTTTTCATCAGGTCTCAAGGCGTTTGTCTATGTCCGGTCATATTCTTTTTCTTTGTTGCTGTTTGCTCGTCTTGCCTCAGTTTGTCCGAGAAAGGTCAGACATCCGCAAGCCTCCGAACCGGTACGTCCAACAAAGCCTCCTCAGGTGCTGGTGACAAAGCCACAGGGTCTACGGGAAGGAAAGACAGAATAGCCGTCACTGTAAATGGGGTCGATATTACTGAGGCTCAGATAGAGAGACTGGTCAGCCCCGAACTTGAACGGCGGCTCCAGGCGTGGTTAGATTCCTCCCCAGAGTCTATTGAGCAGGAAAGAATGAGGCTGCGACAGAAAATTCTAAAGGAGTTGATCGAGGCGCAGCTGATTGATGAGAAGGTGAAAGAGGCGGGCGTTGTGATTAGTGACCAAGACGTGGAGAAAGCACTTCGAGAGTCAGCCTCTAAGAAGGGAATGTCGGTGGAACAACAGCGGGCAGAGGTGGAGGCGTCCGGCCGAGAGTGTGACAAGGTGAAACAGAAGATACGAGAAGAACTGGCCCGTCAAAAAGTAGCTGAGCTAAATGTTACCGAAGAGGACGCCAGAGGCTACTACGAGAAAAACATCACGAAATACACTGACGCGAGCGTCAGAGCGAGTCAGATTCTGATCAGGCCTGATCTCGAGGGGGCTGACTACAATAGGGAGAAGGCCTGGGAAATAGCGCTGGCGCAGGCTAATGATATTCTGAGGCAGTTGAGGCAAGGCGCTGACTTTGGCGAACTGGCCCAGGCTTACTCCCAGAGTAGCATGGGAGACCCAAATGGCGATCTGGGTTTCATCCCCAGAGGCCGCTTTATCCCACCTTTCGATAGAGCCCTCTTCGAACTGAAGGTCGGGCAAATCAGTGGCCTTGTCAAAACTCCATTCGGCATCTTAATCCTTAAGGCTACTGACCGTAAAGAACAAGTTAGGCCATTTGAGGACGTCAGGAACGACGTTATGAGACAGGCATATCTTGACAGGCTCAAGGCTGAGGCAGAAATCGTCTATCCACCATTACCTTCGCGCCAGCCGGAAAACAAGCAGGCCGCCGAGATACGCCCTTGGGCCATATTCGACCATGAACAAGCTGTTGACTGGACTGCTGTCCGTAGTGAGAGAATTGGCGGGATGGATTGGCGTGTGCTGCCCACCGAGAAGTTCGAAGTGTATTTTCGAAAGGGATCCGAGCCACTTATAAAAGGCTGCATTGTTCAACTGGATAATGTTTTCCGATTTATGGAGTACTATTTCCCTGAGCATGACATAAAGAACAAAATCCGTCTTATCGCAAGTCCTGATCTTGAGACGCATCGCAAGATGCAGTCAGTGCTCCATGCAGACGGATGCTATGACGCTCCCCGTATGGACACTCGGGGCAGGGTACCGCAGATATTCATAAGTTCTATAAGCTGGTGCATTCCAATCATCATGCATGAAACAACACACGTCTTTTATTACCGGTCTGGTTACACAGGAGCAAATCGGAACTGGGATTTCGTTGGCGAATGGCTGTGTGGCTACTTCCAGGAGAAATACAGTGACCGACCTAAATACAAGTTTGATGAAGACACGTTAGCGAAAATAGCAATGCGCCGTTACTTGAAGGAACATCCTGAATTCTCTCTGGAGGATCTGAAGGAAGGGAAAGAAGGAGTATCCGATCCAGGCGCCTTTGAACAGACCATTGCATGTTTCTACAGCTTTCTGGAAGAAAAATACGGTTCTCCGAGGTTCCGTCGCTTCTTATGGTTGTTGCTTGAAGAGGAGGATCTGGATATTGTGGCAGAACGAGTTTACAGCAAGACATTGACTGAACTTAATAGAGAGTGGAGAGACTATTTTGGGTTGCCACCTTCCGAGCTTATCTCAAGACATACAAAATCCAGTCGGGCTTTGACGAATAGACCTTTAATTGCCAAGCGGTATTTGGATCTGATAACCGGTTGGATAACCGAATTAGGCCTTTGAGAACGCCAGAAGGCGCGGGATTTTGGGAAGAATGACCGGCATGAGAACATTTAAAAGTATTTTGATACTATCACTTTGTTGCTCTATGCATATTGCCAATGTTCATGCTGGGTTCCAGAGTCTCGCCAGAGCAATCTCAGACAGCAGCAAGAGCAGCAAAAGTCGATCCGATGGTGGCCTTAAGATACGAGTAGTAGATAGGAGAAATGGAGGTAGTTAAAATGGGAACTCTAATACAAGACGTACGTTATGGCTTTCGAATGCTAATCAGGAGCCTCTATTTTACCGCCGTGGCGGTCGTTTCATTGGCGGTTGGAATCGGCCTTACGGCGACAACCTTTAGCTTGATGGATTGGCTCTGTCTGCGTCCGCTGCCGGTTACCCGTCCTGGTCAGCTTTTTCGCGTTTTTGCCAGCACCGACCAAAATCCATACGGATCTTTTTCCTATCCCGATTACGTCGAGCTTCGTGATCGGTCCCGTGCATTTTCCGGCCTTATGGCTATCGACCATCGCGGTGCTGCCCTAAAAGGAAGCGAAGGCTCGGAGGGGCTTGTGGCAGACGTGGTTTCGCGCAACTACTTTACCGTCTTGGGCGTAAAAGCTACTCTTGGCCGTTTCTTTTCTGCCGAAGACGACGCTGCCTCGCTCGCAGAACCTGTGGTTGTTATTAGCCACGGCCTCTGGCACCGTCGTTTTGGGGGGGATGATGATATCGTCGGTAAAACGATTTTGCTTACTGGGAGGAACGTGACGGTGATAGGAGTAACTCCCAAAGGCTTCGTTGGCACGCGGAACGTCGTCCGGTGTGAGGTTTGGTATCCCATAGAGACATGGGCCCAGCAGGAGCGTCCGGGCGAGATGGAATCGCGGGAACGGCGCGACTTCGAGCTATGGGGCCGCCTTCCTCCCGGCACCACTGTCACAGAGGCCCAGGCAGAGGTTGACACTGTTGTGCGGCAGCTGGCAGCAGCATACCCATCGACCAACAAAGTACAAAGAGGATTGGTCGTTTCTGAAGCCCGCTTCCGACTCAAGGGCAAGGGCGCGCTTCTGCTCTTAGCTATGTTGATCGTGGGCTTGGTCTTGTTAATTTCTTGTGCGAATGTTTCCAGCCTTCTGGTGGCTCGTTCTGAGCTTCGGCGCCGGGAAATGGCCATCCGGTTTGCCGTGGGCGGTGGGCGAGCCCGACTGTTTCGCCAACTGCTGACGGAAAGTCTTTTGCTGTCTCTGCTGGGCGCCGGAGTCAGCATCCTGCTGACCAAGCTGGTAATTGCTGCTTTGCCGGCGCTGTTGCCGCCAGGTGTCGCTTCCATGTTGGACGTTCGCCTGGATCATCGCGTGGTTGGATTCACCATGGTAGTCTCCTTGTTGGTTACCTTGACCTTTGGTTTAGTGCCTGCTCTCCGCGCCTCGAAGCCAAATTTAACACCGTTGCTCAAGGGCGAGTATATTCAGAATGGGAAAGGCCGGCGCCGATTTTCTGGGCTCAACGCTATGGTCGTCGGCCAGCTTGCATTGTCGATGGTACTTTTGGCTACGGCAGGCCTGTTAATGAAAAGCTTTTTGCAGTGTCTCAGCACAGATTTAGGGTACTTCAAGAAGAACATACTCCTGGCTTCCCTCAGCGGATCTGGCAATAATGTAGAGCAGGTGAGGTTCTATCGCCAACAGTTGGTCGAGCGGGTTCAAACCCTGCCGGGAGTCAAGCACGCCAGCGTGGCCCAGCATGTCCCCCTCAGCGAGTCCGGAGGACACGCTGCTAAGAGGGTCTTCCTTCCAGGCGATGAATCGTCTGCTCAAGAGCAGGGTCAGGCGATCAAGTTCAATGTAGTGGGGCAGGATTATTTTCGCACGATGGGAGTCCGTCTCTTGCAAGGCCGTGAGTTCAATGAGCTTGACGACCAGTCGCGTCCGAAGGTCGTCATGGTGAGCGAAACGACGGCCCAGAGTCTTTGGCCCAACAGGAATCCTCTGGGCCAATTGATCCGGGTTGATAAGCCACAGGGTCAAGCATGGGAGGTTACCGGCGTGGTTGAGGATTGCAAGCACTTTAATGTCGAGGAGGAGCCGGAACCGCACCTGTATTTTCCATTCGGACAAATGTTCTGGTGGGACATGACCCTTCTGGTGGAAACGTCCGTTGACGCAGGCGAGATGGTTAAGCTCGTTCGACACGAAATGCAAGCACTCAACAAAGATGCGACTTTGTCCTCTATGACGACCATGAAAGAGTTAATCCGAGATAGATTGAGCGAGCGACGATCCCTGACAGAACTTATGGGGACATTCAGCTTGATAGGCCTGATTCTTGCCACGGCTGGACTGTATGGGGTGGTCGCTTACGCGGTAAATCGGCGGAGGCATGAAATCGGCATCCGGATGGCCCTCGGCGCACGGCGCGGCGATGTTCTTAAAATGATCCTTCGTCAAGGGTTGGTTTTAGCGCTTTGTGGCCTTGGCATTGGTTTGCCTATCGCTTTGGCGGTAGCCCACGTTCTGCGAAGTCTATTTTACGGAGTAAGCCCGACGCATCCCACAACCTTCGCCGGGGCCTCGCTGGTTCTCGTTGGAGTCGTATTGGCCGCCAGCTACATCCCCGCACGCAGGGCAGCCAAAGTCGATCCGATGGTCGCCCTAAGATACGAATAGTAGATACAAAAATGGAGGTAGTTAAATGGGAACTCTAATACAAGACGTTCGTTATGGCTTTCGAATGCTGGTCAGGAACCCCTGCTTTACCGCCGTGGTGGTTTTGGTCCTGGCGCTCGGCATCGGTGCAAACACGGCGATCTTCAGTGTCGTTAACGCAGTTTTGCTTCGCCCTCTTCGTCTCGAAGATCCCGACCGGCTCGTAATGGTTTGGGAACAGAACCTTGAAAGAGGCTGGGATAAGCGGCCGGTTTCGTCGCTCAACTTGGCGGATTGGAGAGAGCAGAACCAAGTCTTCGTGCATCTCGCGTCTGGGAGGGGCTGGGGCTTCACACTCACGGGTGGAGACGAACCCGAGGAGATTTCGGCTGAGCTTGTATCCGCCAATTTCTTCTCTGCGCTGGGTATCAAACCAGCCCTCGGCCGCACTTTCTTTCCCGAAGAAGAACAGCCGGGCCAGAACAGGGTAGTTGTTGTTAGCTACGACTTCTGGCAGCGCCGTTTTGATTCCGACCCAAGTATCATTGGGAAATCCGTCACCCTGAGCGACATGATATTGAATATCGTGGGAGTTTTGCCTCAAAAGTCTCTCTCCGAGTTATTTTATTTTGGAAACGTCGATGTGTGGGCGCCCATATCGCTTGACCCCGATCACTTGGAGATGCGCAGCCTACGCCACCGCCGGGTTTTTGGTCGCCTCAAGAAAGGCGTCACACTCAAACGGGCTCAAGTCGAAATGGATACCATCGCGCACCGACTTGGGCAGCAGTATCCAGAGGCCAACGTAGGCTGGGGTGTAGCGCTTGTCCCGATGCATGAGCAGGTCGTTGGAGAATCTCGTGGGAATCTTCTCGTCTTGCTTGGGATCGTGGGTTTTGTGCTCGCAATCGCCTGCGCCAATGTAACCAACCTCCTGCTGGCCCGGGCCTCGGTGCGGCAGAAGGAGGTCGCCATTCGCACGGCACTT